>JAYVER010000119.1:0-5662 GCA_043748725.1 Chloracidobacterium sp. | reverse complement strand
GGCGGTGCCGAAATTTATGGGACGCCGCGACATCTGCCCGATGCAACCGTTTACAGATATTCGCTCGAAGGACAATATCAGCTGCCTGCCAATTTGGTGGCAACGGTCGGCTATCAGGGCAGTATGGGTCGGCATTTCGTCAGGATTCAAAATCTAAACAGTACCGTAATAGGTGGCGGGAATCCCGGCACGGGTAACGTGTTTTTTGCAATGCCTGATGTGAATTCAAATTACAATGCGATGATCACACGGTTGCAGGGGAGATTAGTAAGGCGAGTCTCCTTTGATATGAATTATCGCTGGAGTAAGAGTATCGACACCGCATCGTTTGAGTCACCATGTGCCTGCACAAATCAAACTTTTCCGCTCGATCAAAAAGAAGAGCGGGGGCCATCAGACTTTGATGTAAGACACGCATTTGTGGCATCAGGTACTTGGGATCTTCCTTTTTTCAGTAATAAAAATAGTTTGTCAGGCAAACTTCTGGGTGGGTTGCAGGTCAGCTCGATTGTAACCTGGAACAGCGGTTTTCCATGGACACCATTTATCGATACGTGTTTACAACAAGCGCAGACTCCGGGAGGGTTTTGCCAGATTCGCCCTACGTCATACACCGGGGCACAACCGTCTAGCAATACGAATGCTAATTTCCTCAGACCAAATGGCATCTTCGGAGCCTCCGGAACGACAATTTTTGGCAACACCATTAGGGGTGGAGGCGATCCATTTCAAAATCGCCCGGCAATTGGCAGAAATGCGTTAAGAGGTCCTCGGTATTTTGATGTTGATATGACCTTTGCCAAGAAATTCGGTTTAGGCAACCGGGGGTTCTTAGGTGAAAATGCAAACGTAGATGTACGCTTCAATTTCTTCAATATTTTTAACAATCTAAATCTGACTCCGTTTAATCACCTTGATGGCAACACCCGGGTTGATTTTTCGAATTTTGGCAGAATCGATACAGCGCTTGCCGGCAGAGTGGGTGAGTTCCAAATTCGCTTTAGCTTCTAGGTTTGGTGATAAGCTGTGGCAGGGTTTTTGATGTCTGGTAAAAACCCTGCCACAGCTTGATCATTTTAAGGGTTTATTGTGCGAAAAGTTTTCGTTTTCTTTATATTGATTTGCAGCCTTTGCATTGTATTAAATGCCCAATCAAACAAATTAGTTATCGCGGATTTTAACAAAGGCGATAAACTGACCAACTTGGGCGAAGATTTTGGAACTTGGGATAAAGACCCGAACGATTTGACTCAAGGCTGCAAAATGTCCTTTGCCAAAGACGATGCTTTAGCTTTAACCGGTGGTAAGTCTTTACAACTGGATTATGATGTTGACTCTTCAAATCCTGCTTACAACGGTTTTTGGTTGAAAATCGGCACTGCTCAAGTCGCTGACTTTGGCACTTTAAGTTTCTACGTTAAAGGCGATACCCGGAAAGGCTTTACGCCAAAAATCAAAATAGAACTCAAAGATAAGAGACATGGCAAAGCCTCGTTTTTCGTGGAAAATATCACGGATAAATGGCAAAAAATTTCGCTGACTGTTGACCCGAGAAGTTTTGACAAAAATCAGCCTAAGCCATTCGAAGAGTTTGTCGTTGTTTTCGATGACATCAACAGTCGCCCCAAAACGGGCAGAATTTTGATTGACCAAATTGAGTTTTCTAAAAATTGATTGTCTATTTTTTGTCCGAAAGTTGTTTGAATACTGCAAGCTCTTTATCCGCCTCTGCTTTTCGTTTGAGACGTGAATACGTCAGGAAAAGCTGGTAATGAACGTCCGGGTTATTTGGCATTAAGGACGTGGCCCGCTGGAGAACGGGTAGGGCTTCGGCAAACCTTTGATGTTTGACAAGCAGCCGGCCCAGATCGTATTGAGAATTGAAATGATTTGGATTGAGTAAAATTGCCTTTCGCAAATATTTTTCTGCTTCAACAATTTCGTTTCGGTCGGCTAATATTGCTCCCAGAAGGGCGTTCGAATCGGCAGTTTCCTTAAGACTAAGTGCGGTTTTTACCTCGCTTATTGATAAATCGTAATTGCCAAGAGCACGTGCCGAGATAGCCAGAAAATATCGTATTTCCGGAATCTTAGGAAACAACACCGATGCTTGGTTGAAATAGTGAAAGGCTTTTTCAAAATCATTATTGATCAGATAAGTTCCTCCAAGCCGGACAAAATAGACTGACTTGGTTTTGTCCTGGGAAACAGCTTTTTCATAAGCACTGACAGCTTCTGCATAGCGTTTCTGTTTCGCAAGAATTTCGCCAAGCATGAAATTTGCGTCGGCAAGATTTGGATTTTGAGTTAAAGCATTTTCAAAATATTGATATGCCGTTTCGTCCGAATTTTGTTCAAAAGCGATTACGCCCAAGTAATAAATGGGTTCGGCGGCGGTTGGGGCGACGGAATTTGCCGAAACAAAAATAGCTTTTGCGTCGTCCAGTTTTTTAGTTTGATGTAGTGCTGTGCCGAGCTTTAAAAGAATTTCGTAACTGTTTGGCTGGATCAGGTTAGCCTTTTGCAAAAATTCAATAGCATGAGGCAGATCTCCAACCGAACCATACAGAAAACCAAGATTGAAAATGGTTTGCGGATGATTTGGATTTAGTTTTAGTGCAGTTTCAAATGTTTGAATGGCATCTTTTTCGCGCGTTGTTTTTGCCAGCAAAACGCCAAGATTTGCGAGTGGTGAAACGGCTTTGGGATTAAGACGAATTGCGGTTCGATATTCCATTTCAGCCGCCTTGAAATTATTTTTTTGATCATAGATAATGCCGAGCAAATTATGGACATCGGAGTTATTTGGCGCGGATGTTCTGGCTTGCAGCAAAACCTTTTCGGCTTCGTCAAAGTTGCCTGTTTGTAGATAATTAGCGGCTTCGGACAGGGTTTGTTTGACATCAACCGTCTTTTGCGAAAACGCCGAAACCGTCATGAAAACGAAAATAATTGTAAATAGCATTAGAACATTCTTCATATTTTCAAACGGCCATTGTTAGTTAGTGCGTAAGCTCACACGATATTATTATGCAATAAAACAATTTCGTATATGTAATTTGTAAGGATTTTTCGATGACAATCACAAAACTTTTAGGATTCATATTTATTTTCAGCCTAAATGCTCAAATCGTTTTTTCACAAAAACTTGTCTTTGAGCAAAAGATCAATACTTTGATTGTCAAGATGACTTTGGCCGAAAAGCTCGGGCAGCTTCAAATGCTTGACGGCGATTATGCGGGGAATGCCCGGCCTGAACAGATTGAGATGGCAAGGAAAGGTTTGCTCGGGTCGACGCTCAATGTCCGCGGGGCAAAATATACAAACGAGCTGCAACGGGCCGCGCTCGAGTCGCGGTTAAAGGTACCGATGCTGTTTGGTTTCGACGTTATTCACGGCTACCGCACCCTCTTTCCGATACCTCTTGGACTGGCCGCGAGCTGGGACCCCGGCATGGTGGAGCGCGACGCGGGCGTTGCCGCTGCCGAAGCTCGGAGCGTCGGTCTGCATTGGACGTTTGCACCGATGGTCGACATTGCACGCGACCCGCGTTGGGGACGAATCATGGAAGGCGCGGGTGAGGATCCGTTTCTCGGCTCGCTGATGGCGGCGGCGTATGTACGCGGGTTTCAGGGTTCGGATATGTCACGGCCGGACAAGATCATGGCATGCGCCAAGCATTTTGCCGCCTATGGCGCCGCCGAAGCGGGGCGCGACTACAATACAGTCGATATGAGCGAGCGCACTTTGCGGGGCGTTTATCTAGTGCCGTTCAAAGCCGCAAAGGACGCAGGCGTCGGCAGTTTTATGACCGCGTTTGACGATCTCAACGGTATTCCGTCAACAGCCAATCCATTTCTTTTAAAGCAAGTTTTAAGGAACGAGTGGAAATTCGACGGGCTAGTCGTCAGCGATTACACGTCCGTAAAGGAATTGATCGCCCATGGCCTGGCGGCCAATGAAACGCAAGCAGCGATGTACGCCATGAACGCCGGCACTGACATCGAAATGGTCAGCCGTACCTATGTTCAAAACGGCGAGCAGCTTGTCAAAAGCGGCAAAGTATCGATAAAAACGATAGACGATGCCGTGAAAAATGTATTGCGGGCGAAATTTCGCCTTGGCCTTTTCGAAAGGCCGTTTGTTGATGAAAATCTCGAAAAAATCACGTTGAAAAAACCCGAGTTCATGCAGGCCGCTCGCGATTCTGCCGTCGAGTCGTTCGTACTGCTTAAAAACGAGCACGAGACATTGCCGATCAGTAAAAATGTAAAGAGTATTGCGGTCGTCGGCGCCCTCGCCTCGGACAAGGCAAATACGCTTGATTGGTGGGCGGGTGACGCCAAGGCCGAAGATTCGGTCACTATACTCGAAGGCATCCGGCAAAAGCTCGGAACGGGTACAAAAGTGGTTTACGAGAAAGGCTGCGAGTTGATCTGCGACAGCGACAAGGATTTTGACAAGGCGGTCAACGCGGCTAAAGACTCGGATTTTACGATCATTATCGCTGGCGAAACCCGCGACATAAGCGGCGAGGCTGCCTCGCGGTCAAATATCGATCTTCCGGGCAGACAGCTTGATCTGATAAAAGCGATCCATGCGACGGGAAAAACGTATGCCGTTGTTCTCAAAAACGGACGGCCGCTGACGATAAACTGGCTTGCTGAAAATTCGCCGGCGATCCTTGAGACCTGGCATTCCGGGACTATGGGCGGAGCCGCCGTCGCCGATGTGCTTTTTGGCGATGCAAATCCCGGCGGAAAGCTGCCGGTGACGTTCCCCCGTTCCGTCGGCCAGATACCGATCTATTACAATCATAAATCGACCGGTCGGCCTCTGGAGCCGGAGAATCGATATACGTCGAAATACCTGGACGTGCCGAATACGCCGCTTTATCCGTTCGGATTCGGGCTGAGCTACACAAAATTCGGCATAAGCGATCTGCGGCTCAGCAAAACAAATATTGCGCCTGCGGAAAGCGTGACGGTAAGCGTCGAATTAGAAAATCTCGGTACACGTCCCGGCGACGAAGTTGTGCAAGTTTATATTCAGGACGTCGCCGCGAGCGTCACGAGGCCCGTCCGCGAGTTAAAAGGTTTTCGGCGAATAACTTTGCGGGCGGGTGAGAAACGCCGAGTTGAATTCGTGCTTTCGCCAAAGGAACTTGGCTTTTTAGATCGCGATATGAAGTTCACGGTCGAGCCCGGCGAATTTAAGATCTATGTCGGCAATAGCTCCGAGGGCGGTCTCGTCGGCGATCTGACCGTCGGTCCGGCTGCAATCGAAAAAAAAAAGATAGAAAATAGCCGTCTGCCGCGAACGAAACAAGCCGGTCAGACGAAAGCCGTTCCGGCGGCAAAAATATCCCAGGCGGACGACGCTTTTCTCGAAGACCTCGAAAAACGAACGTTTCAATTCTTTTGGGAACATTCCGATCCAAAAACCGGCCTCTCGCTTGATCGTGCCCGTACCGACGGAACTCCACCGCAGATTGGCGAATCACACTATCGTGTCGCGAGCATTGCCTCAACCGGATTCGGTTTGAGCGGTCTGTGCGCTGCCGCCGATCGCGGTTGGGTCACGCGCAAGGCGGCTCTCGACCGGGCGCACAGGACACTCGATTTTTTTGCGAATCGAGCAGTTAATAAAAACGGCTGGTTTT
>JAYVER010000118.1:0-5664 GCA_043748725.1 Chloracidobacterium sp. | reverse complement strand
TGCAATTCAGTACCCATGCCAATTCAGCATGAGCAGGAACGTCTGATTGGATAAATACCGTCGATTTTTCGGGATCGATGCCGGCGGCGAGATAGATGCGTGCAAGATCAAGCGTCTTTTGGCGTAAAACCTTCGGGTCCTGGGGCAACGTGATGGCGTGGAGATTTACGATGCAGTAAAAGCTCTCGTACTCGTCCTGTAGAGCAACCCAATTTTTTAGTGCTCCGAGGTAGTTGCCGATATGAAGCTCACCGGTCGGCTGAGCGCCGCTGAAAATGCGTTTTTTCATGAGCTTAAGCCGCGAGAATATAGATCAGAGCGTAATAAAACGGGGTGATGATGATATTGATCACGCCAATATAGATAAGTCCCATTAGAATAATAAAGCCGTATTGTTCTAGCATCGCGAAGACAGGCTGAAAACTTTCGGGCAGAAATGTCGATAAAATCTTACTGCCGTCGAGCGGTGGGAATGGCAGTAGATTGAACACGAAGAGCGACAAATTTAGCCTCATCAGATTGCCGACAAGTATCGCGAACGGGTTCATGCTTTGGCCAAAGAAGTCGCCGAGTTGGAAACTTTGGGTCAACATCAGTATCTTTGCCGCGATAATGCCAATTATCAGCAAAATCAAATTCGCCAGAACCCCGGCGATCGAGACCATTACGTTTGCCAGCTTATAATTTGTCCATTTTCGCGGGTTCACCGGCGTCGGTATTCCCCATCCGATCAACGGGATGCGACCAAGCCCGCCGCCCAACGCCCCGAAAACAAAACTCAGAATCGGGATCAGCAGAGTTCCGATCGGGTCGGTGTGCTTTATCGGATTCAGCGTTACGCGACCCAACATATAGGCCGTATCGTCGCCGAATTTGTACGACATCCACGCATGGCCCGCCTCGTGAGCCGAGATCGCGAGGAGCAAAACCACCATGTAGATGACCAGATTACTGACTAAATTGATCGGATCGATACCGCCCATAGTAAAACCTCAAAAACGCTGTGCCGAACGCACGCTAAGACAAGTATTTATTGTCTTTCGAGCTAAATTGTGCCATTCTTTTCATTCAAAATAAAATTGGAACTGGAAGTTTGACAAACTTAAGTTTATCGGACATTTTATGAAGAATCACATTGTCTGCATCGCGAGCGAACATAAGGGTAATGAATTCCTCGAAGAGGCCCATGGGCGCGGCTGGCACGTGACGCTTGTGACGAGAAAAAAACTGCTCGATTCGCCATGGGCATGGACGGCATTGAATGACGTCAAAACGGTCGACGATGATGCCGATGTCCATGAATATGTTCGTGCGGTCACAAACATAGCCGGTTCGAGGGCCGTCGACCGCGTCGTCGGCTTGGATGAGTTCGACGTCTTAACGGCGGCGATGGTGCGCGAGCACCTCAATCTTCCGGGCATGAGCTGCTCGCACGCTCTGCGGTTTCGCGACAAGCTGACCATGCGCCGCATCGCAGCAAATGCCGGTATTGCTTGCCCGGAATTTACCGGAGCTTTTACCGCTCAGCAAATTAATCAATTTTTGAACGACGTTCCGGCCCCATTGATCGTAAAGCCGAGGCATGAGGTTTCGGCGTTCGGGATCAGAAAATGCGAGACCGAAGGTGAGGTTTGGGATGTTTTGACGGACCTCGACGGACGCAACAACTGGCGCGATCATCCGTCGCAGTTTTTGATCGAGAGGTTTATCGAGGGCCGCGTTTATCACGTTGATTCGGTCGTCGAGGGCGGCAAGGTGCATGCTTGCGGGGTTAGTCAGTACGGCACAACTCCATTTAAAGTGTCGCATTATGGAGGAGTTTTCACTTCGTCGATCGTTCCGTATCGCTCAGATGAGCGAAAGCAGTTGGAGTTGCTAAACCGTGCCTTACTGATGGCTTTTAAGTATGATCGCGGCGTCTCACATGCCGAGTTTTTGCAGAGTGACGTGGACGGTCAATTTTATTTACTCGAGGTCGCATGCCGCGTCGGCGGCGCGTATATTGCCAACGTTCTGGAGCACGCCTGTGGCTTTAATCTCTGGCGCGAATGGGCAAAACTCGAGACTGCTACCGAAGAAAAACCATATAAACTTCTCAAATTGCGTAAGGATTTTGCGGGCATAACTCTCGCACTCGCTAATGTTGACCAGCCCGACACCTCCCATTACACCGACGAAGAGATCGTTTACAAGATCAACAAACCTAAGCACGTCGGGATGATCTTTCACTCGACGCGTGCCGACCGGATCGAAGAGTTGCTCAGCATTTATACCGAGCGGATCACAAACGATTTCCTGGCCGTCGCTCCGGTCAAAGAGCGTTATGACGACTGACCGGGGTTTTTGTTTTTCCCGTCGGTGGCGTATCCTAAATCTTTTTATGACGCCGCAAGCCACTTCACACACGGGTCCGCCATCAATCCTGGATCACGATCTTAACCAGTATTTCCCCGAGCTTTTGAAATTTGAATCAACGCCGGAGATGGAGGCGTCGGGGCTTTATGCGAAGATCCGGTCCGATGTCGAACGGGTGATGAATGCCGTCGTCGTTGAGGATGTGTCACCTGTTCAGAGTGCGGGCTTTAGCCCGTATGAACGCGATAAATCGCGCACTCTAAACCCGGTCAAGGCACTCGCGTGGAATCTCGAACGCGGCATCCGCTTTGACGGTATTCTCGACGCTCTGGAAAATCACGAAAAACTAAAGGACAAGGACGTTTTGCTGCTTACCGAGCTTGATTACGGCATGGCCCGGAGCGGCAATCGCTTTGTCGCGAGAGAATTGGCGAGGGCGTTGAAGATGAGTTACGCCTTTGCCCCGGTTTATATACCGCTGCAAAAGGGAAGCGGTGTCGAATCGGACATGGCCGGTGAAAACACAAAATCCATTCACGGTTTGGCGATGTTTTCGCGTTATCCGATGAAAAATGTCCACGCGGTGCCGCTGCCGAACGGCAAAGACAAGATGTGGGGGAAAGAGAAACGGCTAGGTTATTTACGGGCATTGTTTGCCGACATCGACCATCCGGCGGGCGAGTTTCGGGCGATGACCGTCCATCTCGACGCACATTGTTCGCGTGCTCACAGGCATAGGCAGATGAAGATCATTCTGGATCATATCGACACTCTGCCGCCGCTGCCAGTAATCATCGGCGGTGATTGGAATACGACGGGGTTTAATGCGCAGAGTTCGACGCGGGCGATCATGGGTTATTTCAGACGAGTGGCCATGGGCCCGAAAAATGTGGCCTTGAACCATCTTCCGCATCCCGAACGCTATTTTGACAGGCCGCTCTTTGCCGAATTGGAGTCGCGAGGATACCATTTTCGCGATCTCAACAATATCGGCGTCGGCACACTCCATTACGATGTCGAGAGCATCGAAAAGAATACGAATTTGCGCGATTGGGTTCCCCGATGGTGCTTCCCGTTCATCTTCTGGGCGGCGCGGCGCGTCGGCGGACGTGTTTCCGCAAGGCTGGATTGGTTTGCTGGAAAGAGAATCGAGAGCGCACCCGGAACAAAGCCACTGACGATCGCCAATCTCATTGACGTAGATGGGAACCCGCTCTCCGATCACGACGCTATCACTTTGGACTTTGTTATTCCAAAACGGTAAGATTAGCCACGAATGACACGAATATCACTAATAAAGAAATTTAAATTCGTGTCATTCGTGTAATTTGTGGCTAAATTTCTTGGAGTTAATTAATGGAAGTAGCTTTTTGCCAGACGCTCAGCTTTAACGCTGACACATTTGTATACGACGTTGTCGCCTCGGAAAACGGCAACGCGACGATCATAAAATTTCCGGTCGACCAAAAACAAAACAGTCCGGGCGATGTCATTGTGGTCGTTTCGGAGACGGGCGATATTAGTTTTCACGGGATAATCGGCAAGATAGAGGACGGATATGCATTTGCATCTGACCCGAAAGGCTCACTGCTGCCCGTGGGCGTGCAATAGACTATTTCGTTCATGGGACAGTGGAACTGGCGGACGACCATTTTGCTTTACCTGCTTCAGATGAAGCAGGTGAAGCATCAAAAAAGGATAGCGTCCTCTTGCACTTTTAACTTTTCCCTTTTAACTTTAACTTGCGGTGTGGGGATGTAGCTCAGTTTGGCAGAGCGCTGCGTTCGCAATGCAGAGGTCAGGAGTTCGACCCTCCTCATCTCCACCAATGTTATCAAAGGCTTTCGCTGACCGAGTGCCTTTTTTGTTTATCCAATATGAGAATAACGAGCGTTGAAATGAACGCCAGTCCCGCGACGATCGTGACGCCGTAGAAAGCATTTGTGTAATCGCCACCGGCCCGATCGGCGAGATATCCGGTGATGCGGCCGCCGACGGCGGCTCCGGTGACCTCGATGAGGGTGATCGCACCGAGTATCTTGCCGATCTCGCGTCGTCCGAAGAAATCCGCAGACAGCCGCTGAAGCAAAACCCACGTTCCACCGTAGCCAAGGGCGAATGGCAGTAAAAAGAGCAACGCATTTCGCGCCGTCAGGTCGAGCAGAACGAGCGACGACAGAAACATCAGAAAAGCGAAAAACACCATCACCCGCACCGCTCTAAACTTATCGCTCAAAAAGCCAGCCAGAAACTTGCCGCCGACACTGATCGCAAACAGAGCCGATTGGCCAAACGCCGCCGATTCGGCCGAGATGCCGATCTTCGGCGTTTGAACGTAGAGGATAAACTGTTGGAGCGTGACAAAGATTGGATAAAAAACGAGAGCGGCACACGCGGCGAAAGCCCAAAACAGCGGCGTTCGCACCGCCTGACTGAAAGTCATTCCGTCGGAATCGGGAGCAGTGGCAGAGGCAGCGGCACGTTCGGAGTCCGCCGCCGTACTTTCGTCCTTTTCTTTGACCAAAAAAGTGATCGCCGGCAGAAGCACAAACCAGACGAGCATACTGAGAGCGAACATTGCGTTTCGCCAACCGTAATTTGCGATCAATGGCCCCGCAATCAATGACACAAGCGAGCCGCCCAAACTTGTCCCGGTCAGCACAATGCCAAGCGCGGTGCCGCGACCGACGCTGAACCAATTTGAGACAAGTACGACATTCGGAGCGACGCCGACGAAGCCAAGCGAAGCACCCATCAGGAAACGAGCAAGATAAACGATCTCGGCTGTATTTGCCTGCGAGTGGAGCACAAGGCCGCTGCCCAACATCACGCATCCGACGAGCATCAGCACCTTTAGCCGGATACGCGTCAGCAGCCATCCGCCGAGCAGCGAAAAAACACCCGACATCAAAAAAACAATATTTGCACCGTTGGCGATAAAAGTCTCGGCGTAGGATTGATCTACCGCGCCGTTCAGCACAAATTCCTCGCGGATAGATTTATAGAATGGTGGAAATCCCCCGATCGTCAGACCGTTGCTGATTATGAGAGCGGTGGTAGCGACGCACACGATCACCCAACCGTAGTTATTTTTTGGAGGAGTTTCCATTTTTTTTGGGATTTATCAAGGCGAGCAGTATTTTCTTGCGGCTTTCTTTATGCTTCGTTTTCCATCAATGTCATAAACTTCATACACGCAACTATAAAGACTCTTAGATTCAAGTAGTAAGTGCAACTTTTGATTGCTCGTGATCTTTGAAATAGACTTCGTTGGGCGTTTGAAAGCCTAACGTCTTGCGAGGGCGATTG
>JAYVER010000117.1:0-14546 GCA_043748725.1 Chloracidobacterium sp. | reverse complement strand
TCGTAATGTGGCTAGTGCTGGGTATTCTAAGTTTTTGAAAAAATGAAATTAGCCACGAATTACACGAATGACACAAATAAAGAGAAAATTATTAGTGCTATTTGTGTAATTCGTGGCTAAACCTTCTTGAACTTATGTTACAGAGCACTAGAAACATAGTGATCTATAGCTTTCGATTTTGATTCAGCGGAAGAACGGACTTTCTTCGGGAAGAATTATATTATGCAACACTCAATTTTACTTTTTATTTTTGACAGCCCGACGCAGATCATATTTGTGATCGGAATCGTCGTCTTATTGTTCGGAGCGGGCCGTTTGCCGCAGCTTGCCAAATCGATAGGACAGTCGCGCAAAGCCTTCAAAGACGGAATGCGCGAGGCCGAAGAAGACGAAGCCGCCGAACAGCAAAAGCTGTCAACAACTGCGTCAACCACCACCGCTGCTCCGCAGATCACGAACATGAGCGATGAGGAATTAATGGCGGAAATGCGGCGGCGTGCCGAAACAAAGAGTCAATAGAAATATGAATGTAAAAGTTGTGGTGCATGAGGCTGAGGAAGGGGGCTTTTGGGCGGAGGCGCCATCGATTCCGGGGTGTGCCTCGCAGGGCGACTCGTTTGACGAATTGATCGTCAAAATGCGCGAGGCCAAAGAAGGTTGCCTCAGTGCATCAATTTAATCACGCTTTTTCACCGGTCAAAAGCGTCGCCTTTACTGAAAATCTGAACGACAAGGGGCCGTCTTCGGCGTCTATCAACTGAGCAAGTTTTTCCGGAATTTGCTCTTTTTCATTTTCGTCAAGCATTTCCAGCCAGAGCGGCAGCAGAAAATCGGCGACGAGCGGCGATGCAATAAATTCGGCGCCGTTCTCGTATTCAAAAACCTCGATTGCGGTATGGGTTTTTATGTTTACAAGGCCCGCCCGCTCAGCGATCGCCTCAAGCCTCGAAACGGTCGGCATATCCGTAATGATCTTTTCGGCCGCCGCACCATACTCACCGAGATTTTCGTTAAACAAAACTTCCCACAGCAGCGAGACGACCTCGCCAAAACTTCCCGCCGTCGGCAAAAATACGGCGACATCGCCGGTCGTCCGGGCAACACGCACGACATTTTCGATGAATTCTTCCACATCGGCAAATCGTACAAGGCTCCCATCCGCCAAAACCGCGTCAAACGCATCGTCCTCAAACCGGAGCATCGAAAAATCAACATCTGATCGTAGAGCGGCCGCCTTGTCGCGGGCGATCTTTAAGATGTCCTCGTTCTCACAGGATGCAAAGATGTTGGTTTTTTCGCCAAACTTCTCACAAATGGCAAGCGCATGACCGCCCGTACCTGCATTGATGTAAAGCAGATTTTTCGAATCGCTCAGATCCAGATGCTTATCGACAAGATCCGCAAACCGCCGCGTCCACTCGCCGTCGACCGCCATATCACGCAAAAACGCAAGCTCATTTTGGGTTTTCGCCATACGAATAATTAAACCGCATCGACCAATCTACGGCAACGTACGATATCTGGTCAAAAGAGCGGGCGGCACCTAGCTCCACTCCTTGGAAAAGGAGGGGTGGCCGAAGGCCGGGGTGGTTCGTTCTTTGACTGCTACACTATTGCCCGGCGCAGAGAGAACCACCCCGTCGGCGAAACGCCGCCACTTCTCCTTTGTAAGGAGGGGAGCTTTTGCCCGCTTTGCAATATACACCAGGCAACGCCGAACCTGACTTAATTCTAAATATGTGATATATCTTGACCAAACTTTCACCACGTCAGGAACCGCATAGGAGGAGAAGAAAATGTTTAAGTCATTAGCGATCGCATTGCTTATATGTGCAGGGGGACTGTTTGCAATTGTACGAGATACGTCCGCGCAGACAACGGAATTCACATACCAGGGCAGCCTGAAAGACGGGATTGCACCGGCCAATGCTAATTATGATTTTGAATTCGCTCTGTTTGACGCTGCTTCTGGCGGAACACAGATTGGAGCGACTCTTGCCCGCAATACGGTCGCCGTCGCTAATGGCATCTTTGCCGTTAGGCTCGATTTCGGCAGCCAGTTTCCCGGGGCGGATCGGTTTCTTGAGATCCGAGTTCGGCAATCGGGCGGCGGTGCGCTGACGCCCTTAATACCGCGACAGCTAGTCAATAGTGCTCCGTATTCGGTAAAAAGTCTGAATGCCGATAATGCGACCAATGCGACTAATGCTACAACCGCGACCATGGCCACTAATGCTATAAATGCTATTAACGCGACCAACGCGACGACTGCCGTCAATTTCAGCGGCCCGCTGGTGGGCGATGTGACGGGTACGCAGGCGGCGACGACGGTCGCGCGTTTGCAGGGGCGAAATGTCGCGGGCACGGCCCCGACCGGCGGACAGGTGCTCAAATTTAATAGCGGCACGAATCAATGGACACCGGACACCGACCTAACCGGCGGCGGTGGCGGTGGCACGATCACGGGCGTAACGGCGGGTACCGGTCTAAGCGGCGGCGGGACGAGTGGGACCGTAACGGTCGGAATTGCACCGGGCGGAGTGGGCACCGCGGAACTAGCCGCAAGCGCGATTACGACGGCAAAGCTGGCCGATGGCAATGTGACGACAGCAAAGCTGGCGGATGCAAATGTCACCAACGCAAAGATCGAGGATGTCGCGGGCGGCAAGATCACCGGCTCGATCACCACCGCAACGATTTCGGGTGCCAATGTGACCGGCCCGGTTGCGAACGCGACCAATGCGACGACCGCCGTCAATTTCACCGGGCCGCTGGCGGGCGATGTTACCGGGCCGCAGAACGCGACCGCGTTGGCTAACAATGCGGTGACCACCCCAAAACTTGCAGACTCGGCGGTAACCGCGGCAAAGATCGCAAGCGGTCAGGTGGTCAAAAGCGTGACCGTGGGTGCAACCACTCTCACGGACAATGTCACCCTCGCGCCAGGTTCCAATATAACGATAACGCCGTCGGGCAACACTCTGACAATAGCCTCAACGAGCGGCGGCATTGGTGGCACCGGCACGTTGAACAGGGTTCCGGTCTGGACGAGTTCCACAACGCTCGGCGATTCAACCGCCATCACACAGTCAGCAAACGGAGTTCAATTACCCAACGGGGTGCAATTGGCCGCGGGAACAAACGGGCATGTGGTCGCATTCGGGTCACCGAACTCCCAGGTAGGAATGACATTTACGGGAGCGACGGGCCGCGGTGATATCAGATACAACGCGGGCAAGCTGCAATTGCTCAACGGTCCGACGGGTCAAATACCGCCCGAAGCGAATGGAATCGTGATCAACACATTAGGCGATGTTGGCATAGGTACGTCGACCTTTGACGGCACAAAATTGAAAGTTGAAAACTTTAACGACGACGCGATTTCTGGGGTCGTTCTCGTCGGAGCTGCCGTATATGGCGTTTCGGGACAGGGGCCAAGCGGCGTGCGTGGCTTCGCCAGCGGATCCGGCGGCAGAGGCGTCATTGGCATTAGCATCAATGGCAACGGTGTCGAGGGGGACAGCAACGGTAGCAATAGCTATTTTGGCGTTTTCTCAAGCGGATTTCTGGGTACAAATCGCCTTGGCTCCGCATCTTTTCCAAATACTTCATTATGTCTCAATGGTTCGAATCAAATCTCGGCGTGCGGATCGAGTCTGCGTTACAAAACTGATCTACAGCCGTTCAGTGGCGGCTTGAGCCTTATGAATCGCTTGCGTCCGATCAGTTTCAATTGGAAAAACGGCGGGCCGCGCGACCTCGGCTTCGGAGCAGAAGACGTGGCGGCTGTCGAGCCTCTGCTAACGTTCCGCAACGACAAAGGCGAAGTCGAAGGGGTCAAATACGACCGTCTGAGCGTCGTCTTCGTCAATGCCATCAAAGAGCAGCAGGCACAGATCGAGACTCAGCAGAAGCAAGTCATCCAACAGCAGAAACAGATCGCCACGCTGCTGACCGCAAACGCCGCTCTGAACATGCGTGTCCGAGCAGTCGAGAAGCGTTTGCCGAAAAAGCGTGGCTCGGCTCGCCGGCATCGTTGAGAACGGTGGCGGCGAGCGGTTTACCGAAGCTCGCGGAATCCGACGGTGGAAATTTGCGAACCGAAGAATTAGGTATTCCAGCCTCGTTTACGAGGCTTTCCCGAAGGGCAAATAGCCACGTTGATTACGGCGTGGTAAAGAATTGAGATTGAATTACCAGTCCGTTTCAACGGGCTTAAATCAAGCGGCTTAAGCCAAACGGATAAGGACGTTAAAACGCCCTCTCGTATCGCGGCCGAACTCTTACCACGAGCTAAAGCACGTGGCTAATAGCCGTCGAAGCGACGGAAAGCCTGTTGAAACAGGCTGAAAAAGAAATTCATCGTAGGAGTAGAAAAATGAAACCGCTTTCAGCAATCGTCACACTCTTTATTCTTTTATTTGTTCCGTTTGCATTCGCCCAATCAGGCGGACAATTTCAGATCGAAAAGAGCGTCATCGCCGGCGGTGGCGGTCAAACGACAGGCGGGCAATTTGTACTCGACGGCACGATCGGTCAGCACATTGCCGGAACGACATCTACGGGCTCGACATTCGAACTGGGAAGCGGTTTCTGGGGCGGCGGAACAACAACTACCTCATCGAACGTTACGGTATCAGGACGCGTGCTTACGTCAGACGGTCGAGGTCTGCGAAACGCAACGGTATCAATTACCGATTCAAACGGAGTAAGCCGAATAGCAACGACCAGCTCGTTCGGTTTTTTCTCGTTTGATAATGTAAGTGCCGGTCAGTCATATACATTCAGGATATTTTCAAGATTCTTTCGCTTTCAACCGCGAACGGTGCAGGTCAATGACAATCTAACGCTCGCCGATTTTATGGGACTTGAGTAATATCCGCTTCCGATGCGGTATCCATCCAACTCCCCTCCTTGGGAAAGGAGGGGTGGCCGAAGGCCGGGGTGATTCGTTCTTTGACTGCTACACTATTGCCCGGCGAAGAGAGAACCACCCCGTCGGCGAAACGCCGCCACCCCTCCTTCGTAAGGAGTGGAGCTATTTGAAAACACATTGGTACAGTGGGACAGACGGGCCGATGTTTCGTGCTATCCTATTTGCTCAAATCCTGCATTATGTCTAAAAACGTTAGGGAATTATTTGATCTCACGGGCAAGACCGCGATCGTAACGGGCGGTTCACGCGGTATTGGAAAAGAAATGGCTGAGGGTCTGGCCGAGGCCGGGGCCGATCTGATGCTCTGCGCACGTCGGGCGGAGTGGCTGGACGAGACGGTTAAAGAGTTTGAGGGCAAAGGTTTTACGGTTGCGGGAAAGGTCTGCGATGTCGCAAAGAGCGAAGATATTCAAGCCGTTGTTGACGAAACTGTTGCGAAATTTGGCTCGGTTGATATTTTGATAAATAACGCCGGTACATCGTGGGGTGCCATGCCCGAGGATATGCCAATTGAAAAATGGCAGCAGGTTATCGATGTCAATCTCACCGGCTGCTTTTTGTTTGCTCAGGCCGTTGGCCGCGAGATGCTAAAACAAAAAAGCGGGTCGATCATCAATATCGCGTCAATCGCCGGTCTGACATCATCGGCAAATGGCCCGTTTTACACCGGTTATGTCGCCAGCAAAGCCGGGCTGATAGGCTTGACACGCGAACTCGCCGCAAGCTGGGGACGCAAAGGCATAAGGGTCAATGCCATCGCTCCCGGCTTTTTTCATTCTCGGATGGCGGACGCCGTTATCGACATTTATGAGAGGTCAATTCAGGAAAACAACGTCATTCCCCGAGTCGGTAAAGAAGGCGAACTGAAAGGCGTCACAGTCTTTCTGGCGTCAGATGCGTCGAGCTACATCACGGGTCAGACGATTGCCGTCGATGGCGGAATGACAGTGTAAAAGCGCTTCAGGCGCTTCACCTGCTTCACCGCTTCAGTGAAGCGCCTGAAGCGCTCGTTATTTTACAAACTGAAACTCGCCAAAGGCTTTTGGCACATGAAATGCGGGTTCTTTTGTTTTAGTAGGTTGCCACGCCAAATACCCGCGTGTTGGATCGTTTCCGACACAGCGAAACAAGTTGCCGAGCCAGACATCGCCGACTTTTGGGGTTCGTCCAAACGCCTTCCAATCGATCTTGATCGCCATCACGATCTTGTCTTTTTCGATCTTTGCAGAAGATCGCATCCCTGAAGAGTAATCCCAATCAGTTACACGTTTTTCCGGTAAGACCTCGATCCCAAGATCGATCCACTCGCCGGTCGGAGCTATCTCAAACTCGAAATATTTGTTTCGCTCGTTCT
Organism: Chloracidobacterium sp.; assembly: GCA_043748725.1. Classification (GTDB taxonomy): domain Bacteria; phylum Acidobacteriota; class Blastocatellia; order Pyrinomonadales; family Pyrinomonadaceae; genus OLB17. The sequence goes on along the minus strand of JAYVER010000117.1, from coordinate 8,256 downwards.
TGTCCGGTGCAATAAATATCTCGCAGACATCGCGATCCCACAGTCCCTTTACCTTTTTCGTCAGGTCAGGCTTGTCGCTTACGACAAGCGGCTCAGTTTGATTGGCTTCGAATCGGACATACAGTGCGGTATCCGACCAGAGTAGTTGAGTAGAAAAATGCCGGCTTGAGGGAGCTTTCACTCCCGACCAATATGTACCGACATCCGCATCCATAGCTTTTTTCCACGCCGGGTTGTCCAAGCTATTTATCGAAAAATCGCCGGAAACATGAGCTATTTTTATTCGTCTCGAATTAGCCATGTGAGTCAAAGCGAAAGTTTCAATGGCAAAAATACAAAAAAATGAAAATACAAAGACGAGAGATGCGGTCAGTCTCATGATTGAATGATTTAACGCCAAAATTTGCCAAAAAAAGCAAGCTGCTTTCATCCGGTATTCAAAACAGTCCGAAACGCCATCTTAGCCAGTTTCCACGTGCGGTCCCAGTCGATCTTCCCGCCTTCGTCACGGCCCATAAGTTTATCGACGAACATTTTGCGAAAGTCTTTACCCTCGCGGCGGAGCATGAATTCCTTGGCATAAGGCTTGGCAGTTTCAAAGAAATTGAACTCGGGATCGGTGACAATGCCGATGCCCTCGAGCGTCATCAGAGCCCGCATTATATAGGTAAAATTCGACGGCAAACGAAACGGATAGTCATACATCACGTCGGCCAGATCGTAGGTCAACTCCTTGAAATTAACATCCTTGAGTTTCAAATTGAAGTGAAATTCAAACATCCTTTCGACGACCGGTTTGATGACGCTTGGGTTTGTTCCCGGCTTTAAGAAATCAAGTTCGATCAGGTCTTCGGCAATACCAGCAGGGTCTTTGCTGACGACGTGAAAAAAAGCGTCGATCATATTTGCCTGAAGTTTCGGGGTGATGCGGCCGACCATTCCAAAGTCAAAAAACGCCAGGCGTCCGTCAGGCATTACCAGCAGATTACCCGGATGCGGATCGGCGTGAAAAAAACCATCCTCGAGCAGTTGCTTGAGATAAGTCTTTATCAATAGGCGATTTACCTTTTCGGGCGAGATATTTTGCCGCCGCTGCTCTTCGAGATCGGTGACCTTTGTGCCGTGGATAAATTCCATCGTCAGCACCTTGGCCGTGGTCGCGTTCCAGTATATTTTCGGAACATGAATGTTGCTCCAGTTTTTAAAACTTTCCTGAAATTGCTCTGCGTTCCGGCCCTCGGCCGCGTAATCCATTTCCTCGTGGATCGTCACGTCAAATTCGCGCAGCATCCCGGCCCAATCGGCGTTCTCGTTCAACTGAGGAAAGCGTTCGGCAAATTTCGCTACCTTTTTCAATATAACGATATCGCCTTTGATCGTCGCTTCCAGATTTGGCCGCTGCACTTTAACAGCTACTTCTTCGCCGGTATGAAGTCTCGCGCGATAAACCTGGCCTAATGAAGCCGCGGCGACCGGCTCGAGCCCAAATTCGGCATAGACCTGATTGATCTTAAGCCCCAACTCTTGCTCGATCCGCGCAAAGGCAACATCGTTTGGGAAAGGCGGGACCTGATCTACTAATTTGCCTAATTCTTTTACGAAAGGCAGCGGTAGAAGATCGGCACGCGTACCCATCGACTGGCCTATCTTGATAAATGTGGGGCCGAGCTCGATCAATTTTTCGCGCAGCCAGACGGCCTGTTTTTCCTGATTTGATTCCTTATTCGCAGTGTTTCCGATAAAAAAACGTCGAAGCCTCCGCATAAACGTGTGAAAAAACCACAACCGGACGCCGTACAGTTTTTCGCCGTAAACGGCCGCGCGCGTGAGTCTTTGAGCCGTTTCGAGCCGCGCCGCAGCCTGTTTCAAATGCTGTTTATGATGAATGTCGTACTGATCGAGGTATAGATAAAGCGAGAGCATGGCTATCACCCGCGATATCTGAAAAAGCCGAAAATATCCGCGAATGCCGTGATACTTGCTCTCGATCGCAGCCTCAACCTTTTGTAGTTCGCGCTCCTCGTTGATCAGTTGTTCGTTCGAGATCTGTTTGGCGATCTCAAGCTCACTCGTAGCCACCAGCGGGTGCGAACCATTGCCGACAACGCCGGCTTCCGGTTCCTTGACCAAAGTTCCGATCCCAGTTTGTGATTCGATCATTTCATATTTTGTGCGATTTCCTCGGTTATGTTCATAAGATCGCAAGCATATTCTTTACGCCTTGGTGGCGGAAATAGTTCCTTGCCCGCCGCGTGTCTTTTTCGATCTGAGCCTTTAGCTCGTCGATGCCGCTGAATTTTCGCTCATCGCGAATGCGGTGCAAAAACCTCACGCGAAGCACGTCGCCATAGAGATCACGGTCAAAATCGAAAATATAGCTTTCGATAGATGCTTCGGATTCCGTTTCAAACGTCGGACGGACGCCGATATTTGTGATGCTCTTGCGCCACGTGCCGTTGATCAGCGTTGCCGTGGCGTAAACACCGTAGCCCGGGATGACGCGATTATGAGGCTTGAGATTTGCCGTCGGAAAGCCGATCGTATGGCCGCGCCGATTGCCCCGAATGACGACGCCCTCGACGCCATACGGGCGGCCGAGCATTCGCCGGGCAAGGTTGACGTGACCCTTGGCAAGTAGTTTGCGAATCGCGGACGAACTGACACGTTGGCCGCGAATCTGCACCTCGTCAACCTCGTCGGCAACGAAGCCCAGCTTTTCGCTCATCTGGCGAAGAAGCTCAATATTTCCGCCGCGATTCCTGCCAAACGCAAAGCCTTTGCCCAGATACACTTCTTTCGCATGCAGACGGTCGCGAACAATGTCGGTTAGAAAATCCCCGGCGGGTTTGTCGGCAAATTCACGCGAAAATGGTATGACTATCGACTGTTCGATGCCGAGCACCTCAAAATTTGCAAGGCGCTGATCGAGCGTCTGGAGCAGCGGCGGAGCCGATTCTGGATGGAGAACAGCTCGCGGATGCGGGTCGAAGGTGATAGCCGTAGCGACAGCGCCCGAGGTTCGCGCACGATCAACGACGGTTTGCATTATCCGCTGATGCCCGAGATGCAGACCGTCAAAAACGCCGAGCGTTAGCACAGTCGGCCGCGAGATATTAGCGTTTTCGGTGCCGTGAAATATCTTCATTATCTAGCAAGAAGTTTGCCACAGATGAACACAGATCGACGCAGATAAATGCCGGATTCCAAATTATTCTTATCAGTGTATCTGTGTTCATCTGTGGCTAAAATTTCTTACCACCCAAGAATATACGCAAACATCAGCGGAGCGACGATCGATGCGTCAGATTCGACGATGAATTTAGGCGTCGTGGCTTCCAGCTTGCCCCAAGTGATCTTTTCGTTGGGAACGGCACCGGAGTATGAGCCGTAGCTAGTTGTTGAGTCCGAGATTTGGCAAAAATAACCCCAAACCGGCACGTTATCACGCTGCAAGTCTTGATGCAGCATCGGCACGACACAGATCGGGAAATCACCGGCGATGCCGCCGCCGATCTGGAAAAATCCGATGGTCGAATCGTCCGTCGCGTTCGTCGTGTACCACTCGGCGAGCATCATCATATATTCGATGCCGGTGCGGACGGTGTGGACGTTACGCACGTCGCCGGTGATACAGTGTCCGGCAAACATATTGCCCATCGTCGAATCTTCCCAACCCGGCACGACCATTGGCAGATTCTTTTCCATAGCGGCGTACATCCACGAATCCTTGAGGTCGATCTGGTAATATTCCTCAAGCGAGCCGTTTTTGAGCACCTGGTACATAAATTCGTGCGGAAAATACTGCTTGCCGCCCTCATCCGCCGCCGTCCAGACATCGACCATCGCTTTTTCGAGCCGCCGCATCGCTTCCATTTCCGGTATGCAGGTGTCGGTCACTCGATTCATATGCCGGTCGAGCAGTTCCTGCTCGTCTTGGGCGGTGAGATCGCGGTAATGTGGTACGCGTTCGTAATAGTCGTGAGCGACGAGGTTGAAAAGGTCCTCTTCGAGATTGGCACCGGTGCACGAGATGATCTGCACCTTGTCCTGCCGGATCATCTCCGCAAGGCTCAACCCCAACTCCGCCGTGGACATCGCACCCGCAAGCGTGACCATCATCTTGCCGCCGCTCCCAAGATGCTGTACATAGCCCTCAGCCGCATCGATCAATGCCGCCGAATTAAAATGCCGGAAATGGTGCTTTATAAAATCTGTGATCTGATTGTTCATACTCAAAACTTATAACCGCGAAAAATGCGAAAAGAAGCGAAAGAAAATAATATCTCATTCGCGTCTTTTCGTGTATTTAGCGGTTAATAATCTTAAAACGCTTCGTTAAAGCTCACATCACCCGCGACAGCGACCTGATAGGCCGAGACACGGCGTTCGAAGAAATTGGCGAGTTCCTGTACGTCCTGCAGATCCATGAACGAGAATGGGTTTTTTGCGCCGTAAACCTTTTGCAGGCCGAGCATGGCGAGGCGCTGGTCGGCGATGTATTCGAGATATTGCCGCATATCGACGACCGACAGGCCGGAAATGCCGCCGCTCAGGATGTCCTCGGCAAACTGCATTTCGCATGTCACGGCCTCATCGAGCATCTCGACGATCTGCCGGTTGAGATGCTCGTCAAAAAGCCCCGGCTCCTCACTGCGAACCTTGCCCACGACCTCTAGGGCAAAACTCATGTGAGCCGATTCGTCACGAAAAACCCAGTTCGTACCAGCCGCGAGTCCGTGAAGCAAGCCCTTTGAACGCAGAAAATAAACATAAGCAAAAGCCGCGAAAAAGAATAATCCTTCGATGCAGGTGGCGAAGCAGATCAGATTGAGCAAAAATGCCCTGCGGTCGTCGCGGGTGTTGAGCGACTGCAATCCATTGATCGAATCGATCCATTTCATACAAAACTGAGCCTTTTTGCGGATCGACGGAATATTTTCGACCGCCGAAAATGCCTGCTCGCGCTCGTGAACGTCCGGGATGTACGTGTCCAGCAGCGTCAGGTAAAACTGCACATGCACAGCCTCTTCGTACAACTGCCGCGAAAGATACATCCGGGCCTCGGGCGAATTGATGTGCTTATAGAGATTGAGGACAAGATTGTTCGACACGATCGAATCTCCGGTTGCGAAAAACGCCACCAGCCGATTGATCATATGACGCTCAGACGCGGTCATTTTATTGCGAAGATCGTTAACATCAGTCGAAAAATCGACCTCTTCAACCGTCCACGTATTCTTGATCGAATTTTTATACATTTCATAAAAATCCGGATACTTCATCGGGCGAAGCGTTAAATTGAAACCGGGTTCTAAAAGCATAGTAATTTCCTTACTGTTTAGATCTGTACTTACCATGCTGATAAGTGTAAGTTTGTGTTTTCTGAAAAGGACTAAGTACGTAACGCTTGCCGACAAGTTTTCCAATTTTGCCAGATGTAAATACGCTGATGTCAAAATAACCGGAGCTTAAGCTTGGTGTAATTGTTATCTTGGAATTAGAGACCTCAACTCCTTTATTTGATTCCATTTCGCCGGTATTGTCAGCACTGGTTTTAATGTATGCAATTCTTCGAATTGTACCTTCGCTTAGTCCAATGAGTTCAGTCCAGCCAGAACCATGACCCATTTGCATGTAATACAAATCAAATCGCAGGGCGTATTTCTCATCACCAATTTTTTGAAGTTTCGGATTTGGGCCGTCACCGTCTCCGCCATGAACTTTCATTTGTTTTCTTAACTGCTCAACTTGCCAACCATTTGAACCCTGCCGGAAAACAGCAATCGAGAAAAGAGTGCCGCAGCCGTGACAGAGAAACGATTCTTTTTCAAGAGATAGCTCTTCACGACCACTGATTGCAATGAGGACTTTTTTCGAAACGCCATTTTCCACGTAATCTTTAAGATCAACTGGAAGTGCATAAAGCGTAGTCACTTTGAAAACTGTATTATCCTCAGCTTCATAATCTTGCAGGCGAAGAGACCATTTAGAAGCCTTCGCAGTCAAATCGTAGTTGCCAAATGCCATTCTCATCGCCTTAGGTATTGTTAATAATTGGTTTCCAACTGAATACGTCTTGCCAAGAACTTTTATGCTTCCACTTATCAGATATTCGGACGCTTTATTATTTATGTTTAGTGCAAGGCCAAAGTGGCCAATAGCTTCTGCATCATCAATATTTGATTTAAAAGTCGGAGCATCAGCTAATGGAATAGATAGTTGATCAAAAAATTCACCGTTGATGTAGAGAGGAAACCGCTGGTTGTCTGCATCATAAGTTCCAAGCATAGGATGAAATGAATTCAAGTACTTTTTGGACAGGATTTCATTCAACTCTTTATAAAGAGAATCGCGCTTAACTCCGTCCTGATAATCGATTTCGGCGGAAATTTCACTCCATTTCTCTTCTCCATCAGTAACTCTTTTGTCGAATTGGTTAGTGGTTTCAAACTCGCCTTTTTCTCTACTGGAAGATTGAAGTTTGTCTATTTCATTCCTTTGTTCGTTATCAAGTTTTTCTATCTCTTGAACAATGGATTCAAGTAGTTTCTTGTCTCGTTCCAATTCTGTCGGCGAAGTGTTTTGTGCACTAACAAATGAAGAAATACAAAACAATCCAACAAACAGTTGAAGTGCGTATAAAATAATTATTTTTGGACAATAAATGTTCACAAAGCTAAACTACTTGAAACGTTTCCCACAATACAGGATTTTAAAAACCTAAGAATGGTGTTTATGGCCACTTAAGGGAGCATTGCGAGGATATCCTCCATATGGCCTAAGTTTCTATTTCACAGATATTTATCAACACTTCATCTAGGCTGATCACTTTCCTGACATCAAGAAAGTGATCGTCTCTAACAGACCATGTTCCTAACGTCAGGAATATGGTCAGACTACTGACATGCCTCACAAGCTTCCGGGTTTTCCAGCGAGCATACTAGCGCTTCTTCATCCGTGTACACCTTCTTCGGCCCTTCGATCACCGATGCGATATTATCGTTCGCGGCGACTTGTGCGATGCGGGTCGCCGGGCGTGAGCGAAGATAATACGTCGTCTTCAGGCCCTTTTGCCACGCGTACATATACATCGACGAGAGCTTGCCAATATTCGGGCTTTCCATGAATAGATTCAGCGACTGGCTTTGGTCGATGAAGGCACCCCGATCGGCGGCCATATCGATTAGGGAACGCATCGGTATCTCCCACGCGGTGCGATAGATCGCTTTCAACTCGTCGTTAAACTCGTCGATGTCCTGCACCGAGCCCTCGGCAAGTTTGATCTTGTTACGGATCTCGGCGGTCCAGAGGTCGAGAGCTTTCAGTTCGCGCACGAGGTATTTATTGATCTGGACAAAGTCGCCCGAAAGAGTTTCGCGTTTGAAAAGGTTTGAGACTTGCGGTTCGATGCACTCGTAACAGCCGGCGATCGAGGCAATGGTAGCGGTCGGTGCGATGGCGATCATTAAGCTGTTGCGAAGGCCCGTCGTCTTGATCTTTTCACGCAGAGCGTCCCAGCGGCCGATGTTGTCCGGCGTGATGCCCCAAAAATCGAACTGCATATCGCCCTGTGCCGCTCGTGTTTCGAGAAACGCCGCGTGAACTCCGCGTTCGACGGCGAGATCCGACGATGCGTCCAAAGCAGCAAAATAGATCTCTTCCTGAATTTTCGCCGATATCTTTCGGGCTTCGTCCGAATCGAACGGTAAACGCAGCTGGAAGAAAACATCCTGCAAACCCATTACGCCGAGGCCGATATTGCGCCAGCGGTTGTTCGAATCTGCCGTCGAGGCAATCGCGTAGTAATTTAGATCAATAACCTTGTCGAGTTGGCGGACTGCGAGGCGCACGTTGCGGCGGAGTTTGTCGTAATCGACCGCTCCGTCTTTTATATATCGACCCGCGTTGATCGAGCCAAGATTGCAGACTGCGGTCTCGCTGTCGCTAGTGACCTCGATAATCTCGGTGCAGAGGTTCGACAGGTGAACGACGTTCTCCGGCCGGGCGGTCTGGTTCGATTTGCGGTTGCTGGCGTCTTTAAAGGTCATCCAGCCGTTGCCGGTTTGGGCCATTGCCCGCATCATTTTCGCGTATAAATCGCGGGCATTGATCTGCCGCATAAAGATGCCGTCTTCCTCGGCTTTTATATAAGCAGCCTCAAATTCCTCGCCGTAAAGATCGGGAAAATGCGGCCCAACCTTCGGGTCGAACAGCGACCAAAGGCCGTCGCCCTGGACGCGTTTCATAAAAAGATCG
>JAYVER010000116.1:0-2103 GCA_043748725.1 Chloracidobacterium sp. | reverse complement strand
CGGCTGCCATTTGCCGTGTCCTGAAGTCCCTGAAGTACATTGGTGATCTCCCGCTGTTCCGGCAATAGGACCTTTAGCTCCTCATATTCCGACGCCTTGCTTGCGTACAGAGCACGAAACTCATTAATTCGCTGCGTCGCCACGCGTGCAGTCTCATTTTTTGCCTGCAGTTGCGAGATCTGATCGTTGAGAACGATAATCTCGTCACGCATGTCACTCGTTACGAAATACCGTTCACTCATGAAAAGTAGTCCCGCAATGGCGACGAGGATTATTAGTTGGAAGTACCACTTTAGATTCTTGATTTTCTCTAACATTTTAGTTTCCCTCAATTAGGCTTCGGCCGATTTATTATTTCTTTGCAACCTGGACAGGCTGCGCGGCCTGATTTGGCGCGGCCCCGGTTGTTGAGGCGGCGGTTGGACTTCCGTTGTCAGCGTTCGGCGCCTTCGATGGCGTGTATGAACACTTGATCGTAAAGTTGACGAGCGCGACCTTCGGGGTTTCCCCGGCGGCATTCGGTTTCTGCGGCGCGTTCTGATTCTGCACCTCGGTACGGGCTGTTTCGATATTAAGATTTGAGAAGAGTCCGTTTGAGAATTCCAGGCTGCGCCCAAATTGTGTTACCTGAGACTCATCCGGTGAGTTTCCTTTTAACACCAATCCCTCGCCGGCCTGTTCAACGCTTTCGAGATACAGGCCCGGGACCATTGCGACCCGTTCACGCATCGCGTCCAGCACCGCACTGGGGCCGGCTTGTGAGACACGCAGTTTTTTGATCGCGTCAATTCGGCCGTCGATGTTCTGGATCTTGGCCTCGAGATCTTTCTGCTCGTCGATGACGACCTGGAGCTCGGCTTCGATACGTTTTTGCTCATTGAGTTGACGTTCGGCCTCGGTCTTCGCCATTTGGGTCGAAATAACATCCCATCCGACCACAGCGACGAGTAAAACCGCAACCACGACCGACATTAGTATCATGCGCGAGGCCGCGCTTGAAATCTTGCGATCTACGGCAAGAACAGCTCCGCTTTGTCTTTCAGTAACAGAATTGAGTAGATTGATCTTGATCATCTTTATTACACTCCCCTTAAGGCTAATCCGACGGCTACCGCCATTTCAGGCACAATCTCGCTGAGATAGTCTGGGTCAAACTTCTTTGCGTCGACTTTAATGTTGCGGAACGGATCCATTATCTCAACCGGCAATTCGAGCCGATGTGACAGCTCCTGCGCAAGGCCAGCAAGCTTGGAGCCGCCGCCCGAGATAAGGATCTTTTGCACAACGGTTTCATTGTCCTCGGTCGTCGCTCGATAAAAATCGAATGTTTTCTGAATCTCCATTGCCACGATCTCGGTCACGTTATTCATAAGCGGCTCTATCGATTTTTCTTCGATCCCATCGACCGCGTCGGCAACGCCGCGCTTGACGGCTTCGGCCTGCTGAAAATTGAGGCCGAGGCTGCGCTGCAAAACATCCGTAAACTGGCTGCCGCCAACGGTTATGTCTCGTGTAAAGAGCGAGCGTGTGCCCTTAACGATATTGACATTCATCGTCGAGGCTCCGATATTGAGCAGCGTCACAACATCATCGTCAGTCGGTTGGTAATTAACTTCGTAGCAGTTTTGCAGGGCAAATGTATCGACGTCGATTATGACGGGCGTTTTGCCGGCGAGCTGGATCGCTTGCTTGATATTGTCTATGCGTTCGCGTTTACACGCGGCGATCAAGACATGGGTCGAGTCAGCAGTCTCACTCGTAATCTGATAATCGAGGCTGACATCCGCCAGGTCATAAGGTATATGTTCCTCTGCGTGCCAATCGATCGATTCTTCGAGCTCCTCGCGGCTCATCGGCGGGAGGACTATATTTTTGAGGATCACCGAATGTCCGCTGACACCGGTCACAACCCTGTCGGCGTTGACCTGATGGTTGCTGCAGACGCTCTGGATCACATCCGAAACGACATTAAGCTCCATGATCTGTCCGTCGATGATCGTGTCACCGGGGAGATTTTCAAAACCGAGGCTGACTAGATTAAGGTTGTTCAACTTGCCCTCAAGCTCGACCATCTTTATCGAACTGGAACCGATGTCCAAACCC
>JAYVER010000115.1:0-2105 GCA_043748725.1 Chloracidobacterium sp. | reverse complement strand
GCAAAACTCGCCAACATAGCTGCCGGATTGGTTGTCGGTAAAATCGGCACAACGACCATCACAAAAGAAATGATCTCCGAATTTTTTGCCGGACAAACTAAGTCTGCCCATTAGTTATCGCGTCATTGATGAAAAAGCAAATAATTTTTATAGAACGTCAGCCAACCGAGGCAGTCAGTATTGAAAGAGTTTTCGCCCAGATTGCAAAGCATTTGCCCGACGAGCTTTTTGAGATAGAATTTCAGAACGTATTGCCTGGCTATGGCCTGTTCGGAATCATCAAAAACCTGCTTTTTTTTAGGAAACGCCCGGCGGATATTTATCATATAACGGGCGACGTTCATTACATCGCTTTACGTCTGCCGAAAAACAAAACGGTTTTGACCATTCATGACCTGATATTTTTACACACGAGATCGGGAATTCATCGATATTCCCTAAAAAAATTATTCCTTGATTTCCCCGTTCACGCCGTGAATAACATTACAGCGATCTCGCATGCGACTAAGGACGAAATATCTGGTTTTTTTCCAGAAGTTCAGAGCAAAATCCGCGTCATTGGCAACCCATTGATCGACGATTTCGTCGTCGGAACCGAGAAGCCATTCGATGCCCAATGCCCGGTAATACTACAGATCGGCACGACCGAAAATAAGAACCTCCCAAATTTGATCGAGGCCATTCGTGAATTTAATTGCAAACTGAGGATAGTCGGACATTTGGATGCTAATATTATCCGCGCGCTGGATGCGAATGAAATCAGGTACGAAAACGTAGTAGCTGCTGATAACGACCAGATGGTCGAGGAATATAGTAACGCCGATATAGTCTCATTTTGCTCCGTCTATGAAGGATTCGGTTTGCCGATAATCGAGGCTCAGGCGATGCGAAAGCCTGTCATCACAAGTAACTTGCCGCCGATGAACGATGTCGCCGGAGATGGAGCCGTCCTGGTCGATCCAAATGACCCGTCGAGTATTAAAGCCGCTCTTCTGAAATTAATGAATGACACCGAATATCGAAAAAAAATCATTGATCGTGGCACGGAAAATGTAAAACGGTTCAATTCAAACGAGATCGCGAGACAATACTGCGATCTCTATTTGCAGATTTTAGCCCGATAGACGTGACCTCAACAACTCAAAAACCACGCATTCTGATTCTCTGCGATCATTACCTGCCGGGGTATAAAAGCGGCGGCGGGATGAGAACGATCGTCAATATGGTTGACCGTCTGAGCGACCGGTTTGATTTTCACATTGTAACCCGCGATCACGATGGCAACCTCGATACCGATGCTTACACAACAGTAGCGATCAACGACTGGAACCTGGTTGGCAAAGTTCAGGTCTATTATCTGTCGCGGGACAATATCAGGATAAAAGTGCTGCGAAAACTCATCTTGAGCGCTCGCCCTGATGCGATCTACACAAACAGCTTTTTTTCATCGCTCACTATCTTTGCATTGCAGTTGCGAAAGTTAAGGTTGATCCCCAAGCTACGGATCATTATCGCGCCATGCGGCGAGCTTTCGGATGGGTCGCTTCGGGTGAATCCGCGAAAAAAAGGACTATTCGTGAGTTTTTCACGAGTCGTAAACCTTTATAAAAACGTCGTCTGGAAAGCCTCAACCGAGCTCGAAAAAGCTGACATTCAAAAGCTGCGACCAAAGGGTGGCAAGATCATCGTCGCACCCGATCTTCCTGCTAGGCACTTATTTAAGGATTACGATCAAAAAGCTAAACCGGCAAAACAAACTGGTGAGGCTCGAATGGTTTTTCTTGCTCGATTTGTCCGAACAAAAAATTTCAAATGGTTGCTTGAGCGATTAGGCGACAGCATTGTAGGCCGCCTTGTTATCCACATTTACGGTCCGCTCGAGGACGCGAGATACTGGCGCGAATGCAAGCAGCTTATCGACAAACTGCCCGACAATATCGAAATCGAGGCTTTCGGCCCGGTGCCGCATAAAAATGTGGTGGAAAAGCTGTTTCACTATCATTTTTTTCTTCTGCCTACACTGGGTGAGAATTTCGGACATGTTTTCATCGAGAGCTTGGCTGCCGGTTGTCCGCTGGTCATCAGTGACCGCACGCCGTGGCTCG
>JAYVER010000114.1:0-14609 GCA_043748725.1 Chloracidobacterium sp. | reverse complement strand
CGACCGTAGAATGTTACGCCCTTGCTCACGCGCGGGCTTCCGCAATGTCGTGCTTTCCCCCGGTTTTTGATTCAAGCTTGATGTCTGAGATCACAATGTCTTTCTGCACTGCTTTACACATATCGTAGATCGTTAGGGCGGCGACGGAAACTGCCGTTAGTGCCTCCATCTCGACGCCGGTTAGGGCGTTTGTTACGACCTCGGCTGTCAGATAGATGCCGTAATCGGCGAATTCGGCGGTCACATTGACTTTTGACAAGTTGATCTGATGACAAAGCGGGATTAGCTCGGATGTCTTTTTTGCCGCCATAATACCGGCAATACGGGCGATCTCCAGCGGGTCGCCCTTGGGAGTTTGTCGAGTTTGCAGAGTTTGTAGAGTTTCAGAGGAAAGCAGAACCTTTGCGGACGCGACAGCTCGTCGTACAGACGTTTTCTTGCCCGAAACATCAACCATTTTTATCTTGCCGGCCGTGTCAAAATGCGAAAGATCCTTCATAGATAATTAATTTCAACCACTTCACCCATCTTATAGCTTTTGCCCGCCGGGACAAAGATCAGCGAGTCCGCACGGGCGAAACCGATAAAATCCGACGACCCCAGCCATTTTAGGGATTGGGCGATCAATTGACCGCTTTCATTTGTCTCAAGCCGAGATGGCAGATATGTATCGCGATCTTTCGCGGCTTTTACATCGTTACCGAGAACCGCAAAACCCTTGCGAAGCTGCGTCTCCGTCGAACCCTGCATCTGCAAAATCGCCAAGCGCACAAACAGATAAAACGTAACCGCCGCCGAAACGGGATTGCCCGGCAGCCCGAAGATCAGCGTTTTGTTCAGACGGGCAAAAACCGTTGGCTTGCCGGGTTTAAGCCGCACTCTTTCAAAAAATATCTCGGCGCCTAGTTCGGTAAGAGCCTGCTTTGTAAGATCGTATTTTCCGACCGAAACGCCGCCCGTGATGATAAGGATTTCGGATTGCGGATTGCGGATTGCGGATTTGTCGAGTCCAACAGCTTGCGAAATTTGAGCCTTTAGGTCTTTGAGACTATCACCAACGATTGGATATAATTCAACAACAGCCCCGCAGTTTTCAGCCAATGCTTTTAACATCAATGAGTTGGAATTGCGAATCTGGTCACGGCCAGGCTTTTTTGTGACATCGACGATCTCGCTGCCTGTCGCCAGAATGCCTACGCGAGGCCGCTTAAAGACTTTCACCATGGCATATCCAAATGACGCGATCGCGGCGATCATATTTTCAGTAATAACCTCGCCTTTTGAAAACACCTTACTTCCCTTTCCGATCTCGGCGCCTTTTTTCACGATTGCCGTGCCTTTTTTGACCGGTTCTAAAATTTCAACGGTTTCAAGTGCTTCACCTGCTACATCTGCTTCACTGCTTCGGAGCAAAGCGCCCACCCTCGTAAGTTCAATCTTCTGCACGGCATCAGCCCCAACGGGAACGGGTGCTCCTGTCATTATCCGCACCGCTTCGCCGTGCTTTATTGTGTGATGCCAGCCTTTGCCCGCTGCGGATTCGCCGAGAAGCGTGAGCGTCACAGGAGCGTTTTTAGTATCTGCCGCGACCACTGCAAAACCATCCATTTGAGAGCGGTCGAACGGAGGCAGATCGGTGTCCGCAACAATATTTTCAGCCAGCACCCGGCCGACTGCGTTATTCAGATCAACGCTCTCAGAGACCAGCACTCCCGTTTCGCGTTTGACTATCTCGATTGCTTTTGTGATTTCGATCATTCACCAATATGAGGTTAAGAACTGCCGTTTTCGCACAAACGATTGCGAAATGCTAGAATTTTTCTTTGAATCTACTTTCGAAATCTTATCACATTCAATTTTTAGAGAGGTAAATCATTAACCGTGATCGAATTTGAACTAACCGAAGAACACAAGGCTTTGCAGCGAAGCGTCCGCGAATTTGTTGCTGGCGAGGTTGCTCCGTTTATCAAAGAATGGGACGAAAAATCCTACTTCGAGCCGAAAGTTTTTGAAAAGATGGCCGAGCTTGGATTACTTGGCGTTTGTATTCCCGATCAATATGGCGGAGCCGGATTTGACTATATTTCGCTGGGTCTGGTGTGCGAGGAGCTTGAGGCGTGCGATACGTTTTTGCGTGTCGCGATGTCGGTGCATGTCGGGCTGAACAGCTTGAGCGTTTATAGTTGGGGAACCGAGGAACAGAAGCAAAAATATCTCGTTCCGCAGGCGCGCGGGGAAAAGATCGCGACATTTGGTCTGACCGAGCCGAATGCAGGGTCGGATGTCGTCGGAATGCGGTCAACAGCTCGCTGCGATGGCGACGACTGGATACTGAACGGCGAAAAGATGTGGATCTCGCTCGCCGATGTCGCTGATCACTTTCTTTTTTTCTGCTGGACCGATCTCGATAAACAAAAGGTTCGCGATCATTCGGGCATGAGCTGCTTTGTCGTCGAACGAACTATGCCCGGATTTTCGAGCGGCACGCTTCACGGCAAGCTCGGCATACGGGCGGGTAATACCGGCTATTTTTCGCTGCAGGACGTTCGAGTGCCTAAAGAGAATATGCTCGGACAGGAAGGCGAGGGCTTTAAGATCGCAATGTTCTCGCTGGAGAATGGCCGATATACCGTTGCATCAGGCGCGACCGGCGTGATCCGCGCGTCACGTGATGCGTCGGTTGCGTATGCCAACACTCGCGAGGTGCAGGGCCAGACGATCGGCAATTTCCAACTCGTCAAGCAAAAGATCGCCAATATGGAGGCCGATTACCAGATGTCACATCTGCTGTGGCTGAGAGCCGGTTATCTCAAAAATAAAGGGCTGCCATCGGCTAAGGCAGCCAGTCTCGCAAAGTGGCAGGCGACAGTGCGTTCCGAGACAGCCGCGTCTATGGCGATCGAGATTCACGGAGCGAACGGTTATACAAACGACTATCCGGTCGAGCGATATTTGCGTAACTGCAAAGCGGCGATCATCTACGAAGGGACCCGCGACATCCACACGCTGATGCAGGCAGACTGGGCGCTTGGGATGAAAAAAGAAAAAGCAGCCCGCGTTATCCTGCCGCCTTACGCTTCCGACTGAACGTAGATAATCGATACCGGATAGAAATGTAAAATGGTCATGCAAAATCATTCTCCAATCTTCCCAACGGCATCGAAAAAGCCGCTTGAACTAATTCAAGCGGCCCGCGAAATAAATAGTGGAAGGTTACTCTTTTATTCGATCACAGCGGTGGTTTTATCCGTTGCTCGGTCGTATTTCAGAGTAACTTTCTCGATCTTGGTGAGGTTCATCTTCAGCCACTCGACGCTGGGTGAGCCGTCTGTCCATTCAATTTTGATGTCCCAGTTTTCTGCCTTTGCCTTCGGGTGAAATTTAATATCCAGCGAGGCTCCATCCTTAAAGGTTCTGCCCTTCAAGACTTCGTCATCTTTGGTCCATTCGGCGTCGCCCGCCGGGCCGACCGAAACCTCTTTGATGTCGTATCCGGTCTTGTTCACGAGCGTGAAATCGAGCTCCGGGTTCGACGCGGTGTCAGATTTCTCTGTGTTGGCATTTGAAGGTGCCGGTGTAGATGCGGGTGCCGGCGTGTTCGCCGGTTTATTTGCCGCCGCAATGTTAACTGACGTGTTGGTAGCCGCTCCGCCGCAAGCCGAAAAGAGAGTCGCAAACGCCGCGATGCTCAGAGTAATAATAATCTTGATTTTCATTTCTATCTTCCTTAAATAAAATATTTTTTCTTGGGGTATTTGTTATGGAAATAAATAATTTTCACTAACAATCTGCTGATAGTATCAGCTTCAAGATTTATTGCAACCCTAAAAGTAAAAAACAGCCCAATAAAGATCAGGCTGTCATGTTAAACCGATAATCGGCGATTTATTTCGCGGCGTTTGAATTCGTCGGTGACTGCTTCATGGAATCGAGCGCGGGGCTCTTGTTCGTCAACTTCCATTCGCCCTTTTCCTTTACGAAGACGACTTTTATGCCATTCGGGTATTTATTTGAAAATATCTTGGCGACGGCTGTGTCGCCGGTGATCTCTTCATTTGTGACTTCGCAGGGGGTTCCCGAAACCTTATCAGTCGCCTCGAGCGATTTGATGAGGCTCTTTTCCTTGTCCGCCTTCATTTGGGTCTCAAAATCTTTGATCGTGTCGGACGAATATACTTTTCGCAGCGCGGCCTCGTCGTTCTTGACCCATGCCTCACAATACGCCTTGAAAACAGGCGTCAGCGTCGGGGCGTTGTTTGTCGTCGCCTCAGGCGTCGATTTGGCAGTTCCCAGCGGGTTTTCATTGGCGGCATTAGTATTAGCGGAATTGGCCGGGGGCGTTCCTCCGCATGCAGCGATAAAAACGGATACCAGACCGATGAAAAGTAATACGAAAAAATCACGTCGCATATTTTTGCTCTCCTAAGTAATTGAATTCACGAGTATAATAAATTTATAGAAAATGAACAAAACCGCTCAAACCGAATTTTATCGGCTTTTCCTGATCGACGCCCTTCCCGACCCGCTGACGCCGGTCAGCAGCCATTTACAATTATTCGATAACTATATTGAAAATACACGCTTGCGTTTGCGGTCTATACGCGATCCTTATTCGAGGTCGTGGACGAGAGTTCTGCAGCAGAGATTTTCAATATCAAACGGCGAATCGGCGATCACCAAGCTGGCCGAGATCCATCTGAACGAAGCAGAATATGCCGTATTTGAAAGAATTAATGGAAGAGAGATTCGAAAAAACCGCTATTTTCACGAATTTGACCGCGTGTCGTTCGCGTTCGACGTTTATCTCGGCGACTTGCGGGGCTTAAACACAGCGAAAATCGAGTTTGAAACGCCCGAACAGATGGAAAACTTTATACCAGCCCCGTTTGCCATATTTGAGGTTACAAACGATCCGTTTTTCGCGGGCAAGAATCTTGTCGATAAAAAATTTCACGACATACAGACTCAAGTTGCAAAAGTCGGTTCCGGTCAGCCCGTTGTTTTTGAAACCGCCGATGAATAAGCCCGCATCAAGCTAGGTAAGCATTATCATCTGAAATTCTTTATCAGCAACGCGTCACGGATTTGATGGCCGCGGGCGAGAAAAAGGCGGGTGCCGTCGCGGGAGAAAGCGTAGTTGTAAATCTCGCCGTCTTTGAAATTGGTTAACGGGTGTGCTGCTTCGCCGTTTACGGGCTGCAGCCAAATGTTACCGACGTTCTTTTTCATGACCACGTAGGTCAAGACCTGGCCATCGGGCGCCCAGTGGCTGCCCATGTTCAGTTCCGCGATTTTGACCGGCGCGAACGTCTGTAGCGGAGCGCCGCCTTCCGCCGCAATGATCGCCAATCTCTGTTCAGAATTGATATACGAGATGCGTTTGCCGTCCGGCGAGAAGTATGGCGTAAATCCAGTGTCTTCGGTCAATTGGATCGGCTCGCCGCCGTCTAGCGAAATTATCCAAAGCGTTTCGGGTTCAATCTTATCTGCTAAAACGCGCTTCGATGCGTACACGATCCATTTTCCATCCGGCGAAAAATCGGAATCAATTTCATAACTGTCGCCGCTCGTCAGTTGTTTCAGATTCGCGCCGTCCCCGTCCACGCTAAAGAGATGGCTGCGTCCGTTGCGCTTTGAGGCGAAGATCAGAATGCGTCCGTCGGGCGCGGCTCGGACTTCTTCGAGAAACGGCGAATCGTTAGTCAATTGCTTCTTCTGTGTGCCGTCCGCGTTCATTTGCCACAGGTCAACGTGATCGCCCGTGCGGGCGACATAGACGACATGGTTATCGGGAAGGGTGGCGATCCCGGAGCGCCCGTCGCCTGTGCCGTTCGTCAACTGTTCGGCGGTGTGAGCCTCGCCGCTCGAATCCATTGACCAAATCTGCGACGTGCGGTTAAAAGGCACGACCAGCACGGCGTCGGAATTATTGGAAACGCCAAGACTCGTCGGAAGGTAGCGGCTCAGATCGGTCGTGATGCGACGCACTTCGCCGGCGGGGTAAGTGACATGCCAGACCTGATCTTTTTGCACCGAATCGCCCTCGCCCTGCCTAGTGCCGATCAACACATAGCCTAGCCCGTCGCCCGTCCAGGCGATGCGCCAGCAGGCATCCCACTTTTGTTCCGTAAGCAATTTCGCCGCCCCGCTTTGCACATCAACGCCGACAACGGTAATTAAAGCCTCGCTCGCGGGCGTCGCATAGTCCCAAAATGAACATGCGATCATACGACCGTCCGGCGACCAGGCCGAGCCGCCCGCTCCGATAGTTATGCTGCCTTTTCGTTCAAGCAAAATTCTTTCGCTGCCGCCGTCACTCGCGGCGATGACAAGGCTTGAAACGTCAGCTCCGTATCGTGTGAAAGCAATTTGTCGGCCGTCGGGCGAAAAGGTTACAGGCGAATCAACGTGCTCCAGCAGTTTCGTTTGTACGCCGCCAAGCGTCGGTACGCGATAGAGAGCTCCGCTTGTGTCGTGTCTATCGCGGACAGCGTAATAAATAAATTGACCGTCAGGCGAGAAAGTCGTGCCAAGCAAATTTCGTTCTTCGGGCCGGATGATCTCAAGCGGATTATTCTGTCCGGTCTGTCTCACCCATAGATGAGAGACGCTGCCGTCCTGTTCTTCATAGACAAAATATTTGCCATCCGGCGAAAGCGTCGCGTTGCGGACGTCACCGCCGTTTGTCAAACGCTCGGTCGTCATCTCGGGCGGCCTTTCCCGGTGCTTGCCGCCGCTCAGCGACCTTATCCAGGTAAATGATGTCGTGATGATTAGAAGCAGTAAAGCAATGGCGAGAAATGCGCCGATTTTGCGCGCCTTAAGCTCATCAATCCAGGTCACGCGGTCGATATTGAGCGGCGTTAGGAATGGCTGCGGCTCAATCAACGACAATTCCGTGCTGATTGCTGACTCCTGATCGCTGACTACTGACGCATCGGCTTCCTCCGTTTCACAAACCTCTTTGACGTCCGCCGTGAAGCGATAACCTTGTCCGCGCACCGTCTCGATAAATTTCTGCACGCCGCCGCCGCCGCCGAGAATTTTTCGCAGCACCGAGACATTTTTATCGAGACTGTTTTCTTCGACAATTGTGTCCGCCCAGACCGATTTTAATAATTCATCTTTCGTCAACAGGTGGTTGTTGTGGCTAACGAGGACGACGAGCATCTCAAAAGCCTTCGGCGCAAGCGGGACGGGCGTGCCGTCATGCAGCAGCAGCCGCTCCTCCGGTGCGAGCCGAAAAGCGCCGAACTCGTAAAAATGCTTGATTTGCCCGCTCATGTGCGCCTTCAGAAAATAGTCAGAAAACTTTCAGGAAAACGGAAGGACGATCAAACGCCCGACCGTGTAATCTACACGCCTAAGTTGGGCAAATTCAACCTTTTCGACGTCCGCGAACGCATTGCCCACGATAGCGTTGATAGATAGCGTAAATAGTATCGCAACGCCCGTGGCATAAGCAAACATTTTCGGTTGCCCGTCAGCGGAAATTTAGAATGGGATTGCAATCAGCATTGCTTTTATCCCAGATTACGCATTAGGGGATGCGGACTATCTGGTCTCCAGCCCGTTGAAACGGGCTTTCCGCCGAAGGCGGCACCTAGCCACGTCCGTTTACGGCGTGGTTAGGATCGCAAAAATGCCCTTAGCCCGTTTCAACGGGCTTAAAATCAGCGGCTTAAGCCAATAGGAGAAGGACGTTAAAACGCCCTGTACCGAGTTTAAATAACCGTTACCACGCCGTAAACGACGTGGCTAATGACCACGTGGACGCGGAAAGCCTCGTAAACGAGGCTGAAGACACATTAGAAAATTCTATTGCGTAATCCGGGATAAAATTATAAGGCCTCGTGATTTTGAGCCCTATCTACACAGGAGTATTAAAGTTATGTACAAACACACAGAGAAATTGGACCGGAAATATTTCGGTCTTGCACTTGCCGCCATTCTGCTCGCCGGCGTCGCCGTCTTCGGTCAGACCACCGAGTTTACGTATCAGGGCAGCCTGAAAGACGGGGCTGCACCGGCCAATGCTAATTACGATTTTGAATTTGCTCTGTTCGACGCCGCTTCCGGTGGGACGCAGGTTGGCGCGACGCTTGCACGCAATACGGTTGCCGTCACCAACGGTATTTTTGCCGTCAAGCTCGATTTCGGCAGCCAGTTTCCGGGTGCGGACCGGTATCTGGAGATTCGCGTCCGCATATCGGGCGGTGGCGGATTGACGACATTATCGCCGCGACAGCTTGTCAACAGCGCTCCTTACTCGGTCAAAACTCTGAATGCGGATAATGCAACCACCGCCACTAACGCGACGAATGCCACAACCGCGCAGACCGCCGTCAATGCAACTAATGCGACGACTGCAAATAATGCTTTGAGTCTAGGCGGTGTTGACGCGGGTCGCTTTGTTCAAAAGGACGCGGGCGGCAATGTTGTAGTCGCGGGTGCGTTGACCGTTAACGGTATTGTCCAATCGACACTGGGCGGCATAAGGTTCCCGGACGGGACAACGCAAACCTCGGCTGCAACGGGCGGCGGCTCGATCACAGGCGTAACGGCGGGGACGGGACTCACGGGCGGCGGCACAACCGGCAACGTTACGGTGAATATTGCCACCGGTGGCGTCGGGACAACGCAGCTTGCCGACAATGCCGTGACCACCGCGAAGCTGGCGGATGCAAATGTCACTAATGCGAAGATCGCCGATGTCGCGGGCAGCAAGATCACCGGCTCGATCACGACCGCAACGATTCCCGGTACAAGCGTCACAGGCACCGTCGCCAACGCGGCCAATGCCGCGACCGCCACCGATGCAACCCAGCTCGGCGGTGTGGCGGCTAACCAGTATCTGCTGACAAACGGCAACGGCTCAGGTCTGACAAATCTTAACGCTGCCAGCATCGCAACAGGCACTCTCAGCAACGCGCGACTGGGCCAGATACCGACGGCCAATATCGCGGACTCTGCGGTTACGTCCGCAAAGATCGGGGGCGGTCAGGTGGTCAAAGGCGTGACCGTGGGTGCAACCACTCTCACGGACAATGTCACGCTCGCCGGAAGCGCAAATATCACAATCACGCCGTCGGGCAACACGCTGACGATTGCCTCGACCGCGGGCGGTGTCAGCGGCGGCGGCGCGGCGAACAGCATTCCAGTATGGACTGGTCCCACAACGCTTGGCAATTCAACTGCGATCACGCAATCGGTCAACGGGGTTCAATTGCCAAATGGCGTTCAACTCGGAGTGGGAGTGCAGGGCTACCAGGTTTCATTCGGCTCACCCAATGGTGAAACGGGGATGTTGATAGCGGGGCCGGGGGCGCCGGGTAGGGCCGACCTCAGATTCGGTGGCACCGATCCAGCCAACCCGACCCTTAAACTGGTTGTTGGTCCGGCGGGCGGACCACCGGCTTCAACCAACGGGATAGTCATAGGTACGTCGGGCGTGGTCGGCATCGGGACTTCATTTGTTTCAAGCGTTACAAAGCTGGATGTTGACGCGGGAGCCTTATTCAACGGCGTGAGTGGTAGAGCCGCCAATGCCACCGGTATCGGCGTCGTCGGCAGCAACAGCTTTGGACGGGGCGTGTATGGCACAGGCACCCAGGGTGTGGTCGGCTATAGCGGCAGCGGAACCGGCCTTGTCGCCAGGAGTGACGGCGGTGTCCTCGTCGAAGGCTTTCCGAGTGCTTCTGGCAACACACGCACTTTCCACATCAACCTTAACGGCACGTACGTCGCAGGTTCGGATTTTGCCGAGTCGCTGCCGACCCGTGGTGACAAGTCTAATTACGAGCCGGGCGATGTGTTGGTTATGAGCTCGCTAGCGGCTGGCGTGGTGGAGAAAAGCCGACGACCCTATGACGCTCGCGTGTCGGGGGTCTATTCGACGAGGCCCGGGATGCTGGGCGCGGAGAAAGGCGGCGCGGCGCGCATCGACCCCGGTGAAGTGCCGGTTGCCATAGTCGGGATCGTGCCGACCAAAGTCTCCGCCGAGAATGGAGCAGTCCGAGTCGGCGATCTGTTAACCACTTCGCACACCCCCGGTTATGCCATGCGCTGCACTAATCGGCTAAGGTGTATTGGCGCCACCATCGGCAAGGCCATGGAGCCGTTGAAGAATGGGAAAGGTGTCATCAAGGTTCTGGTGACTTTGCGGTAGGTTGATCGAGGCGCAGATCGCTCAACAGCAGCCAACGCAGATCGCCACGCTGCTCACAGCAAACGCCGCTTTGAACACCCGTCTACGGGCGGTTGAGAAGCGTTTGCCGAAAAAGCGTGGTTCGGCTCGCCGGCGTCGGTGAGGACTGCGACGGCGAGCGAAAGTTCGCGGAATCTGAAGGCGGATGTTTCGCTGTAGTCGGCGGAGTCGACGGCATTTTTGTAGCCCACGGTGCAAACCGTGGGACAAGGCCGCCACAATGGATCAAAGCCGTCGAAGATGGCGGCATATATTACCGTCTTAGACGGTTCGCTAACTTTTTATGGATTCTACCCACATCTCGCGATGTGGGCTACAAATATACCACCGTCTTCGACGGTTTATGGAAAATAATTTGAGGTGAAGCAATGAAAAAAACCAATCGGGTCGTTTGTTTATTTATTTTGGCGGCATTAGCATCGCCCGCCGTGCCGGTCGCGGCCCAATCTGGCGGATCGTTTCTGATCGAAAAGAGCGTCATCGCGGGAGGCGGCGGGCAAACTATAGGCGGCACGTTCACGCTGGATGGCACCATTGGCGAACACCTTGCCGGAACGACATCTACAGGCGGAACATTCGAACTGGGAAGCGGTTTCTGGGGCGGCGGCGCAACGCCCGCGGCCAATGTTACCGTATCAGGACGAGTGCTGACATCCGACGGTCGAGGCCTGCGCAACGCGACTGTTTCAATTACCGATTCAAACGGCGTAAGTCGAATAGCAACGACCAGCTCGTTCGGATTTTTCTCGTTTGATAATGTCAGTGCGGGTGGAGCATATACATTCAGGATATTTTCAAGATTCTTTCGCTTCCAACCACGAACGGTGCAGGTCAACGACAACCTGACGCTCGCCGATTTTATGGGGCTTGAATAGTTCAGAGTGCGCGATTTATCGCGTTCTTTTGTTCTAAACCTATATGAGATAAATCGGATTCTCAGAACTTACGCGATAAATCGCGCACTCTGAACTCCTTATTGCTTTCGCGGGGCCATCGAAACGTTGTGTTCCAATGAAGAGTAGATCTGCAAATAGATCTGGGTTTCGCGCGGGATGAGCAGCGACCAGCTTGAGCCGCCGCGATCGATATAACCTGCAAGCTTTGCCGGATTTGAATTGTAACCGGCAGCCATAAGCTGCTCCTGGGTTGCGATGCCGGTCTGCATCGCGCTCGAAACCGTATAGTTGGCCGCGAGATCGTTCCACGTCATCTGCATATAAAGCAGCATCGCTTGGGTTGCGTTGACGTGATTCCTCATTCCCTCGACAAAATCAGGCATTAGAACTGCATTTGGATATCGGCTGCGGATCATTCGGTAGGTCGGCGGTATCATCTGTACCATGCCGCCCGCTCCCGCCGAACTGACGGAATAGCGAAAGGTTTGACCCTCGTTCAGAGCATAAAGCGTAAAAATATCGTTAAAAATATTGGGTTGAAATTCGGTTCGGAAACGCAAATGATCGACGTGCTCGACGGTCGCAAGCCGCTCGGCGATATCCGCGACTTTCGGCTGGATGAAATATCCTTTTGCCCGCAATTGATCGCGGGCGATCTCGATAACATTATGGACGTAAAAACGCCCCGCGCTGACGACCTCAGGCGTAACCAGGCCCGGATGGGTGGACATGTAGTAAGCCGTCTCGATATATCGCCCGCCTTTTTCGACCGGATACTGGATCAGCAGCGGCAATTGGGCCTGGCCGTTTTCGTCGGTGATCGTGATCGGCGTATTTACGCCATTTGCCCGAAGAGTCCGCGAAGTAACTGGTCGCCCATTTGACGAGACAGCCGCGGTCCGCGAATCCGTCGTCAAAAAAGCGTCTTTGCCGATAACGATGTAGTCGACACGTTTGTCGCGCCAATCGTAATATGCAATACGCACCAACCCGGTCGCCGTAACCGGTTCGACCATCGCCGTTGTCAGCGGCCGCGTCTGCATCTGGCGTTTTGCCTCGGCGATCTTGGCCTTTATCTGCGAAAAACTCAGACCTTTGTAATTTAGGTTGCTTGCCTGCGATGACGGCATGGGCGGATTTTGTCCGGTGACGTTAGGCGTTTTTGCCGGGAGCGGGAGCGGCAACGGCGTCGATTGGGTTATTCGCACGGGTTTCGGAGAAGGCATCGTATTCGTGACAATAACTCTCGAAGGCGTCGGTATCGGCTTTACCTGATTTGACTGTGCAAATATCGAGATTACAGAAGTCGCGAAGACAAAAATACCGATGCAGATGCTTTTTTTCATAGTATTTTGATGGAGAGTTTAAGCTCGAAATGTCTGAATCCGTAGCCCCGGCACGTCAGCACGTATAAGATTCTCTCAAATGTCACACGGTTGTCAACAGTTTTCCAATATTTTATTGTATATACAACGAATGCTTATGGATGTTTCAGGTTTGTTTCGTGTCCGGCCATAAGGTATAACTTACATTTTTGCACGATTTCTTGTCTGCAGTTTTTTATGGAACAACTTTTTGGGACAGACGGCATTCGCGGCCTGGCGGGCGAATTCCCGCTTGATGAAAAGACGGTACGCATCATCGGAGCGTCGCTCGCGCGGCAATTCCGCGAAAAGCTGGGACGGCAGCCGCGTTTCATAACCGGGCGCGACACGCGTGAATCTGGCGAGTGGATCGAAAATGCCTTTCACGAGGGGGCAAATTCTGAAAATGCGATCTGCGAATCGGCGGCAGTCATAACGACGCCGGGATTAGCATATCTTACTAGTGCGTTTGATTTCGATGCCGGCATCGTCATCAGCGCATCGCATAATCCATACGAGGATAATGGGATAAAGATTTTTTCGCCGACCGGCAAAAAGGTCGGTGAGGAGACGGAAAGACAAATAGAGCGTGATATTTTCCTAAACGAAGCCGGCAATTCATATTCGAAAGACATAGCTGTCCACGCGAGTCGAGCCGGCGAGTTTCGGCTTGCCTATCTCGATCATCTTAAAACCAATGCAAACGGATTCTCGGCCAGCGGCATAAAAATGGTTGTGGACTGTGCGAACGGTGCTTCGTTCGCTCTCGCTCCGACTCTGTTTGTTGATCTCGGCGCTACGACAATTGCGATCAACGCGGCGCCCAATGGCAAAAATATCAACGAAAATTGCGGCTCGATGCATCTCGAAGATCTCCAGGCACGGGTTCTCAGTGAAAAAGCGGACTTTGGCGTGGCATTTGACGGCGACGCCGACCGGGCGCTTTTCGTCGATGAAAACGGAAATGTCGTCGATGGAGATGCAACGCTCTGGATATTAGCGCAATATTTGAGATCGCATGGGAAGCTCAAGAATTCAACGGTTGTCGCGACCGTGATGAGCAACATTGGCCTCGAAATCGCTCTTAAATCTAAAGAGATCAATCTTTTGCGGGCAAACGTCGGCGACAAATATGTACTTGACGAGCTGCTCAAAACAGGCTCCGAGATCGGCGGCGAACAATCAGGACATATTATTTTTCCTGAGATCAGTCTCGTCGGCGACGGCATGATGACTGCGTTGCTGCTTTTGCGGGCGATCAAAGAAAGAAATATTCTCTTTTCGCAGGCGACGAAAGGTTTTGTTCGTTACCCGCAGACCTTAAAGAACGTAAAGGTCCGCGAAAAGCGCCCGTTCGACACTGTGCCCGCGATCGCCTCCGCCGCCAAAGATGTTCAAAATGAACTCAACGGCGAAGGCCGGCTGCTGCTCCGCTATTCCGGCACCGAAAATCTCGCCCGCGTGATGATCGAGGGTAAAGACCAGTCGGCGATCGAATCGCTTGCACAACGGTTGGCTAATGTTATCGAAAACGCACTAGGATAAGAGTTCAGAGTGCGCGATTTATCGTGTAAAGATCAGAGTGCTCGATTTCCTGTATATTGATCTTTCATGTCAGCAAAAGAACGCGATAAATCGCGCACTCTAAACGTATATGAGTTCAAACTCGGTCAAAGTCAGTATTTCCGGACAGCCGTCTGACTACGAGATAAAAATAGGTCACGGCTTACTTGCCGTTGCAGGTAAATGGGCATGGAAATCTCTTTGCAAAACCGCCGCGAAGATCGTCGTCGTTTCTAATCCAACAGTTTTTGATCTATATGGTCAACAAACACAAGAAAGCCTGACAGCCGCCGGTTTCACCGTTTCGCATTTTCTGATGAAGGATGGCGAAACTCACAAAAATCTCCGCTCGGTTGAGTCAGCGTTGCAATTTTTCTCGAAAGCCGGCTTGTCGCGCACCGACGCCGTGGTTGCTCTCGGCGGCGGTGTGGTTGGCGATCTCGCCGGATTTGCGGCGGCCGTTTACCTGCGCGGCATGTCGTTTTTACAGATTCCGACGACGCTGCTTTCGATGATAGATTCGTCGGTCGGCGGCAAGACGGGCGTCAATTCGGCGTTTGGCAAAAACCTGATCGGTGC
>JAYVER010000113.1:0-2111 GCA_043748725.1 Chloracidobacterium sp. | reverse complement strand
ACGCAATAAAAATATGTAGTTGAAAAAAAAGCCCAGCCTTTCGATTGATTTTCAGCAAGAAAGAAAGACTAGGCTCCAAAAAACGAAAGCCCTTAAGCTGGCAGGCCAAGGGACTTTCAAAATAATGACGATATCCGCGTCATTTGTGAAAACTGTATCACAAGCCGCGCGCATCGTCTAGTAAAAAGCCGGTGCGTTTTTCATTTTAGTAAGGGCGGATCGCAAGAAAGGTGAAATATGAATCAGACGGCAACACTACTCAAAGCACGGAAAATCTTTCCATCGAAGAGCGAACGAAAGGCTTATTCGTTTGGCCTTATAAGCGGCTATCTCATTTGCAACTACAACCACGCGGACAAGATCGCGCTCCGGGTTTACGCAAATCTGATTGAAATGATGAAGCGTGGGGCCAGTTCGAGTGAAATCATCGAATATCTCCAAGGGACGGTGAAACAATATGATTACGATTGAGGAGATTCTTCCAAAGTTGTCGAACGTGAGAAAGAACGGCAATGGCTATATGGCCACCTGTCCGTCTCATAAACCCGACAAAAGGCCAAGCCTTAAAATCAGCCTGGGCGATGCCGGAACCATTCTTTTGTTTTGTCACACCGGTTGCGAACTCGATGCGGTCTGTGCCGCAATCGGAGTGAAGGTCGGGGAACTGTTTCCGACGAAATCATATAAACCAAACACAAAAAGCCGGATCGTTGCGGAGTATGACTATCGAGACGAAACCGGATCGCTGCGCTTTCAAGTGGTCAGGTCGGAACCTAAGACATTCTTCCAACGGCGACCGAACGGCAACGGATGGATCTACGATCTTAAAGGCGTTCGCCGGGTGATCTATGGCTTACCGGAATTGTTGAAGGCGGATAAGAGCTTTTCTGTCTTCATTGTCGAGGGTGAAAAGGACGTTGAAAGCCTCCGGTCGATCGGAGCGGTGGCAACCTGCAACTCGGGCGGTGCAGGAAAGTGGAAAGATCAATTCAGCGAATCCCTTAAGGGTTACAAATGCGTGATCCTACCGGACAATGACGAGGCCGGCGAACAACACGCCCAAGCGGTCTCAAAAAGCCTGTTACCTCACGCGGAGAGTGTCAACATTCTCCGATTGCCGGATTTGCCGGACAAAGGCGACGTGTCGGACTGGATAGCGAAAGGAAACACATCGGAAGACCTTTACGCCTTGCTTTCCGGGGCCGAAACCATCAACAAGGGCGACGAGTTGGAAACTCCAACGACCGACAAAAAGGCCAAGTCTCGACAAAAGGCAGATTCAAATTCGCAATCGACACAGGCAAGCCGTCTAATGGCCCTGGCCGAAGATGTAGAGCTGTTTCACACGGTGGACGGTGAAGGGTTCGCTACGATCTCGGTCAACTCACACAAGGAAACGTTTCCTTTGCGGTCAGGCGATTTTCGCAATTGGCTCAGATATCAATATTGGCATGAAGAGCGGTCTGTGCCGTCCTCACAAAGCGTTCAGGACGTTATTCACGGTTTAGGTGGAAAAGCGGCCTTTGAGGGCGAAACAAGGGCCGTAAGCCTGCGCATCGCGGAAAGCGGCGGCAACCTGTACCTCGACCTAGCTAATGACCGTTGGCAATGTGTCGAGATCACAAAAGACGGCTGGAACGTGGTCGATAATTCTCCTGTTAAGTTTCGCCGGACGCGCGGAACGATGCCGTTTCCGGTTCCGGAGCGGGGCGGTGACATTGACGAATTGAGGCGATTTGCGAATGTTAACGATGAGGATTGGAGCCTGCTGTTGGCGTGGCTGGTCGCTGCATTCCGGCCTAACAAGCCGTTTCCAGTGCTTGTTCTGCACGGCGAACAAGGAAGCGGAAAAAGCACCACAGCAAAAGTGCTGCGTCTTTTGAGCGACCCAAACAAATCACCACTCCGCAGCTCGCCGAAGGATGAGCGCGATCTAATGATCGCGGCCAATAACAGTTGGGTGATTTCACTCGACAATCTTTCCTCAATGTCGGTTACTTTATCGGATGCGCTGTGCCGTCTTTCGACTGGCGGCGGTTTTTCGACACGTGAACTGTTCAGCGACGGCGACGAAATCCTAATGAGCCTGATGCGGCCGATAATTCTAAACG
>JAYVER010000112.1:0-2122 GCA_043748725.1 Chloracidobacterium sp. | reverse complement strand
TCCTGCTCGAAGATGGCTCCGACGAGATCATGGAAAGCATTCTCGCTGAAGAGCGGGTTTCGCTCTCGCATTTTACGCACCCAAACATTGCACGTCTTATCGATTCCGGTGAATTTATTGACGGCACGCGATTTCTGATCAGCGAATATACGGATGCGCTCTCGGTTCGAGATATCTTGGGGATTCACGGCCAATTCGATGCCCAGCGTGCCGCGCGCGTAATCCGGCAGGCGTCGTATGCGTTAAACGAAGCGCATCAGGAGGGCATAATCCACCGCGATATACGCCCCGAAAATCTAATACTTTCGGCTGAGACCGGGACCGAACAGACCAAACTCGTTAACTTCGGAGCCTCAAATGGAGAGCCAAATTCATATAATGCCGCTTACAAGGCTCCCGAGGTGCTTGATGGACGCATCTCTACGGTGTCGAGCGATATATTCTCGCTGGCTGTTGTCGCCTATGAAATGCTTACCGGAAGTAAGCCGTTCAGCGGATCGACGGCCAAGGAAATCGTCAGGCTCCAGTACGCGGGTTTGACTGCTCAACCGTCAACGCTTAGGCCCGATCTGCCGTCTGCGGTCGACGAGATTCTCTCCCGCGCTCTGCTGTTCAACGCCGCCAGCCGATTTGTGAAGGCTCGAGATTTCGGCGATTCATTTCATAACGCATTAGCCGAATTGCCTCAGCCGGTGAGCGTTGCTCCAAAGCCTACAAACGCCGTCGGCGATACGGCGAGTTTAGCCGGAGCCGTTCCATTGCCTGCGGCCGACAAACCTGCGTCCGAAAACAAGGTCGAGATCCTCAAGCCCTTAGTTTCGCCGCCGAACACTAAACCGATCGAGCCGGCGTGGAAAAACCGTTCCCCCGAGCCGCCCCAGGTCGAAACGTCGAGGGCCATGATCCTCGCGGGCGTCGGCCTGCTTGCTTTAATGGCGATCCTTGGGTTGGGTTGGTATTACCTTGTCAATCATCCAACCGAATCTGGGGTATTGACTCCAAGTGAACAGAACTCGGCCCAAAACAATGCGAACTCGGCAACTCCGGCGACCGCGTCCGATATCGAGGTGCCGCCTCTACCACGTAAGATCGTGCCGCCGGCGAACTCTGAGTTTTACCAGAACGGAAAGCAAAATCTAAAGGGCGATCTACTTCGCAATTTTGTCGGGTTTTCGATATATTACCCAAAAGATTGGAAGGTTAACGGCCCGCAAGAAAGTTCTACGCTGAATTCAAGGGGCAAATTTCTAGACATTTCACGAGTCACACCCGATGGTCAGCTTAAAGAGCAGATGCTAATCAGCTATTACCAGAGTAAGGGCACATTTAAGGACGACCAAGACAAATTCGCCCAAATGCTCAAAGAGACGAACGAAACGCTTAAGACACTGCTTCCGGGTTATCAGATGGTTTCCGAGGGCGAAACCAAGGTTAATGGCGATTGGCGAGCCTATGAAATCAAATTTCAGGGCGGAGCCAACTCAGACAAGGGCCAGAAGCTGGTGGTCTGGGGCAGACGCCTTTTCATCCCTGCGGAGCGACCGGGCGTACGCAATGGGTTTGAAATTACTATGATCGCCACCTCACTTGCGGACGACGTTCGGAGTGTGGACGATGTCGGTGTCCGTGGTGAGCTTGCCCCGATTCTCTACAGCTTCGAACCGGGCCAAAACTTCTAATTCTAACAACTCATTATTGACGCTTAGGCGTTGGCCCGAGGATTCTCACTCTGCTCATCCGGTCACTGGCCGAAAGCAAAAAATTGTCAATTTATTTCTTCGACGCTATAGTCATTTTATTGGTATTAAATTTTCCGCATTCTACGGTATTTGCGGTAAACATCAATTCCAAAATCTGCATCAAAAAGGTTTTACCGATCTTTTACGCCTATTATGAAAAACTCCGTGCGGCCCCTGCGTGTTAAATTGCCTGTTAAGAAGCGGCAGTTAATATTATTACTCCGAATCGTATCGACCTTGGCGGTGTTTGGAGCCGTCACCTGGCGGGTTAGTGCAAATTCAATTTATGTTGCAAATTCCCCCGAGACTTCGCACGAGGTAAAAACCGAAAATGATGCTCCTGCCTCACGCCTACAAAAGGACGCTGGCGGAAACCGCAGGCA
>JAYVER010000111.1:0-14723 GCA_043748725.1 Chloracidobacterium sp. | reverse complement strand
ATCCGCCAAAAATGGGGCCGTACCCGGACGCGACCGCTGTATTCGACATCGACGCCATCGGTCTGACCAACATGGTCAACAAACTTAACCACGGACTCGACCTCGGCAACAACCCGATCGGTAAACCGACCGCGTTCTCGATCGGCGTCGGCGTCAATCCGGGTGCCGTGAATATGGAAGAGGAAATTCGCCGCTTCGAATGGAAGGTCGAGGCCGGAGCCGAATACGCCATTACACAGCCGGTTTTCGACACCGATCAGCTAAAACGATTTCTCGATATGATCTCGCACGTCCGCATCCCCATCGTCGCCGGCATCTGGCCGCTCATCAGCTTTCGCAACGCCGAGTTCATGCACAACGAAGTCCCCGGCGTAAACGTTACCGCCGACATCCTCGAGCGCATGCGCGTCGCGTCCGAAAAAGGCAAAGAAGAAGCCCGCGAGATGGGCATTGCCATCGCCCGCGACTCCCTAACGGAAGTCCGCGACGTGATCCAGGGCGTCCAGGTCTCCGCTCCGTTTGGAAATGTGAAGTATGCGTTGCAGGTGTTTGAGGCGTTGGATGAATTTAAGTCTCACACACAAGATGCGGAAGCTTACTCTTAAACTGAGATAACTGCTCGTTAGGACCGTTCTCTATTCGTAGGCCTTAAGGATGGTAATTAGACTCGCATTCTGTTAGACTTTCATCGGAAAGTAGTTTCCAAAACGATCACGAAGGTCGCGTCGCTAAGGAGTAGTAGCTCTTGATGATGCGGCCTTTTTAGATTTACGAAGATTTAATTAGACGAATATGAGGACTTGACATGATAGACAAACATGTTTTTGATGCAAAAAAAATCGGAGCTCGCCTAGATAAGAGTATCTTTGCCGGGCCCGACGGGTACGTTGAAGATCTGACATTTTCGGTTACGGGTGCATACTCAAATGAAGGGCAGCTTTATGTATTTCCGAATCCAATTATCGAGACCGCCCATGGTCGGATGCTTACTTATTTCGCTGTTCAAACAGCAGCTGATAAAGCACGAAAAAGATTTGGACCAATTTTAATTAGGGACTTGAACGGGAAAACGAACTAGTTTTCGTTTAGTCTCACAAATGAATTCGGAAATCATAAAAATGTTCGGTAGCGAACGAAACAGACTCGTTATTATGGAATAAGTACGATCTTACCCGCAGATTTGCTATCGATGACCTCTCGGTGGGCGGTTGGAGATTCCTTTAAAGAAAACGTTTTGTTGATTATCGGATTTAGATAACCGTTACTGAGTCCCTCGTAAATCGCCGCGTGGATCTCGTCAAACGCGGCTTGCGGAGCGTTATAAAGGGCCATGCCGGTGACGGTCGCGTCCTTGCCCATTATCGTGCGCGGGTTAAAATCGAGGCTGCCGCGATTGCCGACGACGCAGATGCGGCCGAACATTGCCAACACGTCGAAATCCTTTTGCAGATTGACGTTCGCGAGCATTTCGACAATAACGTCAACGCCCTTTCCGCCAATCGCATCCTTTATTTCGTCGAGATATCCTTCCTGCGAATGATCGAAAACGGCGTCGGCTCCCTGATTGGCGACGAGCGTTTTCCCTTCGTCCGAGCTTGCCGTACCGAAAACCTTTAATCCGGCATTCTTCGCCCACTGCACCGCCGCGATGCCAACGCCGCCCGATGCGCCGTGGATCAAGACGGTCTCGCCGCCGCTGGCTTTTGCTTTTTGGAACAACGCCCGATACGAGGTCGCATACGGCGTCCAAATACCAGCACCTTGCTCGAAACTCACATTTTCGGGCAGACCTCCAAGGTCAATCTCTTCGCAAAGCGTGTATTCGGCATAGGTCCCGCTGACTGAATTTGCACTGTAAACACTGTCACCCGCTTTCCAACTCGTAACTCCATCGCCAACGGCTTCGACAACACCAGCCGCATCCTTGCCTGGAGTGTAAGGCAGATTCGGTTTGCTCGCATAATTTCCGCTGCGTATATACGTCTCGACCGGATTAACGCCGATCGCGTGTACGCGTACGAGAACCTGGGTTCCCGAGGGCCGGTATGCCTCAACTTCTTCGAGTTTCATCACCTCAGGCTCGCCAAATTCGTGAACGACAACTGCTTTCATAACGATAATTCTCTCGTAAAAGTCACCAAAAAGAAAAGTCCCTGAAAGGGACAAATATAATAGCGTAGGGTAAGGCCAGACGCCGCAACCCTACGACAAGGCAATTTATGTGACCAGTCCCTGAAAGGGACGAACAATTCGTCTTTTGTTGCTCCCCTTCAGGGAGCGAAAATCGATTATCGCGTTTACCTGGGGTTTCACCCCAGACTATTATCTTTGTCGCCTTCAGCGACATAGGCTGAATCTATTATTTTTCCAAGTAAAGCTCAATCGCCTCGCGAATATTAGCCATTGCATCTTCTTCAGTGACACCAATACTTGTGCAACCGGGAAGCTCCGGACACCATATTGCCCAATCACCAGTACTCTCGTCACGTTCTAAAATAACCCGCCATTTCATAATGGACACATTCTACTCGACAGTAACGGATTTTGCCAGATTTCTAGGCTGGTCGACGTCGCAGCCTCGGCGGACGGCGATGTGGTAAGACAGTAGCTGCAAAGGCACAATCGAGAGGATCGGACCGAGCAGATCGGATGTTTCGGGGATCTCGATGACATGGCTTGATACCTTCGAGCTCATCGTATCGCCCTCGGTCAGCACGGAAATGATGATGCCGTCTCGGGATTTGACCTCAACGATGTTCGAATGCGTTTTTTCGTAGCGAAGCTCGCTGCCGGCGTTGCCGTTTTCGCGGGTGTTGATGACAACGACCGGCAATTTCTCATCGATCAGCGCGTTCGGGCCGTGTTTCATCTCGCCTGCCGGGTAGCCTTCGGCGTGGATGTAGCTGATCTCTTTTAGTTTCAAGGCACCCTCGAGAGCGACCGGGAAATTGATGCCGCGACCGAGATAGAGGAAATCCTGCACGCGGAAAAACTCTTTCGAAAGCTCCTCTATCGAGTCGGCGTCATTCAGAAGCTGCTCGATCTTGAGCGGCAGTTCGGCCAGATCCTGCGCAAGTTTCTTGCCTTTTACCTCATCGATATTGCCTCGAAGTTCGCCTAAGTAAAGCGCGAATAGATACAACGCAACCATCTGCGATGTAAAAGCCTTGGTCGATGCGACGCCGATCTCGGGCCCGGCGTGCGTCAGGATCGTGCCGTCCGCCTCGCGCGTGATCATCGAACCGTGTACATTGCAGATCGCGAGCACTTTGCAGCCAGACAATTTGGCCTCGCGCATCGCCGCGATCGTGTCGGCTGTCTCGCCCGATTGCGAAATGACAATGACGAGATCGGTCTCGGACAATACCGGATCTCGGTAGCGAAACTCTGACGCATAATCGACATCGACAGGAATCCGAGCGAGGCTTTCGAGCATGTATTTGCCGGTGAGCCCGGCGTGCCAGGATGTGCCGCAGGCGGCGATCTTGATCGATGTCAGAGCGCGAAAATCGTCTTCCGAGATATTCATCTCATCGAGATAAATCTTGCCCGTGTCAAGGGAAACGCGCCCTTGCGAAGTGTCGCGCACCGCTCGCGGCTGCTCGTATATCTCTTTGAGCATAAAGTGCTTAAAGCCGCCCTTTTCCGCCATGATCGGGTCCCAGGTGATCCGCTGCTGCTCCGGCTCAACGATATTGCCGTCAAAATCGGTCACGCGAACAGAGTCTTTTGTAAGAACCGCGATCTCCCTGTCGCCAAGGAAAAACACGTCACGCGTATGTGCCAAAATAGGCGGAATATCGGACGCAACAAAAAATTCGCCGTCACCCAGACCAATGACGACCGGCGGGCCTTCGCGAACGGCGATTATCGTGTCCGGCTCGTCAACCGAAATGATCGCAAGCGCGAAAATGCCGCGCAGCTCGGCGACGGTTTTTCGTGTAGCGAGTTCCAAAGATAGTCCCTCGGTATCGACATAGTGTCCGATCAGATGCGCAACTACCTCGGTGTCCGTCTCCGTTTTGAATTCGTGCCCATCCGCCTGGAGCCGTTCCTTCAACGTCAAATAATTTTCGATAATGCCGTTGTGAACAACAACGACCTTGCCCGACTGGTCGCGGTGCGGATGAGCGTTTTCCTCGGTCGGACGCCCGTGCGTCGCCCACCGCGTATGCCCGATGCCGTAGTTTCCGTCCAGCGGATTAAGCCGGATCGCTTCTTCCAGATTTCGCAGCTTGCCCTCAGCCCGCCGCAAGGACAAATGATGCTCATCATCAATCACCGCGATCCCCGCCGAGTCATACCCGCGATACTCGAGCTTCCTGAGGCCGTCAATGATCAACGGCACAACTTGTTTATTTCCAACGTATCCGACAATTCCACACATAATTTAAGTTGAATGAAAAACCTCAGATGCTACGACAAGAATTGTTTCTTCACGAAGTGCTTCATATGCTGAGGCACGTATCTTATCCGTATAAGACGACAATATATCTAAATGTTCCTTAAAAGAATAGGGAGAATCTGTGTAGATTATGGTGATCCGGTCATGAACCTTTACGCCGGATTTTGACAAATAGCTCCCATCGAGCCCACGAACAATGGTACATCCGCCGAAGTTATAGGTGAACTCATTTTCAAGCGCGAGCAGTAAGTTTTGATACGCGGGATCGAGAAGGTCAGGTAAATAAACCTCAATTCTTCCCTTGGCGGATAGTGGCAATGAATTGCTCCCGTCTTTCATCAAACGCTTTTGTCCGTTTAAGCGACTCCTCTGCCGAGAGTTTTGCTCGTTCGGGACGTTCGATCCTGATCTCGCGAATTGCTTTTAGACTTCGCCTGGGTTTTTGAGCTAATTTAGCATTCATAACGATAATTGTATCACAAATCTAATTCAACTATAACGACTGCCCGACCTATATTTTCTGTGGTCTGGCCGGGACGCCAACAACAACTTCGCCCGGGCCAACATCCTTCGTCACCACGCTTCCAGCACCCGTCACCGCACCGTCGCCAATAGTTACCGGCGCGACGAGCATGGTGTCAGAGCCGATCTTTACATTGTCGCCGATGTGGGTTTCGTGCTTGTTTTTGCCGTCGTAGTTGCAGGTGATGGTGCCGGCTCCAATATTGGTCTTTTCGCCTACGGTCGCGTCGCCGAGATAGGTTAGATGGCTCGCCTTTGAGCCACGGCCGAGCCGGGTTTTCTTTAGTTCGACAAAGTTCCCGACCTTCGATCCATCCATCATAACGGCGTGGCCGCGAAGGTGGGCCATTGGGCCGAGCGTGCATTCGTCGCCGACCTCGGAATCACGTATGAGGCAATTGTCGCGGATCTCGACGCCGCTGCCGATCTTCGAATCTTTGATACGCGTGCCCGACCGGATCGTGCAGTTTTCGCCGATGACGCTGTCACCCTCGACGGTTACATTTGGGTGAATGATCGTATCGCGGCCAATCGTCGCACGAGCACTGATATAAGCGGCTTTCGGATCAATGAACGTCACGCCACTCTCGAGCATCAGTTTCTCGATAGTATTTCGGCGAATTTGCTTTTCCATTTCAGCGAGTTGGCGGCGGTCGTTGACGCCCTCGACCTCGTGCGGATCGCTGCATTGAAATATCCCTACATTCTCCCCTGACTCGCACAATATCTGCGGCACATCTGTCAGATAGTATTCGCCCTGAGCGTTGTTGGTCTGCACATTTGCGAGTGCCGCAAACAGCTTTCGCGTATCATAGCAAAAGATTCCGGAATTGATCTCGTCGACCAGATTCTGCTCAGCGTTTGCGTCCCTCTGCTCGACAATGCATTTAAATTCGCCGTTTTCGTCACGAATAACACGGCCATAACCGCTAGGATCCTTTAGCCTTACAGTCAAAACGGTACACGCCGCGCCTTTCCCTAGAAAATTCCGATGAATATCTATAAGTTGAGCCAATGTCTTAACTCTGATCATCGGCACATCGCCCGAAAGCACGAGTAATGTTGAGTCTTCATTTTCCAAAAATTCACGTGCGGCATTCACTGCGTCGCCGGTGCCGAGCTGCTGCTTTTGCCAGACAAAAGCGGCCTTACTATCGTCGATCTCACTCAAAACCGCAGTTTGAACGTCTTCGCGCTGATGGCCGACGACAATGTAGATCTTTCTGGGGTTTAGCATGGCCGCAGTTTCGCAGACGTGATTGATGAGCGGACGACCGTCGAGGTTATGCAGAACCTTTGCAAGGTTGGACTTCATCCGCGTGCCGAGACCAGCAGCGAGTATTAGTATGTCGAGATCAGTTTCCACGATTAAATTATTACAGGGATACAAGGGATAAATGGGATAAGAGGCCATTAAACATTTGACTCAAATATCCTTTCCATCCCTTTCATCCCTGTGAAATTTTCCTTTTAGTAAGTCTGTATCGCAATATCCCTCGGCTGCAAGGCACATAATAATGTCACCTGCGCCAGTTTATCGGAATTATGCCGCACCATTAGCCCTTCGTCCAAAAGATTACCATAAACGATCTCAGCGCCCTCAATTGTTTTGGGCGAGACCGAGCCGTGGACGCCGATCTGCTCGGCACCTTCGCTTGCGTATTTTTCCAACTGTTTGTCGCTGATCGGATGGTCATTGACGATCACATAATCAAAATCGATCTGCGGTGCGTGGTCACGAACTATCTCGAGATGGTGACGCGCGGAGAAACCATCGGTTTCGCCTGGCTGGGTCATTAGATTACAGACAAATATTTTTACGGCCCGCGACGACGCGATGGCGTCGGCAACGCCCTCGACAAGTATCGGCGGCAGCAGGCTCGTAAAAAGCGAGCCGGGGCCAATGGTGATGACATTTGCCGCCTCGATGGCCGCGAGAGTCTCAGGCATCGGCTGACAATCGGCTGGTTCCAGGTAAAGCCGTTTTATGTCGTGACCGACATGGGCGATCTTTGTTTCGCCACGCACGGTCGTGCCGTCATTCAATTCGGCCGCGAGCCGCACGTCGGCGACCGTCGCGGGATAGATATGTCCTTTGCTCGCCAGAATTTCGGATGAGAGCTTGACTGCCTCGGCAAAATCGCCTGTTATCTCGCTCAGTGCGGCAAGAAAAAGATTGCCGAAACTGTGTCCGCCGAGATCGCCCTGGCCGCGAAATCGATGCTGGAAAAGTTTTGACAAAAGCCGCGAATCTTCACTTAGCGCGACCATGCAGTTGCGTATATCGCCCGGCGGCAGCATTTGCAGCTCATCGCGAAGCCGCCCCGAGCTCCCGCCGTCGTCCGTCACGGCGACGATCGCCGAAAGATTATCGAGCCAGATCGGCTCGGTTTCGCCAGCATGCACAAATCGCTTCAGACCCGATAACAGCGTCGAAAGCCCGTTCCCGCCGCCAATTGCGACAAAATTTAGCCCGGTTGAAATATCGGAAAAAAGATGGTGCTTCATCGGTACGGGAAACCCGCAGAAATAAGGTAAGGTAAGGTCGAAATGTTAAAAATGTCGGCGAGCGCTGCCGACATTGATAATTTTAGCATTATTGAGCATTTTTGAGCAATAAATAATCTAAACAGGAAATGATGCGGCGACTAAAAAACACTTGTCGCCGTTCGCTTTATTATGCTAGATTTAGTTTTGCGGCTTGTCACCGATGTGAGCTTCCGGCCGCGTTGCCAAAACAATTCACCAGAGACACACAAAAAGCGCGTCGGCTTTTCGCACGAATACCTTATGGCAGATACGCCTTTTATTTTACAAGAACATCAGTTTCAGAGGCTAAAGACCGTCCTGGCGCGCCTCTGCGTCGAGTGCGCCGCCCGCGTCGTGTTTCTCATCGACCGCGACGGCCATCCGATCGCGTTTCACGGTGAGATCGGCGATATGGACACGACAAGTTTTTCGAGCTTGGCCGCCGGAAATGTGGCTGCAACGAGCAGCATGGCAAAGCTAATCGGCGAAGATGTGTTCCCCGCCGTCGTCCACGAAGGCGAACATGAGAGCATCTATATCAGCATCATCGGCCGCAGCTTGCTGCTTGTGGTTTTTGACGAGCGCTCGACATTGAGTTTAGTTAAGATAAGATCAAAACGCGGCAGCTTTGAGGTCGCCGGCATTTTGGACGAGGCAACTACGGACTCGGCTAATTTTCGTCTTAATCAGAATTCGTTCTTTTCCGAGATCACGGACGAGGATATTGATAGCCTGTTTAGCTAATGGAGAATGGAAAATTGAGAATGGAAAATGTAAGACGCCCTCGTAATTCTCAATTTTCAATTCTCAATTCTCAATTCAATATATGACTTTTATCAACTACGCATCGCGCGAAATTAATTGCAAGATCGTCTATTACGGCCCGGGACTGTGCGGCAAGACCACGAATCTGCAATATATTTATGATTCGACGGCGCCGCAGGCAAAAGGCAAGCTCATCAGCCTCGCGACCGAGACCGACCGCACGCTGTTTTTTGATTTTATGCCGCTCGAACTTGGCACCGTGCGCGGATTCAAGACGCGATTTCACCTCTACACCGTTCCCGGCCAGGTTTATTACGACGCATCGCGCAAGCTGATCCTGAAAGGCGTGGACGGTGTCGTATTTGTCGCCGACAGCCAGGAAGAGCGGATGGACGCCAATATCGAATCGCTCTACAACCTCGAAGAAAACCTCCAAACCCAGGGCTACGACCTTGCCCAAATACCTTATGTACTGCAGCTCAACAAACGCGATCTGCCAAACGTGACGCCGATCGAAGAGCTTTCGAACGAACTAGCCAGAAAAGGCGAGCCTGTTTTCGAAGCCGTCGCTACAAACGGCACCGGCGTTTTCGACACACTCAAAGCCGTCGCGAAACAGGTGTTGACCGAATTAAGAAAGGGATAGCCAGAAAGGCGCAAAAGTCTCAACACAAAAGGAGGCGGAACTAATTGTTCGTGCCTCTTTTTTTGTGTCTTTTGTGCCTTTTGTGGCAGACAAAAAAGACGCGGGGACAGGAGAGTACCCACGTCTTTCTTCTTGCACTTCGAACGGTTCTTATTTCGGCATCAGAACGCTGTCAACAACGTGGATCACGCCGTTGGACTGCATTACGTCCGCGATAGTTACCTTCGATTTGCCGCCCTTTTCGTCGGTCAGGATAACATCCTTGCCTTCGAGCGTTGCGGTCAGCGTGCCGCCGGCGACGGTTTTGAAAGTTGCCTTTCCTTTACCGTCGGCGATCGCTTTCGTGATCGAGGCCGCATCCATTTTGCCCGAAACGACGTGATACGTCAGGATTCCGGCCAGCTTCTTTTTATTTTCGGGTTTCAAAAGCGTATCGACCGTACCCTTCGGCAGCTTTTCAAACGCCTCGTTTGTCGGAGCAAAAACCGTAAACGGTCCCGGCCCCTTTAACGTCTCAACCAAACCGGCAGCTTTCACCGCCGCGACTAATGTCGTGTGATCCTTTGAGTTAACGGCATTGTCGATGATGTCTCGCGTCTTCATCATTGCCGCTCCACCGACCATCGGGTTGTCGTCGGCCGGTGCCGTCACAGTATTCGCCATCGTGTTGCTGGCCATCGTGTTGTTAGCCATTTTCGGCGCATTGTTGGTGGCCATCGTATTGGCATTATTCGTCGCGGCTCCGCCGCACGCGCTCATCACGGCCATCGTACCGGCCATTGCAAAAGTCAATAAAAATTTCATATTCAGTCCCCCCAAAGATTTTAAAGTTTGAAAGCAATAAGCAGTAAACGCTTCTTTCAACATGGAACTATATGTTACCACGCACGCGTAAACCGGCCAAAATTG
The DNA here is from genome assembly GCA_043748725.1 of Chloracidobacterium sp. Classification (GTDB taxonomy): domain Bacteria; phylum Acidobacteriota; class Blastocatellia; order Pyrinomonadales; family Pyrinomonadaceae; genus OLB17. The sequence continues at coordinate 4,947 of JAYVER010000111.1, read as the reverse complement.
CTACACGATCATATTCGCCTCGTTCCGGGTTATGGATTCAGATTATTTTGAGAAATGTGGAAAGACGAAAAGTGAAAAAGGAGAAAAGCCCAAGCTTTTCCCCTTTTTAATTTTAGGACTAAATGGCGGAGCCGACGGGGCTCGAACCCGCGACCTCCAACGTCACAGGGCAGTGATCGACTTATTAAAAGAGGGTTAAATATGCCTGTTTTCAGGCACTTAGCACAATCAAGCAACTAAGTTTCGACCTAGTTGCTTTATTTATGCGGAGTATTTTAGGTACGTTTTGGGGTACGTTTTTGTGGCTTTCGTAATATACTTTCCACATCAGGTAAGACATCAAAAAGCTACTCCGAAACTTAGGCGGTCTTGGATGCCGAGCTAAGAACTCATACTAAACACCTAGAGTTCGTTCTGGTTGATTGATTCCCAGGTCATTGATGCTTGCGTAGCGATGCGTCATTAAACCTTCGGTGTTAAACTGCCAAAGCTCATTACCGTAACTGCGGAACCATTGGCCCGTGGTGTCGTGCCACTCGTATTCAAAACGCACCGCCATTCGGTTTTCACGAAAGCCCCACAGCTCCTTCTTGAGAATGTAGTCCAGTTCCCGATCCCATTTGCCTTTCAAAAATTCCTTTACGGCTTCGCGTCCATTAATGAACTCCGCTCGATTACGCCATTCGGTGTCGATCGAGTATGCGAGACACACGCGTTCGGGGTCGCGTGAGTTCCAGGCGTTCTCGGCCGCCTTGACCTTTGCCAGGGCAGTCTCTAATGTGAACGGCGGTTTGAGGTCGGTCGGTTTGGGTGCTGTTTGTTCGCTCATATTTGCTCTCACTATTTTCCTTCAATTCTCGGATCTCTCCTTCCAGTTTCTCGATATGTTCGTAAAGCGGTTCATTCATTTGCCTGACCTCATCCATCGTGAAACGCGGCGTGATGTGCTGTGGACAGTTCCAGTCAAATGCCTCGACGTGCAGGATCATCGCCCTCTCGGTCTTTGCCTTGTATCCGGGCATCGTCAATTTCTCGATTATCTCAGGAGCGTCTTTTGCATCCTTGACTTCAACGCTCAGGAGAATCTTAAGACGAGCCTTATTCGCGTAGTCCATCAGGAAAAGGGCTGCTTTATCATTTACGCTCAGATTTCCAACGCTAATGTATTGCAAGTTGCCGCGAAAATCAGCATAGCCAAGCGTGCGGTCGTCCAAAATCTTCAAAAACCCTGCTGGGCCACCGCGAAACTGAATGTAGGGCTGACCGTCCTCGCTGACGGTCGCCATGTAAAACCCATCCCGGGCTTCAATAAAGTCGTTCTCCGCGTCCGACAGCCCGTGAAAATCCGACTCGCCCCCTTCAAACCTGGCGTAGTTTCGCCGCGTTCCGTAACGGTCCTGCGCCGCCTTAACGCTCGGTGTGAATGTCAGATCGTAAAATTTGTGTGACATCTCATCTCCTAAACAGAAATGGGCCGCGGACCGTGTTTGTCGATCCGCGGCCACCGAATTTAAGCACTTGCCGCGCGGCTAGCCAGCGGGAATTCGATTGCCGGGAAGTCAACTACCGTTCCGGCGGTCTCGTTGAAGTAGTTCGTGAAGATGTTCAACGCAACATTAGCGACGATCTCCGCAACCTCTTTTTCGCCATAACCGGCTGCCTTTACTACTTCAATGTCGCTATCTGAAACCTTTCCGCGGCTGACGACCAATGAGCGCGTAAACTTTAACGCCGCATCTACCTTTGCGTCATCCGATGCGGCCCGGCGGGCATTTGCGATCGCCGTGTCGTCGAGGCCGGACATTTTGCCGATCGCCGAGTGTGCTGATGCACAATATTGACAGCCGTTGATCTCGGCCGTCGTCAACGCGATCTGTTCGCGGAGTTTGGCGTTCAGCGTCGTGCCTAACAAACCGCTGAAGTTCAGGTAGGCTTCCAAAACCGCCGGCGAATTCGCCATTGTCTTCATCATATTCGGTGCAAAACCGATTTTTGCCTTGACTCCGTCGAGTAGGTCCTTTGTTTTGCCTTCTGCTGTTTCGTGATTGATTGCTGTAATTCTCTGCATGATTTTTGTTCTCCTAGTTTTCTGAATATTGCCGGTAACTTTTCGTTACGTCGCCTCATTAGTGCATTACCTGTGCCACAACTATCAAAACATGCAACACACGTGTTGTGAATCACTTACGCTGTTTCAACGAAATGCGGACGACAACGAGATCTCGACACACAATGGAAATACGTTGTACAAATAACGAAAACTCGTTACTCTTTTCGATATGACATCTGAGATCGCGTTTGAATCGATAAATGAGCTGATCGTCAGAAAAAGCCCGAGGGCCGAAACGCTGCGGGCGATCACGACGCAGATGATCAGTCACAGCGATATCGCACTAGCCCGGATTTGGCTGATCGACAAAGGTGACATTTGCGACACTTGCGTGGTGCGTTCCGTCTGTCCCAATCAGGAGCGTTGCTTGCACCTAACTGCTAGTGAAGGCAGAAATCTCAAAGGCGAGAAGGCGTGGACAGGCCTTGATGGGCGATTTGGTCGTTTCCCCATCGGTGTAAGAAAGGTCGGCCATGTCGCAGAAAGCGGCGAGGCGATCCACCTTGATAATTTAATGACGACGGAAAGTTCGTGGATAGCCGACCCCAATTGGATACACGCCGAAAAGATCAGCGCCATCGCCGCCCATCCGCTCAAGTTTCAGGACGATATCTTGGGTGTGATCGCTATTTTTTCTCGAAAGAATATCAGTCAGGACAATTTCGATTGGCTTCGCCTGTTCGCCGAACAAGCGTCGATAGCCATCGCCAACGCCCGTGCGTTTGAGGAGATCGATAAACTCCGGCAGGAGCTAAAGGACGAAAACGACTATCTCAAAGAGGAGATCAACGAAGCCGCCCCGCACAAATTCCTGATCGGCAAAAGTCCGGTTTGGGCAAAGATCTTGCAGCAGATCGAACTAGTGGGAGGCTCAGATGTCACCGTTTTACTAACGGGCGAAAGCGGTACCGGAAAAGAAATGGTCGCTCGGGCATTGCACGAAGCTGGGCCGCGTCGGGACAAGCCTTTGGTTCGCGTCAACTGTGCCGCGATATCCGCCGAACTTTTTGAAAGCGAGTTCTTTGGGCACGTCAAAGGTGCGTTTACCGGAGCGTTCAAGGATAGGCTTGGGCGTTTTCAGCTTGCGGACGGCGGGACGATATTCCTTGACGAAATGGGCGAACTTCCGCTTACGATGCAGGGAAAACTCTTGCGTGTTTTGCAGGAAAAACAGTTTGAGCGGGTCGGCGAAGACCGCACGAGAGCAGTCGATGTCCGAATAATGGCTGCGACGAACCGCGATCTATGGGCTGAGGTCGAAGCCGGAAACTTCCGGCAAGATCTATACTATCGCCTTAGCGTTTTCCCGATCCATCTGCCGCCGCTGCGTGATCGACTCGAAGATCTCGAATCGCTGGTGAGGCATTTTCTCAAAGAATCGGCCGCGAAAATGAACTGCCAAGTTCTGAAATTGACGGATGACGATATCAAAACGCTGCAAAGCTATTGGTATCCAGGGAACGTCCGCGAGCTCCAGAACATTGTCGAACGCGCTATAATCCTCGCCCGATGTAACCGGCTCAACTTTACTATTCCGCAGGCGATCAATCATATGATCGTGACCGAAACACAAGAACCGGCGGCTGAAAGGCCACTCTTGACCTATCAGGATCTCAAGGAACTCGAACGCGAAAACATTATCCGGACGCTGCAGAAAACAAACTACAAGATCTACGGACACGACGGAGCCGCTAAAATGCTGGGAACCAAACCGACCACCCTGATATCGCGGATCAAGGCAATCGAAATACCAATGAGGCCGAAGGCAGATCTCAGTTAGTTCCATCTAAACTAACGCCTGTCGACATTCGCGACTGTGTCCAAAGAATAAGGAAAACAAAAAAGCTGTCTTCTCAGACAGCTCCGAATCCCCTTATTCTATGATGATAATGGCGGAGCCGACGGGGCTCGAACCCGCGACCTCCAACGTGACAGGCTTATACTCGACATGTCAAAAGAGGGTTAAATATGCCTGTTTTCAAGCACTTAGCAAAACACAGCAACTAGGTTTCGACTTAGTTGCTTTATTTATGCGGAGTATTTTGGGTACGTTTTGGGGTACAGTCGACGAAAAAGAAAAAAGTCATCTTGACGATGACTCTAAAACCCCCGGTTTTATTGATGATAATGGCGGAGCCGACGGGACTCGAACCCGCGACCTCCAACGTGACAGGCTGGCGTTCTAACCAACTGAACTACGACTCCGCGATGGCAATGCACAATTCACATTGCATAATGCACAATTGTGCATTCTACATTTTGCATTCTGCATTGATGACTTGGTGGGCACGAAGGGACTCGAACCCCTAACTTCCTCCTTGTAAGGGAGGCTGTCTACCAATTGACGTACGTGCCCGAAAAACGTCTCTCAACAAAAATATTTTCGCACGTTCTGCCCAATGAGTTTTCAAAAAAAATCGCTCGCTTTCGAAAAACGAGCGAACCGCAATCTTACGAAAATCGCCGGAGCTAGTCAAGTTGGACGCTTATCGAAAGAGTGAGACGCGAACGAGGGTTTCTCTTTTACTTTAGGTCGGCAGACCTTCGCGAACGAAAAAAACCACTGCCTGTTTATACGCTCGGATCTCGCTTTTTATGACGAATGCTTTTGTGGTCTGCGGGGCTCTGACTTTAATTTTATAGGAAGCCAGAGCCGGATGTTTGCGACTGGCAGATATCATGCCATCCGTATAGAAAATTTGAAACCAAGCCGACTTGCCGGGATCAAGAGTGACCCTTTTGGGCTTTTCACTTTCACTTTCAGGATCATTTTCCACTTTTACTCCGGGCATTGGCTGTCCTTTTCGATTTAGCAAAACAACGCTCGGATAGCCGTA
>JAYVER010000110.1:0-14724 GCA_043748725.1 Chloracidobacterium sp. | reverse complement strand
GCCGCCGAACGCTGGATCTGCTGCTTGACGACAAAATCGGGCATTTCGCCGACCGCGTCGAGTGTCGTTTTCCTGGCATTCTCAAGAACAATAGCGGCTTCCTTTGCCGATGGCAGTTTTGCCGCGACCGGATTTTCCTTGCGGCGGCCGGCCTCATCGAGCGCCCGTTTCAACTCTTCGTCGTTCGCTCCCTTGGAACGCGTCAGGTCGCGCAACCCGTCCGTCACCGCAAAACTAATACCGCGCTTTCTCAGCGCCTCGACAATCTCAGCCTTGCCGCCGGGATCTTTCTGAAGCGCGTAAAGCATCTTGACGTACTCAGCCTGAGTCAACGGCGCACCCTGCCCAAATACCATCGACGCAAAACAAAAAATGATTAATGCAAAAACGAGTCTTTTCATCTGTCTAACTGATGCTATGTAACAATTATACGTTGTTCCGAGTCTTTTAGCGTCCTCTGTCCGCATTAGGAAATCGAACACGGATAAAACGGATTTGACGGATTTACACTGATTGTTTTAGATTATTGTCGATCAAACCACAATTCAATGTATAATCTTAAGCACTCTGACATTACCGGATCGATAATCAAGTCTTTCTACAAGGTTTACAATTCGCTTGGATACGGATTTCTCGAAAAAGTTTACGAGAATGCCCTCTTAATTGAGTTGCGCGAACTTGGACTTAAAGTGGAGCAACAAATAGGCATCCATGTATTTTATCGAAACCAATTGGTTGGCGAATATTTCACCGACCTGGTCGTGGAAGACGTCGTAATAGTTGAACTCAAGACCGCAGTTTCAATTTCTAATGCCCACGAAGCCCAACTGATCAATTATCTGCGGGCCACCAAGTTTGATGTAGGCTTGATTCTAAATTTTGGTCAAACTACAGAATACAAGCGAAAGATATTCGATATCGAAACCACCTACAGTTTAAGTGTTTTGTTTGATCCGTGAATAAGAATGGAACACGGATAATACGGATATGACGGATTTACACTGATTATTTTTATAGGCTATTGCCTGATCCGTGTCGATCCGTTCAATCTGTTAAATCCGTGTTCTATTCTTCGGAAAATGCGAAAGCGGAGAAATTCATAAAACTTCCCCGCCCGGTATGATAACAAATGAAGATTAGGTGTTTAATTAACCCATTCTTCTTCGTAGTTTAATTGCCAATGCCTCGTCACCCATTGTTCAGCAGCGGCCATGGCCGTATTTTTCCATTTCTTCATATTTTCCAAAATGGTAAGAGCGGCCATCGGTTTGCCCGGATCGCGTTGAACTCTGATCACCCGCGTTGTAACGTCGATGATCGGCTTGTTTTCGTCCATAATTCTCAGACGAACCTCACAGCCAACGGGCGGTAACACGTCAAGATTGACCAAAGTGCTGGTTTCGCCAACATTTTCGGTCAGACCCTCGACATTTATCGTTTCCCCAGTGCCCTCGTCGATCCAGCTCGCCTGAATAGGCATGCTTGCAATAATGCGATGATGCAATGGCGTTTTATATGATTGTGTAGAATACTCTACTTGCTGTGCCATTTATTTCCCCTTTTCACTATCTAACATATGCAGTTACTTTAACGTAATATTCCCGTTTCAATAAAATACCCAATTAATTTAATCTAATCTTACAAAAAAGTCAAGTTTCGGCAAAACCCCGTAAATCGTTGTTTTACATTGGTTTCCAATTCATCGAACTCAACCATATATATTTTGTAACCGGAATAATTACAAAATACTGTCTGCTATCATACATTGTTAGTTCAGAGTACGCGATTCATCGCGTTCTTTTCTTTACATTCTTACCTGCGCGATAAATCGGAAACTCGATAGCGGTAAAAAAACGGAACGCGATAAATCGCGCACTCTAAACTGATTTTACGGAACTCGATTTGCATAGGTATTTACGAATGCGGATTGTTACAAATCTTAATTTGGAACAAAGACTACAAAAATTCAGAGAAAATTAGTTTTTTGGGTGTAAATCGAGCGAATATCGCCTTGCGTTTCGGGTGAAAAAGGTCTATCTTAAACTCCGTAAAATCCGAAAAATAAAATAAAAATCCAAAAACCGGAATAAGCGCGTTTTTTACCCGCACCATAAAAGCAATAATGCACAAGTTAAATTTTAATAAATGAGGTCAAAAAAACAGATGACTAGAAATCTTTCGATAAAATTTTTTGCAAGCTTCAGCCTATGTCTGCTGATGCTCGCCGGGCAGATCTTTGCTCAGTCTTCAGTCACGGGCGGTATTAGCGGAAAGGTCACGGACCCGCGCGGCGCAATCGTGCCGAATGCGTCGGTAACGGCTACAAATCTCGGCACCAACAGCGCCGCAACGGTTAAGACCAATGACGACGGTGCATACCGCGTGTCGAATCTACAACCGGGCACATACCGCGTCGATGTCACCGCCGGCAGCTTTGCTCCGGCTAAGAATGAAAACGTCATTGTCGAAGTCGGACGCGTTACGGCTTTCGATGTCGCACTAGGTGTGACCGGAGCAACCGCTCAGGTGGAGGTTACCGCCGAAGCCCCTGTTATCAATACGAATGACAATGCGACCGGTCTGAACATAAATCAGACCTCGATTAGTGAGCTGCCGATAAACGGTCGCCGGGCCGCAGCCTTTGTACTTGCCAGTCCGGGCGTCGTTCCTGATGGCGGATTTGGCCTCTACAGTTTCCGGGGAATCTCCGGCTTATTAAATAACTCGACTGTTGACGGTGGTGATGATAACCAAGCCTTCTTTTCAGAGGCTCGCGGGCGTACCCGCATCAGCTATTCTATCAGTCTGGATGCGGTTCGAGAGTTCAGCGTAAATACTTCTAACTATTCGGCAGAATTCGGTCGTGCGGCCGGAGGCGTCGTCAATACGGTCACAAAGAGCGGCACCAATGATTTTCACGGAACCGCTTTTTACTATCTCCGCGACAACAAGTGGGGAGCGCGAAACCCCCTCAGTTTTCAGACGATTTTAACGCCAACCGGGAATCAGATCATAGGCCTGAAACCGGTGGACAAGCGTCAGCAGTTCGGCGGTTCGATCGGTGGGCCGATCATCAAAAATCGTGTGTTTTTCTTCTTTAGTTACGATGAACAAAAGCGTAATTTTCCGGGCGTAGCAGCAACCGCCTCGACTACTTTCTTAAGCCCGATCACTGTGCCGGGTCTGACTGCGGCCCAAGTTCAAGCCGGTTTGAATTATATTCAGAGCCTGACGGGCGTGGTTGCCCGACGCGGCGATCAGAGGCTGTTCCTGCCCAAGATCGATTGGGTAATCAACAAGAATAATACTCTTTCGGTCGTGTACAACCGTAACCGTTGGAAATCCCCTGCAGGTGTGCAGACGGCGGCTGTAGTCAATCGTGGCGTCACGTCTTTTGGAAGCGATTTCGTTTCACTTGATTCGCTCAATGCTCGCCTAAATTCGACCATTTCGTCTTCAATCCTGAACGAAGGACGATTTCAATGGTCACGAGACTTTGAATCACAGAGGTCACAGGCACCCATTGCCGGTGAGCCCATGACTGCAAACGGCTTCCCGCCGCAAGTTGGAATCGCTACCGGTCAGGGTGGCATTACACTTGGCAAGCCCGACTTTTTGGATCGGAGCGCTTTTCCGGACGAAAGACGTTACCAATTTGCGGATACGATCTCCTGGACAGTAGGACGCCATACATTCAAATTCGGCGGTGACTTTAATAATGTTTCGGACAAGCTGGACAATCTTTTCCAAAATGCTGGTTCATACTCGTATTCTACGCTTGCCGACTTTCTAACAGATTTCAACATTCCCTCTTCAAAGCGCTACTCGTCCTTCAACCAGGGTTTCGGCCCGACCGCTTTTATATTCAAAACCAGGGACTACAACTTCTTTTTCCAGGACAATTTTCAGGTCAGCCCGCGGCTGATGCTAAATCTCGGGTTACGTTATGAATATCAACAACTTCCGAGTGCTCAAATTCCAAACCCGCTTGAGCCTAGAACATCGGTTTTCCCATCGGATAAGAACAATTTTGGCCCACGGTTCGGCTTTGCTTACGATGTAACGGGTAACGGCAAGACCTCACTCCGCGGCGGATACGGCATTTATTATGGACGCATTATCAATTCGACGATCTCAAATGCGATAACTAATACGGGTTCGGCCAACAGCCAAAAGCAATTTACCTTTACCTCTACAACAGTCGGGTCGCCTACATATCCAAACGTAGTGGCTGCTGCTCCAGGTACAGCGGGAGCCGCTCCGGATATTGTTGTATTTAGTCCGCTCTTCCAAGCGCCGAGGATCCACCAGGCCGACATTGTTCTAGAGCATCTGATCGGAAGCAATACGGTTGTCTCAGTTTCGGGTCTTGTTAGCATCGGGCGCAGCCTGCCTACATTTGTCGATACTAATTTACCGTTCCCGACCGGAAGCACCACTTACAGCTTCGTTGGCGGTCCCTTTGGCGGCACGACGCTCACCACACCCAAATTCGTCGGCAATCGACCGAACGTAAATTTCGGACGCATTACCGAGATCAGAGACACGATCGAATCCGAGTACGAAGGATTAATCATTCAGCTGAACCGTCGTTTAACCCAAGGTTTGCAATTCCAGACGAGTTACACTTATTCCAGGTCGTTGGACAACAATCAGACTTCGCAAACATTTACGAGTGCTAATGTGCCGCTGGATGTGACAAACCTGTCTCTTGAAAAAGGAAGATCGAATTTCGATATCCCGCATCGTTTCGTTGCAAGCGCAATATATGCACCGCGTACACTGTTTGGTCTAGGCGGTAATTCAGGTGTGGGACGTGCAATTCTAGGTGGTTTCTCTATAGCTCCCATCGTCGTGATTGCTTCAGGTAATCCCTATTCTTATAACGTCAGCGGCAACGCCCCGTCGCCACGTATCCTTACCGGTATTCTCGGGGCGGGCGGCGCAAACCGCTTGCCGAACGCTATACGAAATAGTTTGCGAACGGAGAAAACCGTAAATGTAGACCTGCGTGTTTCGCGTCGCTTTAAGTTTACCGAAAACATCAACCTTGAAGTTTTGGGTGAGGCATTCAATTTGTTTAACCGTTTTCAGGTAACCGGTATCAATACGACTGCTTACACGATCTCGGGTACGAATCTGAATTTCAATTCGTCAACCTTTGGCATTGCGAACAACGCGGGTAATACGATCATCCGAGAACGGCAGATCCAATTTGCTGCGAGACTTCATTTCTAATTTCCGCTCCTTTAGGGGACATGCGGCACGCTTCTTATTAGGGAGCGTGCCTTTTTTTGTGTCTGTGTTCGGTATAAACTTCTCTCAGAGTGCGAGTTCTGCATATTTCATCGGCGAAAACGTTTGGCGGCGGCGAGCGGCATCTGGTCGATATGTGCCGCGAGTTGGCCGCGCGTGGACACGATGTTTTTGTTGCTCTGCGTCCGACGAGTGAGTGGCAGGATCGGCTGGATTTTTTGCCGCCGGAGAATTTTCTGCAAGTGTCGATCCGCAATTCGTTTGGGATGTTCAGCGCAAAACGCATCGCCCGCTTTGTCGAAAAAAATAAGATCGACATCATCCATGCCCATGTCGCCCGCGACTATCTGGCGGCCAGCGTCGTTGCACGCGTCGGTCGAGGAGTGAAGCTCGTGCTGACGCGGCATGTCGTTTTTCCGATGAAGCCGTTTCACCGGTTTGCTCTGCGAAACGTCGATGCGGCTATTGCCGTTTCGTCGGCCGTAGCCGTGCAGCTGGAAAGAATATTCCCGCGTGAAAAGATCCGCATCATCTCAAACGGCATTGATTTTTCTGCTCAAACCGCAGATGCAGACAACGATCTGGCCAAAGATTTCCGCGAGCTGCATCTGATACCAATGGACGTGCCGCTGGTCGTGACTTTGGGCGAACTGAAAGTGTTAAAAGGCCAGCGCGATTTCGTTTTGGCGGCAAACGAGACCGTCAAGCAAATTCCCGATGTGAAATTTGTTGTCGCCGGGAAAGATAACACTATCGACAAGAAATTTCGCCGCGAGCTAAAACGCCTCGTCCGCGTGCTCGGCATGGAAGAAAAATTTCTGTGGCTCGACTGGCTCGAAGACATCGCACCCCTTCTCGCGGCGGCTGACATTTTTGTTTCGCCGTCGCATTCCGAGAGTTTCGGTCTCGCCATCCTCGACGCCATGGCCTCGGGAACCGCAGTAGTCGCGACTGAAACCGACGGCGCAAAAGAGCTGATACGCGACCCCGATGCTCTGTCGCCAATAAAAGACCCTTTGGCATTGGCCGCAAAGATCGTCAGCCTTTTGGAAAACGCTAACAAACGCCGCGATCTTGGTCAAAGACTCAAAAGCACGGCCCGCGGAAATTTCAGCCTGAGCAAAATGGTCGATGAAACCGAGGATGTCTACCGCAATCTCATGTCAGAACCACGTACGTGAGTAGGCAGCCGGCTCCCCTCCTTACAAAGGAGGGGTGGCTGCCGCTTCGGCAGACGGGGTGGTTCTCTCTTCGCGGTGCGATATTCATCTCGCGCGAAAGAACGAACCACCCCGGCCTTCGGTCACCCCTCCTTAGCCAAGGAGGGGAGCTTTTGGGCCGCTACCGCTCCCGGTTCTGACAAGAGCACCTTGCTGTAAAACACAGATTCGGTTTATCTTATGTGTATGCGTCTAATCGGCTTGATCTTCCTGTTGACTTGTCTTTGCGCCATGAACGCTTATACACAAACCGCCGAAAAATTTGCCGCGATCTGGGACAAAGAACATATTTCGAAACTCGCTCCGTCCGATGTCCGCCATGCCGACCTGAAAAAGTACCTTGAGCAACTAAAAAAGCTCGGTCTTATCGTAAATGAGGTGGGCCGGAGCAACGCGAACCGTGAGATATACAACCTGGAATGGGGCAAAGGCCCACTTAAGATTTTTATGTGGTCGCAGATGCACGGCGATGAGCCGACGGCCACATCGGCGCTCATCGACATGTTCGCCTTTCTGCAAAAAGAGCGTAACAGCGATCTCGTCAAAAAGATCGCTGAAGCGGTGACGATCCGGGCCGTTCCAATGTTAAACCCCGACGGCGCCGAGATCTATCAGCGGCGAAATTTGCAGGACATCGATATCAACCGCGACGCCCTTGATCTGAAGACGCCGGAGGCTCGGCTTTTAAAACAACTCCGCGACGATTGGAATCCCGCGATCGGCTTTAACCTGCACAATCAGGGAGCTCTCACGACCGTCGGTCGCAGCCCGATGCAGGCCGCGATCTCGCTGCTCGTCGTCTATGGCGACGCAGCAAAAACGACCAATCCCGGTCACGAGCGCAACATGCGTCTTGTCTCGCAGATGGTCCTGGCATTGCAAAAATTCATCCCCGGCCACATTGCTCGTTACAGCAACGAATACACGGCAACCGCGTTCGGCGACAATTTTTCAGCGTGGGGAACGCCCGTGATCCTGATCGAAACCGGCGGTCTGTATGAAAAGGACGAAATGTATCTCGTAAAGATGAATTTCGTCGCATTTATGACCGTTCTGGAATCGCTTGCGACCGGCAGCGAACGAACCCAGGACACCGCACCCTATTTATCGCTGATCGAAAACAGCTCCGGCGGCCTGGTAAATTTCATTTTCCGTCGTGCGAATAAAGTGAACACGACTTCAACCGACCCGCCATCCGTCGTCGATATTGCGGCGGTAACAGAACGCCGTCGCGCTGGGTTTGCGGCGACGGCCAAGATAACAAACATCGGTGACCTCGGCGGTCTGCGCGGCCTCGAAGAATACAACTCGAGCGGGTTTAATGTGTACCAGCGATTTGGCAGTGTCCGGCCGGGCGAACTCGCCGAGCTTTTCTTTTATAAAAAAGACCGCGTGGTCGATTGGGCAGCCGTCGATCTCGAAACCCAATTTCCGCCCGACGCGATTTTCTCCGGCGGCAAATGGATCAAGGGCGGCGGCCAGGTACCTAAGAAGTGAAAAAGATTGGAACACGGATTAAACGGATTAGACGGATTTTCACAGATCTATTTTTAGATTTATCCGCGTTAATCCATTTAATCCGTGTTAAAAAAATATAGAAGAATGTTGAGCCTTCTAAAGATCAAAAACATCGCCCTGATAGACGAGCTCGAGATCGAGTTCGGTGCGGGGCTGAATTTGCTCACGGGTGAGACCGGTTCGGGCAAATCGATCATTGTCGATAGCTTAGGAGCACTGACCGGGACACGCATATCGACTGACCTGATCAAAGAAGGTGAGGATTCGGCGCGGATCGAAGGGCTGTTTTCCGTTGCGGCCGATCCAGCCGTAACAAAACTGCTCGAGATCGGCGGCATTGATATAGACGGCGGCGATAACATTGATCTGATCATCCGCCGCGAACTGTCGCTTTGGGGCAAAAATCGCGTCTTTATAAATAACCAGCTCGTCACCCAGTCGTTTCTAAAAAAGATCAGCCCAAATCTTGCCGACATCCATGGCCAGGGCGAGCAGGCTGCACTTTACGACATCGAAACACATATCGTGATGCTCGATGATTTTGCCAATGTTGCCGAAATGAAGGCAAATGTCGCCGAAGCTTACCGCCATTTATCGGTGACGAAAACCGAGCTTAGGATGCTCGAAAAAAACGAAGCCGAAAAACTGCAGATGCTCGATGTTCTTCGCTTTCAGGTAAAAGAGATAACGGACGTCGATCCGCTAACGAACGAAGACGAAGAACTGGAATCAGAAAAGCATCGGCTCAACAATATCGAAAAAGTTTCGCGTCTGAGCGAGGAGGCGTTTGCATGGCTGTATGAAAATGCGGAATCAACCCTGGCGACTCTCGACCGGGCGAGCCGAAACATCAGTGAATTAAATGAATATGAAACACGCTTTCGCGAAAACTCGGATGTGCTGGTTGGCATAAAAACTTCACTCGAAGACATTGCATTTGCCGTCAGAGATTTTCGCAGCCGCTTGGAATTTTCCCCCGAAAGACTCGCGTTAATTGACAACAGGCTTGCCGAGATCTCGCGGCTCAAGCGAAAATACGGTGGTTCCATCGAATCAGTGTTGGAGCATCTTGGCGATGCGCTAAACGGGCTCGAAAATATCGAGAGTGCTGAGTTTCGCGAAGTAGAGCTCAAGAAAAAACTGACGGACCTTCGCTCCGATTATTTGCAACAGGCCGGTGAGCTTCACGCCAGGCGCGTGGCGGCGGCACGCAAATTCGAAAAAGAAGTTGAGCAAAATTTAAAGGCCGTTGCGCTCGAAAAGGCTCAATTCGAGGTGCGTTTTGACGCAGCAGATAACGATATTTCGGACAATAGCTTTACTGCTAACGGGTTTGACCGCGTCGAATTTTATTTCTCGGCAAATCCCGGCGAATCACCTCGGCCCCTCGCAAAGGTCGCGTCCGGCGGCGAAGCCTCGCGGCTAATGCTTATCCTAAAGACTACGGCGAGGTCCAACGATACGGATAAAACCGCCGTTTTCGATGAGATCGATGTCGGCATCGGCGGCCGCGTGGCCGAGGCGGTTGGTCGAAAGCTAAAAGATCTCGCCACCACGCAGCAAGTGTTCTGCGTCACGCACCAGCCGCAGATCGCTTCGTTGGCCGACCGACACTTCGTCGTCCAAAAAGCGACCGGAAGTCGAACGACGATCAGCGTCCGTGAACTGTCCGACACTGAAAAAGTCGAGGAACTCGCACGAATGCTGGCCGGCGAAGAGATCACCGAGCAGGCCCGCGAAAACGCCCGCGCGATGCTCGCCGCTGCGACGTGAGTTTTACCGCAGAGACGCAGAGACGCCGAGGTGAGAGTAAGTCAAAAGGCAAAAATTAAAACGCAAAATGGGACCGTTCGTCATGCTAAAGTTTACTGCCATTTTTAGATTCTCAGCGACTCTGCGGTGAATATTTCTTATGAACCCAGAAATTCTAGCCAACGTCATTCGCGGCAACACGATCGAGTCCATTCATCGCGGCCACTTGATCGTGATCGACGGCGATGGCAAAATGATCGTATCCGTTGGTGATCCGTCAACCGTCACTTTTTTTCGCTCGGCTTCAAAGGCTTTTCAGGCGATACCATGCATTACAAGCGGGGCGGCTAATGCATTCGGATTTACGGAGAATGAGATCGCTCTCGCCGCGGCGTCGCATTCGGGTGAGATCGTCCACGTGGCTATTGCGACGCGTATGCTGGCAAAGATAGGCCTGTCAGAATCCGATCTCAAGTGCGGCGCTCACCTGCCTTTCTCAGAGGTCGATGCCCGCCACATGATGCGTGCCGGCGAGGAACCGACACAACTTCACAACAACTGCTCCGGCAAGCATGTCGCAATGCTCGCCTTTGCAAAACATATCGGTGCCGACCTCGCGACCTACGATTTACCCGAAAACCGTGTCCAAAAACGAATATTGCGATGTGTAGCGGACTTTTGCGAAGTGCCTGAAAACGAGATAGCCATCGGCATCGACGGCTGTGCAGCCCCAAACTTTGCCGTTTCTGTCGAGGCTATGGCAAAGAGCTTTATCAACCTTATCTCGCCGTCAAAATTTCCCGAAGTGACGCAGAACGCCTGTTCACGGATCGTCTCGGCGATGCTGAAATACCCCGAGCTCATCGGCGGCACTGGCCGTCTCGACACAATGCTGATGCAAGCGGCACTCGGCCAAATAATCTCAAAGGTCGGCGCCGACGGCGTCTGGCTATGCGGCGTTATTCCTTCAGACAAATGGCCGACCTGACTCGGCATCGCCCTAAAGATCGAGGACGGCGACGACCATCGTGCCCGGCCGGTCGTCGCAGCCGAAATATTGCGTCAATTAGGGATTTTGTCAGATGACGCTCTGCCGGAACTCTCGCCGATGCCGATCAAAAACCGGCGAGGGGATATCGTGGGGGGGCGTGTAGAAGCCGTTGACTTTAAGCAAGGCTAGTTAGCATGCCCCTTGGTTTGCTTTAGAGTAGACGGTTAGAAAAAGGAACGGTTATGGAGAGGTTTCTTAAGGCAATACTTGAAAACGACGTAAGCCTGATAAAAGAACTTCTAAAACTCGACAGCGGACTTTCCGCTAGCTGCTTCGAAACAGCTGTATTTTATGAAACCTCTATATTTCATTGGCTGTACGTCGGTGATTCCGCCCTTCACCTGGCGGCAGCCGGCTATCGAGTCGAAATTGTCGATATCTTGATCGCGGCTGGTGCGAATCCAAACTTTGCCGGGAATCATCGAGGAGGGACTCCATTGCACTATGCGGCGGACGGTTACGTTAATGGCCCGGCGTGGAACCCCAAATTACAGGTCGAAACCATCAACCGCTTGATTGATGCAGGGGCGGAAATCGATTTACAAGACAAGAATGGTGCGACCCCTTTACACCGTGCCGTTCGGACGCGTTGTGCCGCGGCGGTGACCTGCCTTCTGGGTCATGGCAGCGATACAACGATTAGAAATAAGTCGGGATCTACCACTTTTCACTTAGCCGTGCAAAATACGGGTCGGGGAGGATCCGGAAGCGAAGAAGCAGTCGCTGGACAGCGCCAAATCATAATTGAGTTTCGAAGACGTGGTGTCAGTACGGGGCTCAGAGATGGAAAAGGAAAAACCGTCCTCGAATGTGCGCGAAGCCGAAACGTAATTGAACTTCTGATACAGGACAAAGACAACAGCCAGCTATAGCTTCTTCAACTTATTCCGTTCTCTTACCGACGCTGTCAATAGATTTGAAAGCGCGGTCGAGCAACAGATTCGTCTGCTTTTCCTGAAGCTGTTTACTCGCAGATTATAGATCAGGTTTTTGAAATCGGGTTAATGAGTTGGATACCGGGGAATCGCGTAAAATCGCGGTCGGTGCTGGCGAGTTTTGCTCCGCATGACGCGGCCATTGCTGCAAGATGAGCGTCCATTACGAGGTTTCCGTTTGCCTGGCCTTCGATAAGAATTGAAGAAAACAGCGGCCAGTTCTTTTTTTCCAAAAAAACCAAATGTGTTTTTTCTTGTTCCAGCCATTTACCAACAATGCTCACGGCTTTTTCTATCGTAGTGGGTTTCGCCAAGGCGTTCGGGTGTGTCAATATCCGTAGAAATCCAGTTATCGTGTGCCACGAAAAAAACACCTCTTCTTCAGCTAAGATAGTTTCAAACCAAGCAAGTGACTTTTTGTGAAACGGGCTTCTGGCGTCATACGCATACAAAAGCAAATTTACGTCAGGGAGAATCATTTGCGGTTTGGCCCTTCTAAAATGTCCAGAACTTCTTCAATGTTATCGAAGTTCAGATCCGTTCTAAGGCCAAGATCCAAAGGTTCGACCCGAAAGCGTTTTTTTGAGCCACCATTACTGGTTTTGTTTGTTAGTCCCTTTCGCAGTATTTCGTTCACGACCACTTTGAAGGGTTTTGCGGGGTTGTTTTCCTGAGCTTTTTTGAGCCCAAATGCAACGTCGTCATCGATTGTCAGTGTCGTTCTCATAACACATCAATATTGACTCGATTTGATAGTATTGTCAACATCAAATCATAACTATAGTGATGTCTTGATGCGTCATTGACCGGTTTGCTGAAATTTCGTTTTGAATTCTTCCTTTCCAAAAACCCGATCCAGCCACAGATTCGTCAGCTTTTCCTGAATACTGTTTGCCCTGAGGCGTTCGTTAAGATTCTTGAAATCTACAAAATCCAAGTGCTGATCCTGGTTGAAGCACGAGAAAACAAAGAATTCCTCGCCGGTGTGCGGGTTCACGTGACGCTGCAAACACTGGGCGCAGACCTCTTTCATCATGCACTGCATGGGCGAATTGATCGAGCCTATGGCAACATGATTTTCGTTCAAATATGGCTTGAGCGTTGTGTGGCGAGCCTCGCGGACGCCGTTCATCATGCGGTCGGAGCCGATGGCGATGATGCGGTCAACGTCCTGCAAATCAACGCTTTGCGTGCCCAGACGGCCCTCGGCGTAAGCGATCATGGCCTGTACGATGTTGCCGCGAAAATGCGCGTCCTGCGACCTTTCGGGCATGATCTCGTCGCCAAAATCGGTCGCCCAAATGATCTGGTCGGTGGCATTTTCTATCTCTTGCCGTTTGAAAAGATCGGCGCCGTTCTTGTAACCGGCAAAATAAATAACCTTATTCTTATTTTTTCTGAGAGCTCTCGCGATTGAGAAAAGCACCGCATTGCCGAGACCGCCGCCCGCTAGCAGAACAGTCTCGTTTTCGGTGATCTCGGTCGGCGAGCCGGTCGGCCCCATCACCAGAACCTCTTCACCTTCCTTTAAAAGCGAGCAGAGCCGCGACGATGTACCCATCTCGAGGACGATCATCGAGAGCAAACCCTTTTCCTCATCGACCCACGCACCCGTCAGCGCGAGGCCCTCCATCAACAGCCGCGTTCCATCGACGACGGGTGCCAAGGTTTCAAAATTTTGCAGACGGTAAAACTGTCCAGGCTCGAACTTACGCGCCTGCAGCGGCGCTTTGACGATCACGTCGACGATGGTAGGCGTCAAACGCTCGACCTTGACGACGTAGGCTCGAAGCTGCTCATCGAGCGTCGCTTCCAATTTGTCGAAGACCGCATCCCGGTCAAAGTCCGACAAACTTAAGTTTGTCGAACCCGCGAATATCTCAACGACCTTTTCATAGCCGAATTTAGCCGAGGCCATTGCTTTGACGACGTTTCCGGCGTATTTCGGATGATTGTCGCCGTAGTAGCTGATGAATTTTCCGTTCGATTCGTAGGATGTGAAAAAGCCGGTCTCGTCGGGTCCCGCCTCGACGAGATGCAGTTTGCCTGTCCCGCACCGCTCGACCTTGAACGGCTGAAAGAACTGCCGCCATTCGTCCATCTTGAACGTGCCGGGCTTTTCTTTTTCGTAAATAACGTTAGGCGATGTTCCGGCGGCGACACAGACCGTATGAGCCGGAAACTCGTGCATCTCGCCTGTATTCTCAAATTTTCCGCTTTCAGCGTTATAATTTAATCGCTCGAATATCAATGCTTTGACGGCGTTAAATTCATCCGGCACAGCCTCGGCCGGGTTCATGCACTCGATGAAATCTATGCCTTCCTCAAGCGCTTTCTGCACCTCTTCGTGATTCAACCGATAGGCCGGCGCATCCTGCAAACGCTTGCGATAAATGAGCGAAACGCCGCCCCAGCCGCGTACCAGCGGGACAAAATTCGGCTGCTCGCCTGCCGATGCCGCACGGTCACGTTCCTCGCGGATTTCCATGCCATGCTCAAGAAATTCCTGTAGTACGCGAATTTCCTCTTCGTCAAAATTTGCCACAACCTGCTCTTCGCCAAACTCGGCCGTTACCTGCTCATATTTCGCAAGCATTTTTTCGACCTGCACCGGATAATATGCAAAAATCTCGGTCGCGGTGTCGATACCGGTCAGACCGCCACCGATCACTACGGCGGGCAGTCTCACCTGAAGATTTGACAGCGTATCTTTTTTGAATGCACCGGTTAGCTGCAACGCCATTAAAAAATCGGACGCCTGGCGAATGCCGCGAATGAGATTGTTTTTCATCGGCACGATCGTCGGACGCCCGGCGCCGGTGGCGATGGCGATGTGGTCAAAGCCAAACTCCCATGCGTCCTCGATCGTCAGCGTTCCGCCAAACCGCACGCCGCCGTATGGACGGAAACGCTTGCGCCGCGTCAGCATCAACTGCACCATCGTCAAGAAGTTTTTGTCCCAGCGAACGGTGATGCCGTACTCCGAAACGCC
>JAYVER010000109.1:0-5726 GCA_043748725.1 Chloracidobacterium sp. | reverse complement strand
GCGAGGTTGCGCCGGGCGATTATGAACTTATCTGCATGCCTCTCAAATACATCGGCGCAACCGGCGACGGCTCACCTGCGCGAACCTTTTTGCGGGATTTGGAGCCTTTCTAATCTTTGCGAACTCTGCGTCACCTCAGCGTCCTCTGCGTTAAATTCATTTTTAACGCAGAGGCCACGGAGTAAAATCCGCAGAGTTATCCGAGTTCAGGTCACAATGAATATTGTCAACGACAAGCAATACCGCGAGCGTGTTTACGAGATCGTTCGTCAAATTCCGGTTGGGAAGCTGATGACCTACGGCCAGCTCGCGATCATTCTTGGTGACGGCTACACCGCAAGAACCGTCGGATACGTTATGCACGGAGTAGACGAAGATGTGCCTTGGCAACGGGTGATCAATTCGCAAGGCAAATGCTCAACAGGACGGCTGACGATACCAATGAATTTGCAGCAGGAACTGCTCGAAGCCGAGGGGGTTGTTTTCAACACAAGCGGAAAATGCGATCTGGGTAAGTTTCAATGGTTTCCGGCGGGATACGAGCCTGACGATGATATCCAACCTAGTCTTCTTGGTTAGCGTCAACCACCCGCTACCGCAGGTGGTTCTGACTCATCTGCCCCATTTTAGCTTGTCGCGCAAAACATCAAAATAATTCCGATTTGTGGGTTGGACAAGATTAAATGTTGTTTCGCTCTTGCGAATAACGACGCGGTCGTTGGCTTTCATCCGATGACCGGTTTGGCCGTCGAACGTTAGAATTACTCCCTCGTTATCGTCTTTGAGGCTCAATTCGATCTCGGCGGCGTCCGGTATAACGATCGGGCGGTTGGTCAGCGTAAACGGGCAGATCGGCGTCATCACTACTGCATTCATCGAAGGATAAATGATCGGCCCGCCGGCTGAAAGGTTGTAGGCAGTCGAGCCTGTCGGCGTGGAAATGATCAACCCGTCGGCGCGAAACGAATTTACAAACTGACCATTGAGATGGACGTCGATCTCGATTATCCGCGCCAGCGCCGCTTTGTTAAGAACAACATCATTCAAAACACGGCCGGCGGCAAGTTGTTCGTCGCCCCGCAAAAGCTCGGCCTCGAGCATGACTCGCCGGTCGATCTCGTATTGACCGGCGATGATCGATTCAAGAGCCGGGAACATTTCTTCGATCCGGAAATCAGTCAGATAACCCAAGCTGCCGTAATTGATACCGAGGATCAGACTTCGGTCCCGGCCGATAAGGCGGGCTGTCGAGATCATCGTGCCGTCACCGCCGAGGACGACGATCAGATCGGCATCGAGCGTCGGCGTGTTTTCATCGCGCGTTTGACCCGCCGAGAACGGCTCGCCGATCTGTTCGATCCCTTTCGTTTGCAGCCAAGCGGAAAGCTCTGCGGCAGTGATCAAAGCCTCGGAGTGATTTGGCTTTACGACGATACTCGCGGATTTGATCTGTTTGCTAACCATTCAGGTACAAGAGGTCGAAGTTAATCATCGATGAATTGACATAAAACTGCAAGCATTTCGAGTTTGGGACGCGGCGGTGGGTGAGTTCGTATTTCCGTCCATAAACATATTCGATAGCTTCCTGAGTGATCTCTGCGACACTCTGCGTAAATCTCAGCGGACTCTGCGTTTAATCGGATTTTAACGCTGAGACCGCTGAGTCGGACGCAGAGATCGCGGAGACGAACTACATTTATTAAACTTCTTGTATTCAAACTACCCGCTCCTGTGGCCGCCGTAAAATTGGCTTTGGCCGACGGTTTTGTTACAATTGCGGTTTGTCCCGTATGACAATAATATTCGACTCTTAAGGTTTTAGGTATCAATCAATGTTAAAGTTTTTCAACCGTCTCGAAAAAACCCGCAATTTTTTCATTCTCATTTTTGCCATTCTGATGGTGGTCAGTCTTGTTTTTTGGAACAGAAGTTCGATAGGCAGCACTACGGCTACAAATCTCGCGCAGAGCGAAGAGGCGGTGGCATCGGTTTCAGGGAATAAGATCACGATCGGCGAATTGATCCGTCAAAAGGAAAATTACAGCCGATTTAGCCGCGGTCAGAGTTTTCCGGCGAAAATGATGCTCGACGGCCTGATCGGCAGCCGCATCGCACGCGTCGAGGCCGAGCGGCTAGGTCTGACCGCAAGCGACGCCGAGGTTGCCACTGAGCTCCGCAGTCAGTTCAAATCCGAAGACGGCAAGCCTTTCGACCAGGCAAAATACGAGCAGAACGTAATAGAACAGTTTGGAAACATTGCAGCCTACGAACAGAGCGTCCGCGATGATATTAGCTCAAGAAAACTCGATGCCTACATAACCTCGGGTGTAACCGTATCAGAGGAAGAAGTATTGAACGATTATCAGCGGAAAAACACAAAATTCGATCTCTCGTATGTCGCTGTCAACAGTTCAGACCTGGCAAAGACGATCAAACCGACCGATCAGGAGTTGAAAGACTACTTCGAAAAGAACAAACAGAGCTATTACATCAGCGTTCCGCAGAAAAAGATCCGTTATGTGTTTGTAAATACAAACAAGATCGGTGAAAAGCTACAGATATCGGATGCCGATCTGCGTGCTGAGTATGACAAGCTCACGCCTGATAAAAAGGTCGCGGGCGTGCTCGGCCAGGAGATCGTGCTTCGCGTCGCCAAACCCGACCTTGACGCTCCGGTGCAGGGCAAGGCAAACGAGCTCGTCCAGCAGTTGAAAAAGGACGGCGGAGTTGTTTCCGAAGCCGCTTTTGCCGATCTCGCAAAAGGCCACTCCGAGAATCCGGCAACCGCTCCGAGAGGCGGCAAGCTCAGCGGGCCCGTGCATGAAAATACGCAAAAACCTGACGACCCTTACCAACGGCTGCTGAAAATGAAGCCCGGCGAGGTTACGGAACCGATCAGTTATCAGAGCCGATATTTCATCCTGCGTCGCGGCGAAGACGTGCCGAAAACTTTCGAAGCGGCAAAAAAAGAACTCGAGGTCAGTCTCCGTAACCGGCGCGCCTACTCGGTTGCGGCCGAATTGGCCCAAAAAGTGGACGATTCACTAAAGGAAACCAAAGATCCGCAAAAAACCGCTCAGGCGTTTGCCGCTCAGGCAAATATGTCGGCGGCGGATATGGTTAAAGAAACAGCTTACGTCAAACAGGGCGACGATGTCCCCAATATAGGTGTTTCACCGCAGTTTGAGGAGGGCATCGCCGCCCTTGAAAATCAAAATGACGTCGGCGAAAAAACCCCTATCCAGAATGGGTTTGCGATACCGATGCTCGTCGATAAAAAAGACCCGCGCGATGCTGAATTTGACGAGGTGAAAGGGCAGATCATTGACGTCGTAAAGCTCGACAAGGCCCGTGCGCAGGTTGAGGAGATCGCTAAACAGATCGCCGCCGGTGCCGCAAACGCCGGTGCCTTGGGCGCGGCCGCTACCGCCAAAGGAATGACGGCAAAAGATCAGAAGAACTTTATTCTAGGATCACCGCTCGGCGAAGGTCCGACAGCCTCGACAAACGAAGAGCTTGAAACGGCGATCTACGCCTTGAAATCGGGCGACGTAACAAAAAATCCGCTAAAGGTTGGTGATAATTGGTACGTCGTCGGCGTCACTAAACGCGAAGACGCAAACACGGCCGATTATGCAAAGCAGCGCAGCAGCACGATGCAGCAGATGCTTTCCAAGAAGCGATCGGCTGTTTACTCGGACTATCTGGCCGCGACCCGACAAAAACTGGAGACCGACGGCTCGATCAAAATCTACAAAGACGCTCTGGAAAAGGTCGATGCGCCGGTTACTGGGCTGCCGGGCAGCAACGACGGGCAGTAGAAAGTAAAAAGGCAAAAGTAAAAAGGCAAAAACAAGAAAACTCTTTCTTTATTTTTGCCTTTTTACTTTTGTTTTGTATTGATTTTTCACTCATCTTCTACCGTCCGAGCAGCCGCAGAACAAAATCCCGTTGACCGTTAAAGTATTAAGTAATAGACTTTTCTTATTTGGTTGCTGTTGTAATCATGTTCGCTCACCTTGAGGAGAAAAGTTTATGTTGCTATCCGCCCGAATGCGTTTTATTGTCGTGTTAGTTTTCACATTTTGTGCCGTTATTGCGGCGGCTTTGAATCTGACTCCGGTCAGCGAGGCAAGTGATGAAAATTCGATCAGAACGAGATTTTTTGATTCGATATTCGTAAATTCAGGCGGCGGCTGGCTAAAAACCGGCGGCCTCTACGCGGCGGACGGCAAGATCGCACCGCAGGTGCTGACGGATACTGCGGACGGCAAACGCGCATCCGTAGTGATCCTGCTTGCGGATCAGGCGGATACGAGCGCAGCTTACGAGATAAAGGACCAGGACGCGCGCGGTTGGTTTGTCTATAACACGCTCACCGAGCACGCGGCACGTACGCAGGCGGATTTACGGTCTTTTCTCAACTCGCGGGGCATTGCGCACCAATCCTTTTGGGCAGCCAATATGCTGGTCGCCGAGGTTGACCGGCCGCTGGCCATCGAGCTCGCCGCACGTTCGGATGTCGCCCTCATAGATTCCAATAATCCGTCGCGTTGGATCGAAGATCCGTCTATTGCAAATCAGCAGCCGGCCGCGAGCCAGCCTGATGTACCAAATACTGTCGAATGGGGCGTGATGAACGTCAAAGCTCCGGCCGTATGGGCGCTCGGCTTTAATGGTGGAGGCATGGTCGTCGGCGGTCTGGACACCGGAATACGTTGGACCCACAACGCGATAAAGCCTAAATATCGTGGTTGGAACGGCGTCACAGCCGACCATAATTTTAACTGGCACGACGCGATCCACTCGGGCGGCGGCGTATGCGGCGCAAATACAATGGCTCCTTGCGACGACAGCGGACACGGTTCGCACACCGTCGGCACAATGATCGGCGACGACGGAGCCGGCAATCAGGTCGGCGTCGCCCCCGGTGCAAGATGGATCGGCTGCCGTAATATGGATCAGGGTAACGGAACGCCCGCGACTTACACTGAATGCTTTCAGTTTATGATCGCACCGACCGACCTCGCCGGTAATAACGCCAATCCGGCACTCCGCCCGCATGTGCTCAACAACTCGTGGGGATGCCCGGCCAGCGAAGGCTGCACGACGCGGGCAGAGCTTGAGACCATAGTGAATAACACACAGGCGGCGGGTATTTTTGTAGAGGTCTCGGCCGGCAACTCCGGCTCCGGGTGCTCGTCGGTGACTGACGCTGCGGCGATCTATAGTGCTTCGTTCTCGACCGGCGCCATAGATATTAACAACAATCTCGCAGGTTTTAGCAGCCGCGGGCCGAGTACCTTTTACACGCCGAATATATTGAAGCCGAATATTTCCGGTCCCGGCGTAAACGTTCGCTCCATTTACAACTCCAGCGACGCAACCTATACAAATCTGTCCGGAACCTCGATGGCCGGGCCCCACGTTTCGGGCGTCGTCGCGTTGCTGTGGTCGGCACGTCCGGCTCTGGTAAGGGATATTGCCGCCACCAAGACTGTCTTGCAGAATACGGCGAACCCTGGCGTCAATGTTGCCGCACAAACCTGTGGCGGTATACCGTCAACGCAGATCCCAAACAATTCATTCGGTTACGGCCGTGTGGACGCACTCGCCGCCGTCAACGCTGGGGGTACGCCGACGCCGACGCCCACACCGACGCCTACACCGACTCCGACTCCGACACCAACGCCAACGCCGACACCGACACCAACGCCGACTCCAAC
>JAYVER010000108.1:0-14754 GCA_043748725.1 Chloracidobacterium sp. | reverse complement strand
TGATTCTAATATCGGCATAGTCCCTACCCCAAGGAGAAAAAGAGCGTGAAAAAATTTATAGGTTTATTGATAGTACTCACTGCGGCGCTTTTCGTATTTGGCACCGTTTCAAAAAAAGCAGACGCAAATAGTTTAGCCGAAGGCGACCAAAAAGTTGACCCTGCACCCATCGACGTTACGGCACCGGCCGTAACCACCGATAAAATCAAACAGAGCGACGTCACCTCAGGTAAATCATACCAAAATGATACATCGATACCGCTGCGCGACATGAAGCCGGCTCCATATCCGGGGAAAACCAAGGAGCACGAGGCCAACGAAAACCCAAAGATTCCCCACCCCAATCATATAGACGTGCCCGATGAGGCGGTTCAGGACCAATCGGCTTCGCTGATTGCCCTTTTTGCACCGGCGATTCCCAGCCCCATCCTGACTTTCGACGGAATAGGTTTTCCAGGCGTCGGATGCAACTGTGCTCCGCCCGACACCGATGGCGAAGTAGGCCAGACTCAGTACGTCCAGATGGTTAACAAAGGCCTTCAGGTCTTTGACAAGTCGACCGGGGCGTCGCTTTTCGGGCCGGTGGACATTGCAACAATTTGGAGTGGTTTTGGCGGCGTTTGCCAGACCAACGGCAACGGCGACCCGATCGTGCTGTACGACCAGCTTGCAAATCGCTGGGTCGTCAGCCAGTTCGCAGGCACGAGTGTCCCCACCGACGAATGTATCGCCGTATCGACCACAAACGATGCCTCCGGCAGTTACAATCGTTATGCCTTTCATCTCGGATCAAACTTTTTCGATTATCCGCATATAGCCGTCTGGCCCGATGGCTATTACATGAGCGATAACGTATTTAATGCCGCGGGAACGACATTCCTCGGGCCGCAGCCATTTGCCTTTGACCGCGTGAAAATGTTGGCCGGACAACCGGCGACGTTTGTCAGCACCGGTGTCTCGGGTGCAAGCGAAGATTCATATTTACCGTCCGATCTTGACGGCTCGGCTCTGCCTCCGGCGGGGTCACCGGCGACCTTCGTGGCGGCTCCGTTTACCGGCGTCTATAAGGTAAGGCACTTCCATGCGGATTTTGTTACGCCCGCGAATGCGACGTTCACGCTCTTTGCGAGCCCGGCAGCGGCAGGTTTCACCGCGCTTTGTTCTACAACGAGGGCCTGTGTGCCTCAGAAGAACGGCACCGGTGCCAACAGCCTGGACGGCATCGGCGACCGGTTGATGTTCCGCCTTGCCACACGGTTTATCGGCGGACGCGAATCGACGGTTGGCAATTTTAGCGTTAGCTCCGGCGGCGTCGCCGGCGTTCGCTGGTTCGAATTGCGTAATGTGACATCGGGGCCGGTATCGGTATTTCAGGAAAGTACCTATCAGCCCGACACAACGTGGCGCTGGATGGGCAGTGCGGCAATGGATAAGGACGGCAATATCGCCATGGGCTTTAGTGCTTCGAGCTCAACCATCTTTCCGCAGATCCGTTACGCGGCGCGGCTCGCAACCGACCCGCTAAATACCCTGGGTCAGGGCGAAGCGACTCTTTTTGCCGGCACAGGCAGCCAAACCGGTTCCGGCAACCGCTGGGGCGACTACAGCGATCTGACGGTCGATCCGGTGGACGACTGTACATTCTGGTACACGCAGGAATATTACCAGACGACAGGCACATTCAATTGGCGGACGCGTATCGGGTCGTTTAAGCTGCCGACGTGCGGCGGATCTCCGACTCCAACTCCGACACCAACGGCAACTCCGACCCCAACGCCGACACCAACGGCAACTCCGACCCCGACCCCGACGCCAACTCCAACACCGACGCCTACGCCTACACCCACGCCGGGCAGCGAGTTGATTGTCAATGGCGGATTCGAAGGTGGTAGTGCTTCGCCTTGGGTTAGCTCAGGCAACGGATTTTTCTACTCCACCGGAGCTTATCCGCACAGCGGAACAGGCTACGTGATATTCGGCATCAATAACAACACGACCGGCCAGGCGTACCAGACCGTCGCGATCCCATCGACAGCGGCGGCAAATCTAACATTCTGGCTCAACGTCACGTCGAGCGAAACCACGACGACCATTCAATATGACAAACTATTTGTCGAGGTGCGTAACAGTGCGGGTTCGCTGCTGACGACGCTTGCGACATACAGCAACCTCAACAAAGGCACGATTGGTGTCTATTCGCAAAAAGCGTTCAGCCTCGCGGCGTACAGGGGCCAAACGGTCCGCGTCCAATTCCGCTCGACGATGGACAGTTCAATAACCACATCATTCCGCGTCGATGATGTGTCGCTAAAATAAATAGCGTTTCACAATTAACATGGACTGGGAACGGTGACCGCCGTTCCCTTTTTTTGCGCCGGACCAAAAAATTGGACACGGATGAACACTGAAAGAAACAGATCGGCACGGATCTGAATAATAAACTATTCAGATCTGTGCAAATCCGTTTTTTTCCGTGCAGATCCGTGTTAAAGATCTTAGTTTGGGTCTGGTCGACTTTTGTTATGATGTCAAAGGATGCTGGTCAAACTTATTGGTAAAGTCTGGAAATTGATGCCGCGCGAATTGAGGACGTGGGTCACGCGGCGTGCCCAGAGTAAATTTACCGTGTCCGCTGCCGGGATAATAACGAATGACAAGGGCGAAGTACTGCTGCTTAATCACGTTTTACGGCCGGTTTCAGGTTGGGGCGTGCCGGGCGGTTTTTTCGAAGCCGGCGAACAGCCGGAAGCCGCGTTTCGACGCGAGATCCGCGAGGAAACGGGTCTCGATCTTCGCGATGTGAAAATTCATCGCATCCGCACGATCGGGCCCCATATCGAAGTCATCTTTCTTGCAGTCGGCGTCGGCGAAGCGGCGGTTGCCAGCCGCGAGATCAAAGAGCTTGCATGGTTCGCAGTCGAAAATATGCCGCCCGAGATGAGCCTCGACCAGCAATTTCTAATCCGCAAAGCGCTCGGCCACGACGGTCAATAATGCTCCAAGTGAGAATTAGAACACGGATTACACTGATCAAACGGATAGGCACGGATCAGATATAGTCACTATTTAAATAATCAGTGTAAATCCGTCAAATCCGTCTTATCCGCGTTCCATTCTTCGGCGGGCAGTTGTATAATTACCACTTTAATTAAGGAGAATTGACATGGTCGATCTGATCCCGCCGCCCGAAACGGTGATGGATATACTTACAAAAACCGGTGCCTACAGAAAAGGGCATTTTGTTTATCCGAACGGAAAACATGCGTCGCATTACTTTCAGATGCCGCTCGCGTTTCGGTATTACGACAATGCGCGAGTTTTGTCAGTGGGCTTGAGCCGGATGTTTCGGGTTGAAAAACCCATTTCAAGCCGCTTGCCAAAAGTTTCCGTGATCAGCCCGAGCCCCGGCGGCATTATGGTCGCGTTTGGCGTTCGCGAAGCACTGAGCGCTCAGCAGATATACTGGGCCGAAATGGAAGAGGGCCGTCGACAGTTTCGCCAATATATGTCGGAATACGAGGTTTATCCGGCCATAATCGTTGACGATATTAACCGTTCGGGAAAAGCGATCCGCGAGACGATCCAACTGGTTAAGGATTTTGGCGCCGAGGTTATCGGCGTCGGGTCGATCGTCGCTTTTGAGGATGGGCCGCAGGAATTTGACGGTATTCCGGTCAAGAGCCTCCTCAAATTCGACGTCAGTTTCTACGATTCGGAAAGTGAATGGAAAGAATCACATGCCGCGTCGGATGCAATTGAGGAAACCGTCCGATTCTGATTCAGTAGGCTGTTTGCTGTTGGCAGTTGGCGGGTTTAGAATCTTTCCTGCCACCCGCCTTCTGCCCACTGCCAACTCACTAGATCGCGTGACGATTTGTCAGAGCCTTATCCATCGTGACTTCGTCGACAAATTCGAGATCGGCACCGACGGGCATTCCCATCGCGATGCGTGTTACGAGAATACCGAGTGGTTTTAGCAGCCGGGCGATGTAGTTGGCGGTTGCCTCGCCCTCGGTGTTCGGGTTAGTCGCGACGATAATCTCCTTGATCTCGACCCCGTCGTTGTTCTCAGGCCGCAAACGCGGCAGCAAATTTGCCAGCATCAGTTCGTCCGGCCCGATGCCGCGCATCGGCGACAATGTGCCGTGGAGAATGTGATACAACCCTCGGTACGACCGGGTTTTTTCGACCGCGACGAGATTATAAGGTTCTTCGACAATGCAGATGATCGAGCGGTCGCGTTTTGGATTGGCACAATAAAGACAAGGGTTAACGTCCGTCAGATTGTTGCAAACCGAGCAAAATACGATCTTTTCCTTAACCTCGAGCAAAGCGTCCGCAAACTGCTCAACCTCGGCCATTGGCCGTCGCATCACATAAAAAGCCAGCCGCTGCGCCGACTTGGCCCCAATGCCGGGCAGCCTTTTGAATTCGTCGATCAACTTGGCGACCGGTTCTGAATAATCCAACATAAATAATGGTGAACTGTGAACGATGAATGGTGAGCGAGCGATCTTTCACTCATCATTCACCATTCATCACTCACCACTACATCATCCCCGGCGGCAGCATTCCGCCGAGTTTGCCTTTGAGCGATTCTTCAACCTTGCGGCGGGCTTCGTTGAGGGCGGCGACGGTTAGATCCTGGAGCATCTCGACGTCGCCGTCTTTGATCAGATCGGGCGAGATTTTCAATGAAATGACCTCAAAATCGCCGCGCATTTTCACCGCAACGGCACCGCCGCCGGCAGCCGCATCGACGGTCATTTCCTTCATCTCTCGGCCCATCTGCTCCTGCATCTGCTGGGCCTGCTGCATCATCGAATTAAGATCCAATCCACCCGGTAATTTCATAGGTTTTCAATTCCTTATATCTGATCGATACCAAATAAAGATCGTATCTTTACGACGAACTAAATGCAAATTTTGGCATCCCGCGCGGGCTGCATTTACAGCCCGAAAAATAAATGTTGACTGCGGATGCGGACAAGCGTATTGTCTGTCTCATATCGTCCGCAAAAAGCGTGAAGATCTGTTGGAAGTTCCTGGTTTTTCGAGGTGGAAATATGAACGGAGAAAAGAATAACTATTGGCTAAATGCCGGTGCCGCTTTGGCGATCGGGCTTGTTTTGTCGTCGATCATCTTCGGATGGTTTTATTCAAAAACAAAGAAGGGTGATGAGGCAATCACGGTAACAGGCTCGGCCAAAAAACGGATCAAATCGGATCTTGTCGTGTGGAGTGCCGGTGTATCGGCACAGTCGGGGAAACTGACCGATGCGTATAAGCAATTGTCCGACAACGTTCCGCGTATTAAACAATATCTGGTCAGCAAAGGCATTCCCGAAAATCAGATGACTGTTTCTTCCATCACGACCACGACGCTTAAAAAACAAGACAGCAACGGCGCCGAGACGTCCGAGATAACTGGTTATTCGCTGAATCAGCGGATCGAAGTTAAATCGACGGAGATAGATAAGATAGCCCAGATCGCACGCGAAGCGACGGAGTTGATAAATCAGGGGATCCTAATCGAATCGAACGCGCCGCAGTATTATTATACGCAGATCGGCGACCTGAAGATCGAGATGCTCGGCGAAGCGGCAAAGGACGCCAAGGTGCGGGCCGAGAAAATTGCGGCAAGCACCGGTAATTCTATCGGCGCCGTCCGCTCGGCAAGAATGGGCGTGCTGCAGATAACGCCCGCCGATTCGACCCAGGTTTCCGATTCCGGCATATACGACACGACCACGATAGATAAAGACATGACGGCCGTGGTCAATGTTAGTTTTGCCGTGAATTGATCGCCAATTTTCGCAGTTTCGCAAATATGGAAAATGGTAACATTCCGGTCGTCCCCGTTGTTTTGGCGATATTTGCCATCGTCGCCTGTCTGCTCTTGCTCGGGATGTTAATTTTGTTTGGCTTCCTGATTCGGCGAGCCGTCAAACGGCGAAGTTACGACACCGCCCGCGGGCAGCAAATGCAGCAGGCCGCAAGGCAGATAGGCTTTGGGTTTACGGCTCAAGCCGAACTCGCCGCACTTCCCTTTTTTGGCGGATTTGAGCTGTTTGAGGGCAACCCGCTCAAGTTTGAAAATCTGCTGACGGGGAAAATGGACAGCCGGGACGCGGCCATATTCGATCTTGTATATCGAAATGTCGGCGGCAGCGGCGGCGGCACGACGACATCACGGCAGACAATG
Organism: Chloracidobacterium sp.; assembly: GCA_043748725.1. Lineage (GTDB taxonomy): Bacteria > Acidobacteriota > Blastocatellia > Pyrinomonadales > Pyrinomonadaceae > OLB17. The sequence continues at coordinate 8,549 of JAYVER010000108.1, read as the reverse complement.
GCGGCGGTCATTTCAAATGAATTGAATCTACCGACATTCTATTTGCGTCCCGAAGGAGCGATCGAAAAGGTTTTGAGCGCCGTTTCACGGATCGACATTGACTTTGCCGAACGTCCCAATTTCTCCCGAGCATTTCTCCTTTACGGTAAGGACGAAATGTCTATTCGCCGCCTCTTTAACACGCCAAAACTCGATTTCTTCGAACAAAATCCCGGTCTTAGCGTTTCCGGTTCGCGTGGGTGTCTTTTCCTCTACACCTCGCGAACGCTTGCCCAGCCGGCACAGATCGGCCAGTACCTGAAGTTTTTGAATTACGCCCATAAATTATTTAGTCGTTGACCGGTCATCATAGACAGATAACATGCCAATATATTTGATTTGTTTAAATATATTAAAAATTACACAAAAGTGTTGACAAAAGTCGTATTCCTGTAATAGTCTTAATGAGCGGTGATTCATTTTCATCGCCACCCACGAGATCCCCCCCCCACAATTTAACGATTTACGGAATGAGTTTTGATACTCGTTCGAATCAGCCTCCTGCATCAATTGGCGGCTGATTCTGTACTGTAAATCACATTTCGCCCGCGGGAGTCCAAAACCGGCCCCCGACGGGGAAACTTATAGCTGAATGATGTGAAATATCGAAAGGAGATTAAGGTAAAATAATGTTTAGATCAATAAAAATCGCCGCAATAGCGGCATGTCTGACCGCCCTTTTTGTGGGTGCGGCTAATGCGCAAGCGACGACCGGAACCGTTAATATGACGGGTACCGTTTCGAAGTTTGTCGAGATAAATTCCGGCGGAGCGGTAACGCTCACCGGAAATTCCGGCGGTGGCGTCACAACCGACGGCACAGTCAATAATCCGCTGGCAGTCGTCATTAATTTGGGCGAACTCGGACCCAGCAACTTAAACAATTTTGTAACGGCGAATGTTCCGCTCAAGCTCCGCAGCAATGCGGCTTACGTTCTGAGCATGGCCGCAACGGTTACGAGCACGGGCGCGCTTCCAAATAAAATCATTGCGGCCGATGTTGGCTTTGGACTGGGCGCGGTTACGCGTTCTGGTGTTGGCGTGAACACGGCCGGCACGGATACCAACGCTACATTAGGCGATCCTACGCTTCCTGCCAATGGCTCCATCAACGCAGTCACTGGCCGCTTTGAGTATGTCGCCGGCAGGACAAACCTTGGTGCGTTTTCTTCGTCAACGACGGCTCTTAATGGCTCATTTATCATGAACGCCGTTCCGCGAAGCAATCCTAACGGTTTGCTGGTTCCGGCGATTTTCTCGGTAAAACCGCAGTTTTACGATGTCGGCACGATGACCGCGACCGCCACATTTACGATCACCGCTCCGTAATAATTGAGAATGCGCATTCTTCGTAATTCAATTTTTTTCCTGAGCATTACGCTCGCCAGCTTGGGCAATATATTTGCCCAAGCTCTCGACATTTCCAGCGGCGGCGCACCTACTATTACAGGCAGTTCGGGTGGATCGGTCATGGGCAGCTCAAGCGTTCTCAACGACCTTGTCGTTACGATCAACTTCGGCGAGATTTCGCCGGCCAACATAAATAACATCGTCAAGGTTGTCGTACCGATCGCCGTCCGCAGCAACCAGCAATACCAAGTCCAGGCCTCGGTGACCGGTGGAACCAACGCCAATCCGCAGGCTTTGCAGAGAACGGATATAGGTTTCGGTGTCAACAACTTTAGGTCACTGGGGTCTAATGCAAGAGTTTGCACAAACAGCCCACATATTTTTTACACGCCGTTCAATAACGATCCGGCGGTAAATGTCACGATCAATGCGAGCGGCAGGGCGACCTACCCTTCAACATTGAATAACGCTGTCTCGGCCCCGACTATCCTCAGTGGGCCGCGTCTGTCGAACGGCAATAACCAACGGCAGACGAATGACGGCTACGCGTTTGACGCGATCTTTGTTATAACGCCGCAGTTTTACGCAACCGGCACAACAAGCGCTACTGTCACTTTCACAATTTCAGCGGGTCCGAATGCTCCCTGTTAAGAACCATATTTTCAGTGTCAGTTATGAAAAAATTATTTTCTACATTTTTATTTTTTGCGTGTCTCTCACTGTCGATTGCTGCCCAATCTAATGGCAGCGGCATGGCTCTGGCTCCCGCACGATTTGAGCTTGAGATGAAGCCCGGCACCGAAACAACCGTAGTCGTTGGCCTTGACTACAAGTCGCCCGAGCCATTAAAGCCGCTTCGGATCGTTGCTTCGCTCAATGACTGGACACTGACAAAGGACGGGCGCGTCGAGTTTTTTCCTGCAAATTCACGTCTCGATTCGGCCAGCTCGTGGCTGATCTACAGCCCCGGCGAAGCTTCTGTTTTGCCCGGTGTTCAGCATCAGATTCGCGTAACCGTGGCCGTTCCGGAAAACGCTGCGCCGGGTGACCATCTCGCGGCTCTTATAATCGAGCAGCGGCCCGAAACAATAAAATTAGCGCAAAATGCACGCCAGGTCGTTATTCGTCTTCGCCTCGCAACTGTTTTTTACATAAAGGTTGGCAGCCTCGAAAGGAAAGGAAGCTTTGAAAATCTGCTAGCCGAGTCGAGCGAAAAGGGCATCGTCGTCACGCCGTTGCTCAAAAACGAAGGCAACAGCGTAATTCGCCCCGTAGCTTCCGTATCGGTGTTTGACGCCGATGGGAAAGAAGTTGCCGACATTCCCGAATCCGAAATTGTCCCGATTCTCGGCGGCGGCGAACGATCTCAGCCCATGTTGATCGAAAAAATGCTCGCTGCGGGCAAATACACTGTCAAATATCGCGTCGATTTTCAGGACGGTCGCTCAAAGACCGAAGGCGTGACCGATCTGGTCGTCAAAACGCAGATCGCAAGGACAGACAACTCTCAAAAAAAGCCTTAATAACCCGCCTCTCCGCTCACTTAACAGCAAAATGAAAGCCCTGTTGATTATCAATTTGATAACATTCGTATGTCTTTTTGGCGCGACAATCTCGCTTGCTGATACGACACCGAGGGCGAAACGTGACGACCGCAACACGAGTACAAAATCCGCGCAAATCGGTTTTTCGACGATCATCGTAAACGGACGGGCGCTGACAGGACCGAACAGCTCTGCCCAAACGCGTGACGGCCGTCTGTTGATACCGATAGCCAGTCTCGCCCGGGCCCTCGGCGACGCCGTCTCGGTCTCGCCAACCTATCAAACAATAAGCGTAAATCGTCAAAACGGAGTAACCGCCCTATTCGACTTCTCGCGCAGGCAGGTCAGCGAAAACGGCTCGGTTGTGCTTTCGACCTCAAATTGGGGAGCGATAATCTTTACGCCGAACACGGAAGAGATCATGCTGCCGGTTGAAATCGCCTCCGCGCTTTTCGACGTCTCGATCAGATTTGACCGGCAAAAAAACGTTGTGCTAATTTCGCGTGGAATTGTCGGTGCAGTCACAAATCAAAAGATAGAGCGCAGCTTCGCCGAGCTTTATCTTGCCGAATACGAATACAACCTTAACCGCTATTCATCGGCAAACTCGCTCAATCTCACGCTTGACGCCACAGGGCGTCTCGGAGACGGGCGTTTCCATTTTTTGGTAAATTCGAGCAGTTCGTCGCTCTACAAATTTTCTCCGCGTAACTTTAGTTTTAATCTCGAACGCCCGAACGGCCAACGTTTTATCGCCGGTGATTTTGGAACGGGTTCGTCGCTTCAGCTATTGACCGCGAATATTCGCGGGGGTCTTGCGAGCTCGACCATCGGCAATTTCACGGTCGCGGCGTTTGGCGGACGCTCTTACTCGGGAACCTTTGCCCGCGACGTTAACCCGGATGTTTCCGCCGTCCCGCGAAGCCAGTTTTCTTACGACACAAGCGTATTTGGCGTTTCTGTGACGACCAAGCCGTTTGATTCGGGAACGTTTAAGCCTTTGACGCTTTCAGCGGGCGCGATCCGGTTTGGCGGCGTCTCGAGGAGCGGCACCGCAGCTTCGACAAGCGCCAATTTCGCCGGCGGGCGCTTGCAGTTTCAGGCGGATTTTGGAATAGGTACGTTCAAGGGAAAATCGCTTAACGACCAATCGGTAAATGGCACTGGAATCGCCGTAGATGTTGCCGCGTCATATCAGGTTGCACGGAACTTGGCATTTCAGGGCCGTTACGCACACGTCGGCACTAATTTTCTCGCGCCACAATCCGGCGTTCGCGAACCGTCCGTAGTAAAGGCAGCGGGAGCATCATGGTCGCCAGTGAGATGGCTTACGGCCACCGTAAACGCCAGCACTACGCGGCAGCCGAATGTTACGGGCCGCGCGGAGAGTTTTATCGCAACTGCCTTCGCCATTTCCCCGGGCGGAACAAAGCCGCAATTTTACATATCGCACACGCAAAGCAGTTCGCGAAGCTACCGAAAAGGCGAATTTACACTCGTCAATTTCTCGAAAAGCTTTCACCGCGAGCGCCTTTTTTTTAATGCCACAAGAGTAAAAAATATCGGCCCGGCAAGCGTAAATGCACAAATCGGCACGGCTTTTCTTCTGAACGAGAAAAATACGTTGGAGATCGTTCAGGGCATGGGGAGCCGCAAGACTTATAACGGCCAGGCAGAATGGCGTACTGACGGCCTATTTGGCAATCGTCTAAACCTGACGGCGGGCGTTGGGTATAGCTATGCTCAAACTTCCGGCTTTCGCTCCTACGAAAAACTTACGGCGTCGCTAAATCTGCCACGCGCTACGTCGCTGCAGATCAGCTATTTTCAGAATAGCGGAGGCCCGACGGTGCTTGTCCGGCTGCGCGGATCACTCTTCCGCAAGCACGATGCTCCTGCTTATCTGGATGCCAGCCAGGGCACGGTCAATCAATACGGCAGTCTTACCGGCCGCGTTTATCAGGACATCAACGCAAACGGCAAATATGACGCCGGCATCGACAAACCGCAAAGCGCCATAAAGGTTCGCGTTGACGGCAACCGTTATGTCGAAACCGACGCCAATGGACTTTTCAGCTTCGAAGCCGTCACGACGGGCGAGCATAAAATTTATGTCGATCTGCTCTCGGTGCGTGCCGATCTGACATTGCTCAATGGCGGCTCGCACGACATAGCTCTCCAACCCGGAAATCATACGCAGCTCGATTTCAGGCTCGTGCGAACGGGACGAATCTCGGGCCGCGTGTGGCTCGACCTGAACGAAAACGGCAAATTCGACGAAGGCGAAAAACCGCTTGCCGATGTTCGCGTCGTCACATCCAGCGGACGCGACACGCTTACCGACGCGGACGGCTATTTCGTCATCGGCGACCTCGCACCCGGCGAACATGTGATCCTGATCGATGAAAAAACCCTTCCCGAAAAGACAAAAGCTGGCCTCGCCCCGCGCTCGATGCAAGTTTTTCCAGGCCGCGAGACTAGCGACGCTGACCTCGCCGTCATAATGATCCCGGCAGAGGTTAAACATTTCGGATTAAAGACCAACTAGCGAGTCTTGAGTCTTGAGTCTTCGTTCCGGCTCAAGACTCACGACTCACGACTCGTTGCAATCATTCCAACCCCACAAAATCCGCGAGCGTGAGGTTACCATTGACCGCGAAGGTTCGCGGCGAAAAGCGGAAAAACCTTGACGATATCCGTACCGTGTACGTTTGTCCGGTAAGGACATTATTAAAGGAAAAGAAACCGAAAGAACTGGTCGTCGCTAGCTGTGTGATGTTGTTTGAATCGGTAATGGACACCGTCGCGTTGCGCAGCCCGCGTCCGTCCGAAGTGAGCACTCGCCCGTCAACCGTTGCCGTCGTAGGAGTAGGTGTTGGCGTTGGTGTTGGCGTTGACGTCGGTGTAGGCGTTGGTGTTGGCGTTGACAAGGCCAGGTTGGCGGTCTCGCGCGCGACAAAGGCGTCCTGGCCGCCGCCATTTGCCGGCTGCGCCCCGCCCGTCGTGCCCGGGAAATTCGTGGAGAACGTTCTCCCGGCCACGTACGCGTCACCCGTCGCCGGATGGATCGCGAGTGCAAAGGTCTCGTCGCTGCCGCTGCCGCCCAGATAGGTGGACTGCGTGAGCGAAGTCAGTGCGGAGTTCAAGCGCGCGACGAAGGCATCTCGGCCGCCGCCATTTGCCGCCTGCGCCCCGCCCGTCGTGCCCGGGAAATTCGTGGAGTCCGTGTCCCCGGCCACGTAAATGTCACCCGTCGTCGGATGGATCGCGAGAGCACAGGCAAACTCGCCGCCGCCGCCGCCGAGGTAGGTGGACTGTGTGAGCGACGTCAGAGTGGAGTTCAAGCGCGCGACGAAGGCATCATCCAGGCCACCACCATTTGCCGGCTGCGCCCCGCCCGTCGTGCCAGGGAAATTCGTGGAGAATGTTCTCCCTGCCACGTACACGTCACCAGTCGTCGGATGGATCGCGAGAGCGCTGGCAAAGTCGGAGCCGCTGCCGCCCAGATAGGTGGCCTGCGTGAGCGACGTCAGAGTGGAGTTTATGCGAGATGCGAAGGCGTCATCGAAGCCGCCGCCATTTGCCGCCTGCGCCCCGCCGGTCGTGCCCGGGAAATTCGTGGAGTCCGTGTCACCGGCCATGTAAACGTCACCCGTCGTCGGATTGATCGCGAGTGCGTTGGCAAAGTCGGAGCCGCTGCCTCCCAGATAGGTGGACTGCGTGAGCGACGTCAGAGTAGAGTTCAAGCGCGCGACAAAGGCGTCGTCCAGGCCGCCGCCATTTGCCGCCTGTGCCCCGCCCGTCGTGCCCGGGAAATTCGTTGACTGGGTTTCCCCGGCCACGTACACGTCACCCGTTGTCGGATTGATCGCGAAAGACGAAGCTACATCGCTGCCGCTGCCGCCCAGATAGGTGGCCTGCGTGAGCGACGTCAGAGCGGAGTTCAAGCGCGCGATGAAGGCGTCACCGCCGCCGCCAAATGCCGACTGCGCCCCACCCGTCGTGCCCGGGAAATTCGTGGATCTCGTTCCCCCGGTCACATATATGTCACCAGTCGTCGGATTGATGGCGAGAGCGTTGGCTTGGTCTTCGTCGCTGCCGCCCAGGTAGGTGGTCTGCGTCAGCGACGTCAGAGTGGAGTTAAAGCGCGCGACGTAGGCATCATCGCCGCCACCGCCATTTGCCGCCTGCGCCCCGCCCGTCGTACCCGGAAAATTTGCGGAGGTTGTATCCCCGGCCACGTACACGTCACCCGTCGTCGGATGGATAGCGAGAGCGAAGGCTTCGTCGGAGCCGCTGCCGCCCAGGTAGGTGGCCTGTAACAAAGGATCGATCACAACGGGCAGCGCGGGATCGTAGTCACCGAGCCGGAAGCCGTACTCCCGACCGTGCAGCTCATATGCCACCCTGACCGGTTGCCGCTCGCCCTCGCTCACCTGAAAGGCGACCGGCGGCGTCAGCGTGACATCCCCGATACGGGTTGCCATAACCAGCGCACCCGACTCATCGACACGCAGGAAACGCGCACCGGCCATGCTCATCCGAATCCTCGACGGATTCGCCGCCGGCCCGACCGTAAAGAGCTTCTCAACGTTTTTCCCGTGAGCCTGCAGCTCCAACGAGATTCCCGGCCAGACATCTCCGAGCGATACGCTCTCGAATGTTGGTAGATCGCTCCGCCAGCGTTCCGGGTTATTGCCCATGAAGTAGCTAACATGAGTGGCAGCCCGGCCCGTGCCGCTCGGCCGTGCTCGCCCGCCCACGACTGTTTCCGTCAGTGACCAGCCATCCTTTCTCGCAGCCGAGTGCGTAGCAGACGAGTGTGTGCCCTGCGCCGAGGGCTTCTCGCCAGGCAACGAATACACGATGCGGCCGTCACGCGTGACGAAGACGTTGCCCGCAAAGGTTCGCGCATAATAGGCGACCGCTGGATCGGTCTGGCCGTCGTTGGCTTCAAAGCCGATGGTCAGTTTGCCGTAAGTCTCGCTCACGCGAGCTCGCATGGCTTCATCGGGTTTGGCCGGATCGGAGGAGGCTCCGCCGGATGTTGCAGCTTCCGCTTCGGGATCGGCGCTTGACGCCTCGCGCATTTGCGATCTCGACGCTCCGAGACCACCCAACAAACAAGCCAACCCAAAAGCTATGGCGGAGAAGTGAAGTAAAACACGTGTCTTTCTGTTGCTGTTTGTCACTGTCATTTTTTTGCCCTCGTTTCTATTCTAAAATCTGTCCTTCGATCTATAGGGTGTGAAAAAGCGCCCATCGGAATTGAGTCATGACACTTTTGTATATTATTATACAGGTTGAGCATCATAAATAGCTGATTGTAATTCTTCTTAGCGGCTTCTGCGTAAATCTCTGTGTTCTCTGAGTTTAAGTCGATTTCAACGCTGAGACCCGCCAAGATTTCGCATGGACCGCTGAGCGGGTTTCAATCAAGATTCGCTAATCTAATACCCATGAACCGGAATACAAACTGACCTCCCACACCTTTTTTATTAAGCGACCAAACCCTTACTCCAAACCCACAAAATCGACTGTCAGGTCGCCGTTGACCATTACTGTGCGGGGCTGGAAGCGGAACAGGCGTGAGAAGACACGGATGGTGTATGTCTGA
>JAYVER010000107.1:0-2130 GCA_043748725.1 Chloracidobacterium sp. | reverse complement strand
TGACACGAACCCATTCTTCTCAAGATGAGCCAAACAGCTTTCAGTGTCATCGAATCTTTTGACGAAACTCCACTTGATGGCTGACGCAGAGATTGCATTCAGTTTTGACTTATTGCGCATCTCTTGCCAGTCATCAGGAAGCGAATTTTTAGCAGTTACCACATATGCCTTATCGACGCCCAAGGCGTTAACATTACGGATGATAGTCCCAATGTTCCTCAGATCATCCGGATATTCTATTACTGCAATTAGATTCTTGCAGCGGAAATTCTTAACCTTGTTGGCCCTTGCGCGAAGTGTTGGCTTCGACTTTCGTTTCTCTTCCATCTGCGGTTAGTTTCTGCTTAATATTTCATCAAATCCTGTACCGCCTTCTCCACATCCTCCGACTGCGGCAGAATGAAATCTTCGAGCTGAGGGGCGTAGCCGACGAAGGTGTCGGTCGCACCGACGCGTTGGACGGGGGCGTCGAGGTATTCGAAAAGCTCGTTCGAAATCCGTGCGGCGATCTCGGCTCCGTAACCGTATGAGATCGGGTCTTCGTGGGCGACGATGACGCGCGAGGTTTTCCTGACCGATTCGGCGATTGCTTCCCAATCGTATGGCACGAGCGTACGGAGATCGATGATCTCGACTGAAATCCCCTGCTGTTCGAGGCGTTTTGCGGCCTGATTTGAGCGTTCGACCAGAGCGCCAAATGTGACTATTGTTACATCATTACCCTCACGAACTGTCTTTGCCTTGCCAAACGGGATCAGGAAATCACTCGACGGATACTGCGATTTATTGTAAATCTGACGGTAGAGGTGCTTGTGTTCTAAAAACAAAACCGGGTCATCGCAGCGGATCGCGGTTCTTAATAATCCGTTGGCGTCGAGAGCAGTTGACGGATAAACGATCATCAAACCCGGCGTGTGGGCGAAGAGCGTCGTGCCGGATTGCGAGTGATAAACCGCGCCGCCCTTTAGATAACCGCCTACGGGCACGCGAATGACCATCGGGCATTTCGTATCGCCGTCGCTTCTCCACCTGGTCACGGCGACCTCGTTGCGGATCTGGTGAAACGCCGGAAAAATGTAATCGAAAAATTGGATCTCGACGACCGGTTTCAGCCCTCGAAGCGACATCCCATAAGCTCGGCCGATAATGTTGGCTTCGGCGAGCGGCGAATTAAAAACACGAGTTCCGCCAAATTTTCGCTGCAGATTGGCCGTTACCTTAAAGACGCCGCCCTTGCCCTTGACCTCGTCGAGATACTCCTCGCGGGAGCAGTCGGCCACGTCCTGGCCGAAGACGACAATGCGCTCGTCACGCTCCATCTCCTCGTGCATGCAGCGGTTGATGAGATCGACCACCGTGCCGGCATTGCCGGAGAGTTCGGCGCCATCCTCGCTGTCGAAAAGCCGGCGATTGGTCGGATCAACGTCAGGTGAAAACACGTTGCGAAGCGCCGTTTCCGGTGCCGGCTGCGGCGTCTCGATAGCGATGTCGGCGGCCGCAGTCACCTCTGCATCGACTTCGTTACGCAGCTTTTCGAGTGCTTCGGACGAAGCGATTCCCTCGGTCATCAGGAACTCGGCAAATGTTTTGATCGCGTCGATGGCAGCGTCGGCCTGGAGTTCCTCGACCGGGCGATAGAGTTTTTCATCGTCCGAAAGCGAATGCGAATACGGCCGCGTGACTTTGGCATGAACAAACGCCGGGCCTTTGCGTTTGCGGCAATAATCGACGGCGCTCTTGAAAGCCGCATACGACGCCAGCGGTTCGGTGCCGTCAACTTTTTGGATATAAAGATCGGGAAATCCGGCAACCAGCTTCGAAATATCGCCGCCCGCCGTGCCGACCTCGACCGGCGTCGAGATCGCGTAGCCGTTATCCTCGACTACGAAAATGACCGGCAATTTCAGGTTGCTGGCGGTGTTCAGAGCCTCCCACCACTCGCCCTCACTGGTCGTGCCGTCGCCGACCGACATATAGACGACCTCGTCGCCCTTGAAACCGATGACCTTGTCCTCGAGTTCCTTCACGAGCGAAGCGCGATAGCTCGCCTCTGCCGCACCGACCGAATGCAGCGCCTGCGAGCCCGTGCAGGACGACTGCGATGGGACATTCAGTTTCTTGCTGCCCCAG
>JAYVER010000106.1:0-2135 GCA_043748725.1 Chloracidobacterium sp. | reverse complement strand
TTTAAGAGGTAAAAATGATGTGTAGTAAGGGGTTGGTTAAAAGAATTTTGCCGTTTTTTGCGACATTTGCCGTGGGGCTTTTTATTGCGAGTTTCTTTGTAAGCGTTGGCGCACCTGGTTTTCGTTTTCATGGACGCGGCTGGGAACGTCATCAGATGTTTGAGCGGTTGCAGATCGAGAACGAGCAGCTAAGAAATGAGAATCTTCGGCTCAAAAATGACAGCAGTCATTCTCGGTTCGAACGGAGCATCGACTTGCAGACCGGGGAAGAGGTTGATTCTCTAATGCCGCTTGATGCGCCGCATCCGCCGCGTCGTCCGGCAGCTCCTGGAATTCGGCGATAGATTTTATTCAGTTTCAGGCCACAGGTTAACGCAACCCAAGCGGATGTGTTAATCTGTGGTTTCCTTATCTATGGACGAAGAAAGCGCCCGAAAACTGATCGTCGAGATTGGCAAGTTGCTGTATGAACGCAGCTACGTTGTGGCCGCGGATGGCAATGTCAGCATCCGGCTCAGTGAAAATACCGTGCTGGCGACGCCGACGATGACGTGTAAGGGCCGTATGACCGGGGACGATCTCGCCCTGACGGATATGGACGGCAAACCGCTTTCGGACAAACGCGCGTCGTCAGAACTCGCGATGCATCTGCTGATCTACAAGATGCGTCCCGATATTAAGGCTGTTTGCCACGCACATCCACCGCATGGGACGGCTTTTGCGGTAGCCGGACTTGCGATCGACAAACCTATTCTTTCAGAAGTGATCTTGACGCTCGGCTGCGTGCCGCTGACTGTTTACGGCACGCCGTGAACCGATGAACTGACTGAGGCGATGAAGCCTTTCGTCCCTCATCACAACGCACTGTTGATGGCGAATCACGGCGCCGTCGCCTACGGCGAAAACCTTTGGCAGGCGTTCGACCGGCTTGAAACCCTCGAACACACGGCGAAGATCGCGATTTTGGCAAAAACGCTCGGCGGTGCGATTGATCTACCGGCCGATGCAATTGAAAAACTGATACAGATACGAGAGAAAGCCGGTTTTCTTAAAGAAAATGCCCGGTGCCAGGCGTGCGGCTACCTTCACGAAACGAATATTTCCTGCGATCTGGATGTCAGCTATCCTTCAAAAGGCGGCTCAAACGGCAAGAAAATCTCGTTTACACGCGAAGAATTGATCGAGCTTTTGAGCCAAGCGGCCAAATTGAGTTAAACTAGGTGAACTTTAGCAAATTCGTACAAACGAACCAGGAGCAAAACTAGATGCAAGAAGCATTGGGAATGGTTGAAACCAAAGGCCTCGTGGCGACTATCGAAGCCGCCGACGCGATGGTCAAGGCTGCAAATGTGCAGCTTATCGGCTACGAAAAGATCGGCGCCGGATTTGTCACGGCAATCGTCCGTGGTGACGTTGCAGCCGTAAAAGCCGCAACTGACGCCGGAGCCGCTGCGGCCCGACGCGTTGGCGAACTCGTTAGCGTCCACGTTATCCCGCGTCCGCATTCGAGCGTCGATGAGACATTGCCGGTCGTTAAAAGATAGTGAATCGTAAATTGTAAATCGTAAATAGAAAGAAATTTTCTTGACGATTTACGATTTACTATTCTCGATTTACTAAACAATGATAATCGCACGCATCTTGGGCACGGTTGTGTCCACCCAAAAAGACGAACGCCTCCACGGTAAAAAGCTGCTCATCGTCAAGCCGATCAATCTCGATGGCACTGACCAGAGCGGCTATGTTGTTTCGGTGGACACGGTCGGTGCCGGCTTTCACGAAAAGGTGATCGTTGTCAGCGGCTCGTCTGCCCGCCTTGCCGAAGGCAACAAAGATTGCCCTGTCGATTCCGCAATAATCGGCGTGATCGACGAGATCGATTTTTCCGTTTAATATATTCGCTAATGCAAATCGCCAGAGTTATCGGCACCGTTGTCGCGACGATCAAAAATGAAACGCTCGAGGGGCGTAAGTTTCTGATCGTCCAGACACTAGACGCGGATCTCAAGCCAAAAGGAAAACCGACGGTCGCCCTCGATGCGGTCGGAGCGGGAGAGGGCGAATTGGTATTTTGGTGTAGAGGCAAAGAGGCTTCGTTCCCGTTCAAACGCGACGACACACCCACGGACTGCACG
>JAYVER010000105.1:0-2142 GCA_043748725.1 Chloracidobacterium sp. | reverse complement strand
CCTAAAGGTTCGGCCGCCCGAGCAAAATACAACACTCGGCTTTCACGAAGCCGATCTGATGCGCGAGGGCGGCTGGCTTATTGGCTTTATCTGGCCGGCACAAAATCGCGAGACGCTCGATCTGCTGGCGAAACGAAAAGCCACGGTTTTCGGCATGGACTGCATTCCGCGTATCACCCGTGCGCAGAAAATGGACACGCTCTCGGCGATGGCGAATATCGCAGGTTATCGTGCGATCATCGAGGCCGCAAATAATTTTCCAAGATTTTTTGGCGGTCAGATCACGGCTGCCGGACGTATCGATCCGGCCAAGGTTATGGTTATCGGTGCCGGTGTCGCGGGGCTTTCGGCGATAGGTGCTGCTCGTTCTCTCGGAGCAATCGTGAAGGCATTTGACCCGCGTTCGGCAACTAAAGATCAGATCGCGAGCATGGGTGCCGAGTTTCTCGAGATAAATGTCGAGGAAGAGGGCGAGGGCAAGGGCGGCTATGCCAAGCAGATGTCCGACAATTTTCTCAAAGCCGAGATGGCGCTCTTCGCCGCTCAGGCGATGCAGGTCGACATCATCGTTACGACCGCTTTGATTCCCGGCAAACCGGCACCGAAATTGATCACGACAGGCATGGTCGAGAGCATGAAGCCGGGCTCGGTGATCGTCGATCTGGCGGCTGAGCAAGGCGGCAACTGTGCCCTTACCGATCCGGGCAAGATCGTTCATCACAAAGGCGTTACGATCATCGGCTACACGGATCTGCCATCGAGAATGGCGAGCATGGCAAGCCAGCTATACGGTTCGACGATCGTCGCTCTGATCGAGGAGCTTTGCAAAAGCCCGCACAGTGTTAGTAGCCCGCACGTAAGTAAGGGCTCCGCCGCGGATGAAGTCAATACAGACGAACCAAAAGGCGCTCATCTGAACGTCAATCTCGACGACGAGGTCATTCGCGGTGCAATAGTCCTTCACGAAGGCCAAATGATGTGGCCACCGCCAACGCCGCAGGCACCGCCAGAGCCGGGTGTGCCGACGAAAAGTTCATTGAGCAAGGGCGTGTCAGAACCGGGAGCGGTAGCGACCGGGTTTAAGAATGGTCATGACGAAGGCAAAGGCGTCAGCCCCATCATGCTTGCTGCCGTCGGTCTTGTCTTGATCGGGTTGGGATGGGTGGCACCGTCTTCGGTGCTGTCGCATTTTACGGTGTTTATGCTCGCGTGTTTTGTGGGTTTTCAGGTCGTCTGGAACGTCAAACCCGCCCTGCACACGCCGCTAATGAGCGTCACCAACGCCATCAGCGGAATTATCCTCGTCGGCGGCATGCTCCAGCTCATCGGCACGAGTTTGAATTTGACAACGATCCTCGGAGCCGTCGCAGTCCTGATCGCCGCGATCAATATCGCCGGTGGATTTTTGGTGACAAATCGTATGTTGGCGATGTTTAGGAAATAAAGAACGCAGATGGAACAGTTCGTGGAAGAAGATATCATCCCAGAAACTGTCATCCGTGACAGATTTTTAGTTCACCGAAAAATCGGGGAGGGCGGATTCGGCAATGTTTTTCTTGTCTCTGACCTCGAAACGAAAGAACTATGCGCGTTGAAAATGCTACGTCCGGAATTAGCCGCGAACAAATCACTCCAAGAAAAATTTCAAGACGAAGCGATGATTTGGATGCAATTTGGAAAACATCCGAACATCGTTGGAGTTAGGTCAATCGACTTGTATAACGGCCGCCTTTTCATTGCGCTTGAATTCGTTCCACCAAATGAATCTGGTGTTAACTCGTTGAATCAGGTAATTGCTCAAACAAAGGTTTCCTATTTGCAGACGGTCATTTGGGCAATACAACTCTGTCGGGGAATGATTTATGCCCAGGCTCATGGGCTGATTGCTCATCGCGATCTAAAACCCGGCAACTTGATGATTGATCCTAATCAAATGTTGAAGATTACCGATTTTGGCCTTGCGATTTTTTCGGCAACCGAATCTGGCTCGGTCCTCTTTAACGATCCGTCAGGAACGCCCGCATATATGCCTCCTGAACAGTTTGAGTTCGGCTCAACCGTTGACATGCGAAGTGACATCTATAGCTTCGGAATCATACTTTTCAATTTGGCGACTAATGGCCGATTGCCCTTTGAAATCTC
>JAYVER010000104.1:0-2152 GCA_043748725.1 Chloracidobacterium sp. | reverse complement strand
AGATATTCTCGGTCAAATTCGGCGCGAGCGAGACGATCCGCGTGATCTTAACCGGCACATTCACCGTCCGCCCAAGGTCATCGGTAACAACCCGCATCGGCACCGTCGGAATCGCCGAATTCGCAACATTATCGTTCGCGGCCCCGCGACAACCCGCCAAAACGAGCATCGCCGACACGAACACGCCGATAAATTTAGCCTTTTGTATTTTTACTTTTAACTTCACTCTTTTGCCTATTTACTTTTGCCTTCAAAATAGAAAAGCCCTGCTTTTCGCGCGTCGAATATCGACCGGAAAAACAGGGCGTTTCAATTAAGAAAACCGTGCTTGCCTTCGATGTTTTGACGCGAAACATCCCATTTGGCTAATAACCGCGAGGCAGGCGTTCTGACTTGCTCGATTTTGTATCCGGGATTTTGGAATTTGGATGCAAACAATCCAAAATCTAAAATCTAAAATCCAAAATCGCGCTCACAGTGACGCGATCGTGCGGGATTTTCACCCGCTTTCCCTGTTCGGCCGCCTCGTGAAAAGACAGCACCTCGCTAGCTTAATTGTAAAAGATCAAGTGGCAGATTATGTCCTTTTCCCCGGCAGAAGTCAACCCATCGCCCGTTCTGCGGTCGCTTCGGCTGACGAGGTTTTTTGTCGTGATGTTGCATCTATATAATATTTGACAATCTACAAAACAAATTTTACAAATATTCTCACGACCGTAGCCTTTCGGTTTTTCGATGAATGACCCACAAATACGACTCGCCCACACAGTAAGAATCAACCCCTGAATATCATGGCTCCGCCGCCGGCTGGCAGCCGTCCGATAAATGGGCCAAGGTCCGCGAGCAATACCGCAAAAAGCATCCTGAGACGCGAGGCCGCGAGAGCATGCTCGATACGCGGAGCGCTAACGAATGCGTGAAAGCCGGCGGAGCTAATAAACGGCAAACGAACCTCTTTGGCAATATGTGGCGGACGGGCGAAGTTGCGTTGCTATTCGGCGAAACCGGCGTCAGCAAGAGCATTTTGGCGATGCAGATCGCGGAATCAATCGCCCGCGGGCTGCCGGCTTTGTCAGAACCGGGAGCGGCTTCGGCCGTGAGCTCAGCCGAACCGGTAGCGACTGGGTTCCGTCACCCAACGGAGAAGTTCTTGTATATCAACTCGGTAGAATGGAAAACGGAAAATGGAAAACGGAAAACGACGGATCAACTAAAAATGAAAAGGTGAAAATGGAAAATTCTCAGCTCGTTCCCGCTTCCGGAAACTTTCCACTTTCCACTTTCAACTCTCAACTAACGGCTACGCCGTTCCTCGGCTTCACCTACCTCGGCACGGCCCCCGAATCCGACCTCATCCGCGACTACGAGCGCGAATTCCTCGACGAGCAAAAACACGAACAGTCCCGCCTCGGGAAATTGCGTAAAGGCTCCGTGGTCAATATGTTCCTTTCCCCTGAATATCAACGATACTTAGAACGATGATTCTTCGCCTTGGATTCCGCACTCCGCGATCCGCACTCCGCAATTGATATGGCTCCCGCGACATACTCGTGGATGGAATCATAGATGGAAGTTATGCCCGCTACCTCAAAGGCTAAATACCCGTCTCCATCACTTTGTCACTCGCCACCTCCGACACATCGTTATTATCAGAACCGGGAGCGATATCGACCGGGTTCCTTTTTTATTCCGCATTCCGCAATCTCTCCCGCCGGGCTCGGTCAATTTTGCCTTTTGCATTTCAATTGTGCATTGGATGACGCTCCGCCTCAGTTCTTTGCCGCGTCAGCGGCAGTATGAATGTAGCCGTGCGGTTTCAACCCACGGCAAGCTGGTGTAGAATTATCCCCGTCGCGTCGGCGACGGCTGAAACAATTCACGTTATGATTCCCAACGATTTCGACACAGCTTTCGAGCAGGTTATAGACCTGGTTAATGACTTTAACAAGGATCTAGCCAACTGCACTCGCGCTGACTATAACGAGTCGCAAGTTCGCAAAGACTACATAGATAAATTCTTTATCGCTCTTGGTTGGGATGTTAATCACGAACAGCAGCGGAATATTTACGCTCAGGAAGTGCGGGTCGAGCCGAGTGTCAACGTCGCCGAACGCGTAAAGAAGGCTGACTATTCGTTCGCCCTTGCACCGGA
>JAYVER010000103.1:0-14952 GCA_043748725.1 Chloracidobacterium sp. | reverse complement strand
GATGATTCTTCCGGTTCGTCTTCATCTTTATCTTCTCGATACACTTTCAGAAATCCATCGAACTTCAACACTTCTCCCGAAGCTGTTAATTCTTCTTTGTTTGTGGAAATTTCTATATTAACTGTGGTTTTTTCTAACTCAGCATCGGCCATTTGCGAGGCCATAGTTCGCTTCCAGATCAGTTCATATAACTTTTGCCATTCCTCTTCCTTAATTGTTGAGGCACTCGTGTACGTTGGGCGAATAGCTTCGTGAGCTTCCTGTGCAGATTCGTTTTTATTTTTGAATTTGCGGAACTGGTGATATTTTTCACCATAAAGGTTGCTCACCGTTTGCGTAATGTCGTCTAGCGCCGTATTACTGAGGCTTACGCTATCCGTCCGCATATAGGTAATATGACCGTTTTCATAAAGCTTCTGAGCGATCTGCATTGTTCTTGCTACACCGTAACCCAGTTTTCTTGATGCTTCCTGTTGCAGAGTTGAAGTGGTAAATGGCGGAGACGGAGAACGTTTACCTGGTTTCACCTTTATGTCGGTTACTTTATACTGAGCGGCGGTACATCCCTTCAAAAATGTTTCCGCATCTTCAGCCCTGTTCTGCTTTCTTCCTTCGGCTTTGAATGTAACAGCTTTTCCGGTTATATCATCGGCAATAAATAACCCTTCAATTTTGAAATGACTTACCTGTTGGAAGGCGTTTATCTCGCGTTCCCGGTCGGCGATAAGGCGTACCGCAACACTCTGCACACGGCCGGCACTCAGGTTTTTATTGCTCGTACTGATCTTGCGCCATAGCACAGGACTTAGTTCAAACCCGACTATGCGATCCAACACCCGACGCGCCTGCTGCGCCATTACCAGATTCATATTCACCGTGCGTGGATTCTTTACAGCAGCTTCTATCGCAGGTTTAGTGATTTCATGAAACACGATCCGTTTGGTTGATTTCGGGTCGAGACCCAGCACTTCACACAGATGCCAGCTTATAGCTTCTCCCTCACGGTCTTCGTCCGTTGCCAGCCATACTTCATCCGATTTTTTTGCCAACGACTTCAGTTCATTCACGACCCTTTTCTTTTCTTCAGGAACAGTATAACGGGGTTCAAAATCATTTTCGATGTCAATACCCATGCCGGCTTTTTCAAGGTCGCGGATATGGCCATAGCAGCTATTCACCTGAAAATCTTTTCCAAGAATCTTTTCAATGGTCTTTGCTTTTGCAGGGCTTTCTACTATTAAGAGATTCTTTGACATATTTCAGTGTGGTATCAAGTAAGAGTCGGATGAAGTGTTCGATATATGTGCCCGAAATGTTTCAGGTGTTTGCCTTACTAGATACTCAAAGCCGGATACTATTTTGTTGCCTTCGCCTTCGCCGATGATTCTACTATAACTAAGCTTTTGCCCCTGTTGGAAAAAAATAGTCAGAGGCCGTTTTTTGCCTCTGACATACTGACTTCTATCACCTCGACGCAACTCGTGTCAATCCGAGATGAAACCATATCAATTTTCGTTCTGGTATCAAAACCCGTCTACATCATGTCCGCCGTGCGTAATGTTTTCCGGGCAAAACGCGTATCAGATCGCGGATATCGAGACCGACAAGCACCGTGTTCAGATCGCCAAATGAGAGCCCGCTCGTTTCAAGCAACATGTCGATATGCGTCGAATCGTCCGGCGTCAAAAGCGACCATATTTTGCGCTCGTTTTCTGTCATATCCGCCGGTATCAGATCAGGCTGCCTAATGGCCGTTTCTGCCCTTTCGATCTTTGGCGGCAGTATCGCGGCCGAGATCTCTGAGGGAAGCTCGGCAACCACATCCTGCCACTGCTGAACTAATTTTGCACCGCTCTTAATAAGGTAATTCGTCCCGAATGAGTTACCGGACGTAATATTTCCGGGCACGGCCATCACCTCGCGATTTTGCTCCATCGCGAGCCTCGCGGTAATCAGCGACCCGCTGCGTTCGGACGCCTCGACGATCAGCACACCTAAGCTCAGCCCGCTTATGATGCGATTGCGGTACGGAAAGTTTTCCTTAATCGGCGGCGTGCCGAGCGGGAACTGCGAAACAACCGCTCCGCCCGATTCCAAAATCTCGCGGACAAGCCCGTTATTTTCTTTCGGATACACGCTGTCTAAACCAGTACCCATGACCGCAACCGTCCTGCCTTGCCCGCGGATTGATCCGCGATGCGCTGCCGAGTCGATACCGCGTGCAAGACCTGAAACAACGCAGATACCGCGTGACGCCAGATCGCGCGCCAGCATCTCCGACGCATTCTCGCCATACGTCGAGCACATCCGCGAACCAATCACAGCGACACATGGCAGATCAAAACATGCCTGCCAATCGCCCTTTACATAAAGAACCGGCGGCGGATCGTCGATTTCGCGCAGCAACGCCGGGTAACTGCCGTCGTCGAGTATCAGTACATCGCCGCCGAGATTTTTTACGCGCTCCAGTTCAACAGCAGCCTTATCGTGAAACTCATTTTTAATAAGACTATCGATAGTCTCCGGCTTGAGCCGCATTGATTCGAGCTCCGGCCGCCGAGCATGAAAAACAGCATCAGCCGACCCAAACCGCTCAAGCAACTTCGTCGCCGCCCGGGGCCCGATACCGGGCGTCATATTCAAGGCTATCCAATCAATCATATTTTGGATTTTAGATTTTGGATTTTGGATTGGCCAATTTTTTTAACCTCAATGTTTTGATAGAGGCCACAGTCATTGCCAAAATCTCGTTGATATCACTCATCAAAACTGAAAGTTTTGTAACCTTTACGATTTCTGCGTCAACAAGAAGTTCCAGCCAGAATAAACTCTCGTCAGCTTCTTCCTCAACGATAGCAAGTTTATGCAAAACATCGGCTGTCGATTTACCCCGACAGGCCGCACGATAATTAGCGCCGACAGAAGTGCCTGAACGAAGCAATTGTCTTCCAATAACCTCTCCGGACCAAGTTCTAGGTAAAGCCTCGACTAATTTGATCATTCTGAGAGCGATCTGCTTGGTTCGATCTTTGAATTCTTGTTCTGTCATAGTGGAAAAACTATACAATCCAAAATCGAAAATCGAAAATCCAAAATCAAAATGGCGGAGGCGTGTGGGAGTCGAACCCACCTAAGGCATGCTCTCGCAGCCTCACAACGGTTTTGAAGACCGAGCCCATCACCGGACAAGTTGCGCCTCCGTTCTGAATGGAACACAGATTATACGGATTGGACGGATTCGCACCGATTCAAAACATATCCGTGAAAATCCGCTCAATCTGTGTTCATCCGTGTTCCAATCTTCTAATTTGACATCAGCAGCATCGTTACCAACGTCGCTCGCTTTGCAATATCGCTCACCAAAATATGCTCGTCCAGCGTATGTGCGCCGGCACCTGCGATTCCCAAACCGTCCAGAACCGGAACGCCCATTGCCGCGACAAAATTGCCGTCGGACGCTCCGCCAACCTGCGTTTCGCCAAGTTCGTAGCCAAAACTGACTGCGAGATCACGCGCCTTTTCGTAAAGCCGAACCACCGCGTCCGTCCTTTCAAGCGGCGGTCGATTGATTCCGCCTAAAACCTCAAGCGAAATACGCGGATCGAAAGCTGATAACGATCTTAGGGCCGCGTCCACCCGATCCGCCTCGGCCATTTTGCTGAATCTCACATCGATCTCGCACTCGGCGTGTTCCGGAATGACATTTGTGGTCGTCCCGCCGCGTATAGTGGTTACATTTACGGTTGTGCCGACGTCCGCGTTTGCAATGGCGTGAATCTTTTCTATTTGACGTGATATCTCGGCTATCGCATTAGCCCCTTTTTCAGGCTCCAGTCCGGCGTGGGCCGGAATGCCGTGAGAGCGCAATTTATACATTCCCGTTCCTTTGCGCCCGGTTTTGACCTTGCCGTCAAGCGACGGCTCGAAAACCAGACCGCATTCGGCTTGAGCTGCTTCGCGTTCGACTAATGGCCGTCCGGTGTGACTGCCAACTTCTTCGTCGCACGAGAGCAGTATCGTGATCGGCCGCGACGCTCTCGTTCCGCTCGACGCAAAATACTGCAAGGCTTCGAGCATCAAAACGACATTGGCTTTCATATCGAATATGCCGCAGCCATAGAAATTATCTCCCTCGATCCGTGTTGGATTTTGTACATTCGTACCCAACGGGTGAACGGTGTCAATATGGCCGAGCAGCATATTGCACCTGGCTGTCGAGGAGAATGCCCGGATAATGATGTGATCACCATCGTTGACCGTTACGCGTTCAATCAAAATATCTACACCGGTCGCGACCGCCTGTCGCTCGACCCAGTCAGCAACCTCACGGCTGCGCGTCGCGTTGTGCGACGGCGATTCGATATCGACGATCTCACGAATCGAATCGACGATCGCACGTTGCCGGTCTTGAAAATATTCGAGGATCTCGTAAGGATTCATGCAAGAACCTAATGGGCTGTGATCGGAGTCGGAGCCGGAGTTACGAAAACCTCATTGAAAAGATCGCCCATGCGATATCCGGCCAGCGCCATTCGCTCTTCGGCAATTTTCAGCGCCTTTTTTTTGTAATCCTCGGTCGGTGTCTCATAACGTGTGACGCCTTTGTAAACTTCGGTCGTTGAGATGTCCACGCCTTCTTTTTCCCAGACCTCGAATTTTCCATTAGCGATGCGGCTCTGCAGCTTGGAATAAGGAAATTCTTTCATTATCATCTGGGCGATCGGATCAAGGTAGTCGGCCTCGCACGCATCCGCCGTATTTGGCATGTTTCGCCCGATCACGCCATCCCAAAATCGGTGTAAATTGTCCGACTTGTCATTTGGAGTGCCCTTTGGCGTCAGCGAGAAAAGATTGCCCCCTTGGTCTCCGATGTCAGTCGAGCTAAATGCTCTTCCTGTAGTATGCAGCGGCTGATGCAGATCGCCGATGAGGTGTTCGAGCCAGGCAACAGCAACCGCCTTTTCTGCATTCGAAGCCGAGCCGCGAATAAGCTGGTCGAACTCGACCAACTTTATCATCAGTTTTCCGCCATCCGCCGGGCCTTTCAAAAACTCGACTTTACCGTCGTTGAGCATCCAAATGTTATCAAAATAGTGCCAGTTGCCGTTGTTATACTTCTTATATCTGGCGTCCAAGCTCTTGTCCTTGATTATGTCCGCCCACGTCGCGATGAGCATAAAAAACTCGCGTTTTCTGGCCTCCGCGCTGCGTGAGCCGTACGGCATGTAAAATGTACCGATCTGCGAATCCTCCGGGGCGGCGCGCAGAATCTCGATCACCTTTTCTCGAACGGCGGGCGTCATTTGCTGCCACGCAATATAGGCCGTGATCTTGTGACCGGTCTCGTCCCAGGCCAACGCCGGAACAGTAAGACACAATATAACCGACAAAAACAATGAAATTCTAACCGCACGTCGTAACATTTTCTTTTTTACTCCTGAATCTAATGGCAAGATTCTATCGAATTTATGGAATAAGAGAAAGCGTTAAAGGAATAAGAAAGTAAGAGCTTTTATGACAGAAAAAATTATTAAACCTTTTAGCGGACCTAATCATCTTAAAGATGCAAAACTTTCGCAGGCTTTACGTTCTATAAGTTGGAAATAGCCGCATCGCAAGTCGATGTTTTGAGCGATCGGAAAATATGCAAGCAATTTTGGAACAAAATATTATAGCCGAACGTGTACTGGATAGAACTAAGGAAGCGTTTGGAACAAAGATAGGCCTGCTGGGCACAATATTCGGGTGTTGGCACAAGGAAATGACCCGGCCGTTCACGAATAAAAAAGGATCTTATCGTGCGTGCCTGAATTGCGGAGCACGCAAGGAGTTTGATATAAAAAGCTTCAAAACATTGGGGACGTTTTACTATCCCCCGTCGGTGGCCTCTCGACCGTAACCGAAGAGGAAATCATAATACCCTTCATTTATACCTACCAAATTAACCTACCGAGTGCGGCTTTCCAAAAGGCCGCACTTTTTCTTTTTAATAAACCAAAAACGCATCAAAAACCCAACCCGAATAGCCATTATAGCTTGCCCGGCACCATCGCCCGGTTTTGCCGCTTACCCGGATCGCATTGAGGCAGCCGCCGACCGTGATCACAGCTCCGTGCGGGATCTGCAGGATCCTCGATCCTGCTTCACTATTCGGAAATGTTCGCAAGGCGAGAAAACCGTCGCCGGGCGAATTTACTCGTGCGGTCGATGTTGTCGTAGGTTGGTTCGGCAATGTAAGAGGGATATTTATAGGTCGATTAGCGGTTTTTTGCTCGTTAAGACGTTTTTCGAGATTGGCGATCTGCTCACGAAGATCGTCTTTGTCGTTCGCAGTGGCCGACGGAGACGGAGTAGCTGTTGGAGTTCGATTCGTCGTATTGGAGACAGATGAGACCTCTGGCCGTTTGCTGTTTAGGTAAAAAACGAGACCACCGACAACCACGATCGCCCCGATGAGCAGCAACACCGCAAGGACGCCGAGAATAATTTTCATTCCGCCGGATGACCGGTTGGCTGGCGCCGCACCCTGAGTATAGGCCGGTGTGATACGTGCTTCCCGCGTCTCCTGCGGTATCTCGACCCGCATCGGCCCGCCGCTGCCCAAAACGGCGGTTGCTTCACCGCCGTAGTTCGCCACCGTTGCCTGATCGTCTACGACCGGCACAAGCGGCCTTCCGTCCGCGAGACAGTACGAGAGTGTTTCGTCGGTGTATGTGGTCTTACAGGCCGGACATTGCTTCATAACGGCTATTTATAGTCCACTTTCAGCCGGATGGCAAACGATTTGTAACCGGAATGGCTATATTTCCATGGACCAGCCAGACTTTTCGCCGCGAGCGACCGTGAGAAAGCAACACAGCGAAGCAGTCAATGCTCAAAATATACAAGATCGACATTTAGGTGCTAAAGGACGCCTGCGACGGAACCTGACTATACAGACAAGCATTTGGTATGCGGCCCCGAAATCGGTTAAAGTCGCATTCACAGGAGAAAATCTATGATCAAGAAAGCTATTTTGGCGATATTTGTCGTTTTGGTTTTAGTGGTTGTTATATTTTGCGTCGTTGTCGCGATACAGCCGGAGGATTTTAAGATAACACGCACGGCGACGATGAATGCGACGCCTGATAAGGTCTTCGAACAGGTTAACGATTTTCACAAGTGGGAAGCGTGGTCGCCGTGGGCAAAGATCGACCCGGCGATGAGAACAACTTATTCGGGAACTCCGTCCGGCACCGGTTCTACTTACTCATGGGTCGGCAACGATCAGGTTGGCGAGGGCCGCATGACCATGACCGCGAGCCATCCGAATGACAATGTAAAGATCGACCTCGAGTTTATCAAGCCATTTGCCGCTAAAAATCTAACCGAATTCACTCTAAAACCGGAAGGCGACAAGACTAATGTCACCTGGACGATGACCGGAAAGAATAATTTCCCAGCCAAAGCTTTCTCCCTAATAATGAATATGGACAAAGTAGTCGGCGGTGATTTTGAAAAAGGCCTGGCGCAGATGAAAACGGTTGTCGAATCGGCTCCAAAACAGTAGACACTCAGGAGAAAATTATAATGAACATCGTTCTTTGGATTTTGCAGATATTGCTCGCACTGCTATTCGTGTTCGCCGGCGCATCAAAATTCTTGATGCCTGCCGACGAGATGGCTAAGAATATGCCGGCTTATCTGTCGATCGGTTTTATATACTTTATCGGCGTGTGCGAGATTCTCGGAGCGATCGGGCTGATCGTGCCGTGGGCAACTAAAATTAAGCCGGGACTTACGCCGCTCGCCGCCGTCGGACTGGTAATTATTATGATTGGAGCAACTGTTATCGGCGCAACGACCAGACTCCCGGATGCGATCTTTCCCTGTGTTACGGGCATCCTGTGTGCATTCGTCGCCATCGGTCGCCGCCGACAGACCGCATAGCAAGAGAGTTAGCGATTGAGGGAGCATATCTCCCGATGTGGATTAACAAATTCGGCGTCAACTGGATGGTCAATTACGATTACCCTAAAGACGCCTGATCACGCAAGAGTTCTTTACCAGAGCGGTTGTTCGGGCCGCCTTTGCTCGTACCTGGGCAGCATACAAATGATGCCCGGGCGGGTCGCGGAGGCTCTCTTAAACTGAGTATCGTCTCGCAAAATAGGTACTCGTACCGGCGCTTTCCGTCGGCTTAGCAACGCGGTTTTTAGGTTAACTATCACCAAAAAGCCGATAATACTGGTTGTCAAAACAAGAAAGAAAACTGCTGGGCCATACGTATTCATTTTAATTCCCTGAATCGGCCCTCCGATTCCTTTTTGCCGGGGCTACAGCGTCCGGCGTTACCAACTTACTGATCTAACGGCTGTGTGACCCTTTCATCACTGGGTCTAAAACCGGCGATAGCGGCCGCTTCGTTGTCATAGACGTCGAAAACGGACAAAAGCTTGGTGATCACCATCAACTCGTTAACGCGATCGGTCAGATTTAGCAGCTTCAATTCGCCGCCGTTTCGCTCGAGCGTCGCATAGCCGGAAACGACCTCGCCGAGCCCGCTCGAATCTATGCTCGTAACATTAGCAAGATTGAGTACGACCCGCTTTTCGTTCTGTTCGACCAGGCCGCGAAGCGTGCGGTGCAGTTCGAGATTGCTCTCGCCCAGCTTGATCTTGCCGGTGAGATCAAGAATAACAACGCCGTCGACGGGGCGTTTAGTAATAGTCAGATCACTCATGTCGATTTTCCTTGATTTTTAGCTGTTGACTTCAGATTTAGCGGCTGATTCCGGGGGCATCTGAAAAGAGAGCGAGCTTAAGCTCTATTTGACTTAAAACTACGCCGTTCTTGACTATATGTCAAATATGAAATATATTCTGTATGTAATATAGTCAACATCCCACGAGTCAGTACCGAGAGCGGTAGCGACCGGGGCCTTTTTCCGAGCATATGCATCCAAGAATCGAAATCAACGTTGACGACCTGTTAAAAAAGTACGGCCGCTCGTTCTATTGGCTGTCAAAAGAAACGGGCGTCAGCTATTCGACGCTCTGGCGGCTCAAAAAGGGCAAGGCCCTCGGCATAAACTTTGCGACGCTCGAAAAGATCTGCCGGACACTCGATTGTGCTCCCGGCGACCTGCTTACCCTCGGAAACGGAAAAGAAAAGTCCAACACGGCACCGCCAAAGGTACGGGCATTGAGTTGATCGGCGATCCGCCGAAATTATGAAAAAACAAGTTATTAAGATCATCAAGCGCGACGCCGAACAAGTTCTGCCGCCCATCCCTACAGCCGAAGAGACCCTGATCCAGCAGCAGCAGGATAAGGTCGAAGACGACCGCGACATGGCCAGCAACGTAAAAACCTGGATCACCGAACGCCGCGAAAACAACGCCGCCGAAGAACTCGACGCCAAAAACAGCCTCTTCGCCTGGAACGACGAAGCCTCAACCGAACCCGCCTAAAAAGCTCCCCTCCTTACAAAGGAGGGGTGTCTGCGTTTCGCAGACGGGGTGGTTCTCCTTCGGCAACTATTCACTTTTAACTATTTACTAAAAAGGGGGACATCATGTTCAAAACCACACACGCATTTTCGAGCTTTTCAGTTGATGACATCGAAAAAGCCAAAGACTTCTACGGCCAAACGCTCGGTCTCGACGTCACCAGCGGCGAAATGGGCATCCTGACGCTCAAGATCGCGGGCGGCGGCGAAGTCATCATCTATCCAAAACACGACCATGCGCCAGCGTCGTTCACGGTCCTGAATTTCCCGGTTGACGATATCGACAAAGCCGTCGACGAGCTCACCGCTGGCGGTGTCCGCTTAGAACGCTACGACATCCACGGCGCCCAACCCGACACCAAAGGCATCTACCGTGCCGCCGCCGGCGGCCACGCACCGGACATCGCCTGGTTCAAAGACCCCGCCGGCAATATCCTGTCTGTACTGCAGCAAAAGTAGCAAGAGGGCCTTTTCGCCCTATTTTTGCCCGGCTTGTAATTGCCCGAGAACCCGCTTTAGCTCCTCGAGTTTTTGGCCGGCCTCACCGAGTTTGCCCTCGGCGGTGAGTCGCTGGTAATCGTTAAAGATCTGTCCTGCCTTTTTGATCAGCTCATTTGTGGACTCTGTCGGCGCGTTTGGCTTTTCGCCGGGTTTGGCGGGCGGCTCGTCTTTAGCGGCTGTTTTTGCGGGTTCGCCCATCAATTGGCTCAAGGCTGTGTCGAAATTCGCGGCATACACCAGCCGTTCCTGAGTTGCCAATACAACCAGCCGAAGCTCCGGCATCGGGCTCCTCACGGCCTGCAGATAAATCGGCTCAACAAATAGCAGGCCGGTGCCGATCGGCATGATGATCAGGTTGCCGCGCTTGACCTTTGACCCCTGCTGGTTCCAGAGCGTGATCTGACCGGCGAGCTGCGCATCCTGATCGATCCGCGCTTCGATCTGCAATGGGCCGTCGATCACGCGGGACGACGGGAAGCTGTAGACGAGCAATTGCCCGTATGCGTCGCCATCCGCCCGCCCGGCCATCCACGCGATCATGTTGTTGCGGTTAGCGGGCGTGAACGTCAAAACTCGGGCAAATTCCGACCCGGCATTCTCGCCCGGCAGCGGCATGAGGACCTGATACGGTTCGAGCGGCTGCGGCTGAGCCTGCGTCTTGCTGCCGGCGTCGCTCGCGGCCGCGTCACGCGCGACGCTCCAGACATCTTCGCGGCCAAAGAACATCTTCGCGCTTTGCGTATGATAGAGACCGAACACGTCGCCCTGCGTCTTCATCAGCGTTTCCGGATAGCGAATGTGAGAGCGAAGCCCCTCGGGCATCTCGGACGCCGGTTTGAAAAGCTCCGGAAACGCCGCCCGATACGCCGTGATGATCGGGTCCGCGTCGTCGTAAACGTAATAATTCACCGCACCCGTGTAGGCGTCGATCGAAACCTTGACGCTGTTGCGGATGTAATTGATCTTCTGCCCGTTAGCGTCGTAATGCCGCGAATACGGAAAGCTGTCCGATGTCGTATAGCCATCGACCATCCACACAAGCCGCCCGTCGTCATTTACGACCATGTACGGGTCGGCGTCGTAGCTAAAAAACGGTGCGATCCGCTTTATCCGGTCGATGATATTGCGGTGCATCAGGACGCGGCTCTCGGCCGTCACGTCGTCCGAGAACGGCAGCTTGGTCATATCGTCAGTCGCCCAAGCGATGCAAAACCGCCGCAACCCGCTGCCGACCGCAAAGCCGCCGTCGCCCTCGTAGTTCGTATAGTTGTTATTCTCGCCCTGCGGATAATCAAATTCTCGCTGCTTGGTCTTGACGTAGACGAGTGTATCGGTTCGCTCGCCAAAGTAGATTTCGGGCCGCGTGACCACAACGTCGCCGGTCGATTCGATTGGCATGTTCGACAGCAGAAATCGCGGTTTGCCTTCGGTGGTAAATTCGTTAACGGGGTTCATTGTCAGCCCATAGCCGTGAGTGTAAACAAGCCGTTCGTTTATCCAGTTGCGCGACTGTTCGGGCAGCTTGCCCACGTCAAATTCGCGTGTCGCGACCATCACCTGCCGCATCTCGCCGCCGATCTTGTACCGGTCGACATCCACATCCGGAAAGTCATAGTAGGTCCGAATTTCCTGTATCTGCCGCAGCGTGTCCTGGAGAGCGTTCCAATCCCAGAGGCGAATATTAGCGAGGGTGCCTTTATTTGACGCGAGATCGAACGCCGCCGGCGTAATGTCAGCCGCATAATCGCGAACCTGGACCTGTCCGATATTAAACCCTGTGCGCGTACCGGCGATATTGTGCTCGATATAGGGTGTCTCGCGGTCGAGCTCGTTCGGCTTGACCACAAAGCTCTGAATATAGGACGGAATGATCGCCACAGCGACAACATAGACCAGGATCGGCACCCCGATGGCGGCGATCATGAGCCGAATGCCGCGTTTCGTAAAAGCATTAACAAAGAGCAGTAACGCCCCAGCCCCAAGAGCGATCGCGACCGCCGTCAGGCCCGGGATAAGGTAATTGGCCTCTGTGTAAGTCACGCCGCTGAACGATGGGTGATCGGTCCAGAGGTACACGTATCGCGAAAGCATCGTCCGCAACGCAAAGATCAACAGTAATGCCCCGAGCAGCACCGATGCCGCCGTATAAGCACGCGCTCCAAAACCCACAAAGAAAAAGCTCTTTTCGCCCTCAAGAACTACTTTGTCGGGAACCGCCGAGATCACCGCGTAAATAACGGCGGCAAACAGCAGAATAAGCGTCATCGTTGTCAGCCACCCGACCAACATCTCGTAGATCGGCAGCGAAAACAGGTAGAAACCGACGGACCTGCCAAACACAGGATCGGCCATCGCCGTTGCCGGTTGGTGAAGATACAGCACCCAGGCCTGCCAATCTGTACTGAGTTCAAGCCCCGAACCGATGCCGAAAACGGCCGCGACGATCCAGCCGACGGGCCGCAGGTATTTGCCGAGATCGAGATCAACCGCCTGCTTGTTGACAAAGATCCGTCGCGGGGCAAGCGAGTTCATCCGAAACCATTTTTGCAGCCTGTAAAACCCGCCGCCTAAGATAGCAAACGTCAGAACCCCAAATATCGCAAACAACCCCCACCCAAGCCCCAGCACATACCAGAACCGCGACCCGAAACCCAATGACCCGTACCACAGCGAGTCAACATAAACGTATATCCCGCGAATAGCGGCAATAACCATCATCAGTAGTACCGGGAGAATCACCCACTTCATACGGCTGCGTTTATGCGTGGACTGGGGCAGTCTCGGAGTGATGTCAATGATCTCGGCGTCAAGGTCGTAATCGTCAGAATTGCGCATGCGCTTAGCATACACCTACGTCATTTATTGCAGAAGCCCGCGTGTCAACAAGGACGTAACATTCAACTCAATGTACGTGTTACGCCCTTACTCACGTGCCGGGCTTACGCATTATCGGAACCGTCGACGACGATGATCTATTTGTAGCCCACATCGCCAGATGTGGGAATGGATTGGTCAGAACCGGGAGCGGTAGCGACTGGGTTCTTTAATGCAGAAGACGGTTGTTTATGCCGCCGTCTTCGACGGCTCGCTCTCTTGGTCGGCCGGGTTTCCCACGGTTCTCACCATGGGCTGCAAATATGCATCCGCTTCGCAGACTAAAGGCAGACGCTACTTAACCGTGGTTTCTTCACGAAGATTTAAAAGAAACATTTTCAGTTCATGAAGGAATCGAGGATCATTATCCATAAGCCATTTGGTGATTTCAACGCCATGTTTTGTCTTAACAAATTCACACAAGTGTAATGAAAATAATTCCTCAAGTATTTTTGCTCCATTTGCCGTCGCAAGCCACTCTTTCATTTCGACGCCGTTTCTAAAACTTTCCAAATCTCCATCAATTTCAGCTTTAGTGATTGGTTCTTTGAGATGTTGATTGATCACTACCGCTATGGCGTCGCCATGTAGTAGGTAATTTTCAAACATCTTTCTCGGCAAGAAGTTAACCATCTTATCCGGTCGCTTTTCGTAATCGGCTTTATTTTGTTCGTTTAGATGTTCACGGTCGACAACAATCTTCATCTTAGGTTTCGTTGGCTCACCGCTCCTCGATTTGAGCATGTTACCGTGAATTTCCAGCAATCGATCGATCTCTCGTTTTGAGTCTTTCCGGGTGATTACATCCGAAACAGAAAATGTATGTATTTGAACACTGGTGTCGCCAAGAATATAAGGAAAGGCCAGCAACTCCGTTTCGCCTTCGACCCAGTAGGTAAACTCATAAAACGGCGATATGCCTAGTTCCCGATAAGTCTCGCCTATTTGCTCAATCTCAGTAGACATGATCGCTGTTCGTCCATTCTGATAACTCAACCGCGTATATGTCTTTGGACGGACTTCCGCAAACACTTCGGCTGAATGCGTTGATATGAAGTACTGATGTTGAGGGTATTCCTTAAAAATGCGAATCAGTTCTCGGGTAGCCGATGGATGGAGAAACGACGTCGGCTCGTCAACTGCAATCACGCTCGGTTTTTTCGATGTGGCGATCACATAAAGAATGGCTAGAACCTGTCCAACGCCGGTACCACAATCCTCCAATGGGAACCGCATTTCCTCCTCTTCAAGAGTTGCGTCAGAGGTGCGAATTTTGATGGAAAAATCGGCCTCACCGTCGGCCAATTCGGAAGAAACATATTTTACTTCCGGCAATACCCGTCTTATGAGATTGAGATAATTTTGAAAAGTAACTTGCGAATTTATCACGGTGTTAAGAACCTGCGGAAGGTTTGAAGCGTCACTTGCTAGTTTGGAAGATCTGCCAATCTTGTGCGTGTGCAGATTGGTTCGCTCCCCCTTGAAGAAGAAGAAATTCTTTATAAAGTCGCGGATTTCCGTTTCTAAGTCGGTTTCAAGGCCCGCTCTAGGTTTGACTTCGTGAGCTATAGGGGAATGCCCATCAAATTTAGAGAAACGAATTGTATCCCTAATCTGGGAGCCGTCAATTGTGTAATTACCAGACGGCGATCTATAAACGAATTCATAGCTAAATTGTTTAGGGTTGGACGTAACGGTAACATCAAGAAATTGATCCAGCCCTTCTCGCAGCATGTTTTGTGCAATCTCCGGCGAGGAGTACGTCGGCATCTCGAAAGAGTCGTGCTTCTTTATAATTCTTAGAATATCGCCACTGGCAATTCTAAAGGTATGTTTGACCGTGCTTCCTTCCTTAGAATCTCTGTGAGCTATATTTGCAAAATTAAGACTGATTGCCTCCAATAAAGCACTCTTACCGGAATTATTAATTCCCACTATAAGGTTTATTCCGGGCTCAAAATAGATGTCCTCCGATATATCGAACGATTTGTAGAGTTCTTTGAAAAACCCCTACAAATGTGTCGGTTGTTGTCGATTGTAGGGTAAGAGGATTATATAATGGAGGAATGAAAAGCGAACAATTGACGT
>JAYVER010000102.1:0-5820 GCA_043748725.1 Chloracidobacterium sp. | reverse complement strand
TGAAAGCGAAAGATTTTGGGATCGATATGAAATTCGACAACTACAGAAGCAATTAACCGCGAAATACGCGAAAAATGCTAAATTGCGGTTGAAATTATTTTATGGTGCTATTGTGATCAAATTGAGAATACTTAAGACCTGATCAAATCCAAAAAAATACTAAAATTGCAAAATCGTGGTTGATCTTATTTTCAAAGATGAAAGTTACGCAATAATCGGAGGGTGCTTTGAAGTTTATAAGGACAAAGGCTGCGGTTTTGTGGAGCCGGTTTATCAGGAGTGTTTGTCGATCGAATTCCAGCATCTTGACATTCCTTTTGTTGAGCAGCGAGAACTTGACCTCTATTATCGCGAACGAAAGTTGACTCACGTTTATAAGCCGGATTTCGTATGTTTCGATAAAATTATTATTGAGATCAAAGCTGTACAAAGTTTGGCCGCCGAACATCGTGCTCAAGTGATGAATTATCTTAAGGCAACCGGATTTGAGCTTGGATTGCTTGTTAACTTTGGTCATTTTCCTAAGCTTGAATATGAAAGGATCGTGTCAACCAGATCGAAAAGATTATCGTAAGATGAGCCTTCTTATTTTTAGCTTCTTTCGCTTTTTTCGCGGTTAAGTTCCTATGCAGCGATTTGCCCAAGCCAAAAAAGAGCTTCTTCCTCAAGCCTCAGCTCGCAGGATATTTGACCTCATTAAGAACGAATTATTGCTTGTCGAGGCCGAATTCGAGCGTCAGGCTAGCTCTAATATTCAGGTTATCAACTATTTGGGCGAATATCTTCGTGCTTCGGGTGGCAAGCGCGTGCGGCCGGCACTTTTGATACTAGCGAACTACGCAATCGGCGGTGACGGTTCCACCGAGAGTTCCATTCGGCTCGCTACGGTGATGGAAATGCTTCATACAGCGACGCTGGTGCATGACGACATTATCGATAACGCCGATGTTCGCCGAAACAGAAAATCGATCAATGCTCGGTTTGGCAATCAGACGGCGGTGCTGATGGGCGACTGGCTGTATATGTCGGCGTTTCAGACCGCTTTGCGTGAGCGCTCGCTTGAGATACTTGATATCTTGACGCGGTTGACGCGGAAAATGACCGAGGGAGAGCTGATCCAAATGACGATGATCGGCAGTCTCGGCATTACCGAGGACGATTATTTCGATATTTTGCGGCGAAAAACGGCGTATCTTTTTTCGGCGTGCTGCGAGATCGGCGGTATTCTCGGCGGTGCGAATCAGGCGCAACAAATAGCTTTGCGGGATTATGGCATGGACCTCGGCATAGCATTTCAGTTATCGGACGACATTCTTGACCTGACATCCGACGCCGAACAGCTTGGCAAGGCGGCTGGAACCGATCTTCTCGAAGGCAAACTCACGCTGCCGCTCATCTCTCTGCTCAAAAAAGAACCATCATTAAAACCTCGATTTGAATCGGTAATGCTTAACGGTGACTACACAGCTCTCACACGCGAACAGATTCGGGAAAAGCTGGACGACTTCGGCATCCTCGATGAGATCAAATCCCGAGCCGAGGACTTCATTGGCCGCGCGAGAAAAAGTCTTGATGTTTTGCCGGAATCGGAGTATCGTTCTTGTTTGGAAGATACTTTGGATTTTATTACGACACGCAATCATTAAGTTTTCGATACAATTCAAATCACAGAATTTAACTCAGGTAAACTCATAAGAATCACAATCGCAGTATGTTAGACGAAAATGTTATAGCAACACTTGAGGAAAATGTGCGGCAGACGCGCAACGCACAGAGCCGTCTGATAGCACGGCTTCGCGAAGCTGAAACCGAAGTTGAACTGTTGCGTCAGGAGATCGGAGCTCTTGAGAACAATGCTTCACAAACTGAGCAGGCGATTGACAGTCTTCTTGTCACTATGCGTTCGGGCAATAGGTCTCGGAATTTTGGTAAATCGCTAAGAATAGAGGAAGACATTCATCCCGAAAGCAATTTTCGTGAGCGAAGCGCCATAAATACGGAGCCTCAACAACGTCTGGACAGCTATCGACGCGAGAGCTCGGTCGCGTACATTAACAAGAATCGCGGCATCCCGTCAATAGCCAATAATTTAGAGCCGCTGAGCAATCGTTTCAGCGATCGTACCATCACGCAAGCCTGTACGCTACTATTGCGTGAGTCGGGCAGCGCCCTGCACGTAAATGAGCTCTATAACCTACTTATCGCAGGCGGAATGCGGTTCAAAGGCAACAATCCGACGATCTCGATAGCGGTGTCGCTAAACAGAAACCGGAGATTTCGTAAGGTCGATCCGGGAACTTTCGATCTCGTCATGCGCGAAGCCATCCAAGCTGCGTCATAAACTCACATTTCATTGCAAATATAGCCGAAAGATCGCGTTTCTTTCGGCTGTTTTCTTTTGGCCGCTAACACGATAAACGCCCGAAATCACTCAAAGGCTTGACTTTGGGGATTTTGTTTCTATTATTGCAGTATGAAATTACACATTATGATGAATGGCGGTACGTTGACCGGCCAAACGTACGAGTTGGAAACCGGTTTTCTGACCATCGGACGAAGCGATACGTGCAGCATCCGCTTTGATCCGATATCGGAGCGGATCGCTTCGAAACAGCACGCTTTTATTGAGGCAAAGGCTGACGGATTTTACATACGCGACAATCAGAGTACAAACGGCACTCTCGTCAACGGCCAGCGGATCGAGTCTATAAAACTCAATTCCGGCGATCAGATCCAGTTTGGCACAAACGGAGTGACCGCGACGGTTCGGATCGATAGCGAACCGGAAATCTCAACCGCCCAAACCGTTGCGGCAAACCAGAGCTATCGTGATATGGAGATGCATGCGTTCGATCAGATAGCTGCTGCGCAGACGCACAATAGTATG
Source organism: Chloracidobacterium sp. (assembly GCA_043748725.1). Classification (GTDB taxonomy): domain Bacteria; phylum Acidobacteriota; class Blastocatellia; order Pyrinomonadales; family Pyrinomonadaceae; genus OLB17. The sequence continues at coordinate 2,933 of JAYVER010000102.1, read as the reverse complement.
CAGTCGTCGCTTGCTAATTTTGGTCTTAGCAGCATGGCGGCCGTTAAGCCCGAACCGAGTAAAACCGGGCGATACATCGGTATCGGCGTAACTATATTTGCGATCATCTTTTTGTCGATGATCGTCGCTCTTATTATATTTGCGAGCGTGGGTATCATTCCTGCGATTATTGCATCGGTTGTCGCTTTTTTTCCGGCGGTAATTTATCTTATGCCTCTAATTTGGATCGACCGCTACGATCCGGAACCCTTTTGGCTGTTGGCTCTCGCGTTTGCCTGGGGAGCGCTTGTCGCCGTGACGGTGTCGTTTGTCGTCAATACCGGTGTGGACATAGTGGTGAGCATAGGCATCTCGCCCGAAGTTGGAAGCGCAGTTGGCGCGGTTATGTCGGCCCCGATCTTTGAAGAAGGCTCAAAAGGTCTCGGCCTGATCATTTTGTTAATATTTTTCCGCCGTTATTTTGATGACATTTTGGACGGTATTGTATTTGCCGGAGTGATCGCACTCGGTTTTGCGACGGTGGAAAACGTTCTTTATTATGGCCGCGCGATCGGCGGAGCCGGTATGGGCGGATTGCTAGTCTTGTTCGTGATGCGGGGAATTATGTCGCCGTTTGCCCACGTCACATTTACGTCAATGACCGGCATCGGCTGCGGTATCGCACGCGAATCTCACAAACGCTTTGTCAGGATAATAATGCCTGTCATCGGATATATGGGAGCCGTGACGCTGCATGCCATCTGGAATGGTTTGGCAGTTATCGGCGGGCTTGAGGGTTTTGTCGTTGGATATTTGGTCCTCGAAATACCGTTTTTCCTGATCCTTGTCGGTTTTACGCTCTATATCATGCGTCGCCAGAACAAGATATTGAAGGAAATGCTCGCGATCGACATCGCCCGCGGCCTGATCCCGACCGAACATGCGGCAAAGGCAATGTCGGCATTCAGGAGTTCCGGATGGGTGTTGGGAGGGCTGTTCAATGGCAAATTCCGACCCCGCAGCAATTATGTGCGGGCCATCGGAAAGCTCGGGCTTAGCTATTGGCACATCCAACGAGCAACCGCCGCACAAGGGCAAACGGGCAGCTTTCAGCAAAATCCGATATTGCGTGACGAAGTTCTAAAATGGCGGGATAAAGTTTAGTTGGCTGTCGGCGGTTGGCGGGTTGCAGTCGCGTGTTCCCAACACAAATGACTGCTTTCTGCCAACCGCCTTCTGCCTACTGATTTTGGTAGGCCGTGCAGGGATTGAACCTGCGACCCGCGGATTAAGAGTCCGCTGCTCTACCAACTGAGCTAACGACCCAAAAGCAAAGGGAATTATAGCAAAACGAAAACAGAAGTCCAATAACCGCAAAAACATCCGCAAACCCGCGTTCTACACTTGGAATATTTTTGCCTTGCATTCAAGATAATTCTTGAACTATGAAGGAATGCCCGAAATGTGAGCTTTGTTACCCAGACGACGTGGCGGCGTGTCCACAGGACGGTACGCAAACGCGTCTGTCGCTGCCGGGGCCGCAGACGGTCGCGGAGCGGTATTTGCTTCAGAGCCGCCTTGGTCGCGGTGCAATGGGCCAGGTTTATCTTGCCAAAGACAAAAAGTTTGACCATCGAAACGTTGCGGTGAAAACCGTCCGCCAGGACATTCTCAGCAGCGACGACCTACAGGAAGGCGAGGCGATCGCGCGGTTCGAGCGTGAGGCCCAGGCCGCCGCGTCGATACTGCACCCGAACACTGTCAGCGTAACCGATTTTGGCGAGACGCCTGACGGCGTTTTCTATCTCGTAATGGAATATGTTGAGGGCGAGACGCTTCACAAATTGCTCCGCCGCGAGGGAACATTGCCTGTAAAACGTGCCGTCCGACTGCTTCGACAGATCGCCGACGGCGTCGAGGCCGCTCACGACCTCGGCATTTTGCACCGCGATCTCAAGCCCGCGAATATTTTCATAATGCAAAAGGGTAAAGGCGGCGACGGGTTTGTGAAGGTCGGCGATTTTGGCTTGGCAAAGATCATCAATCAGACCGTCACGGATATAAGTTCAAATGCCACGCCGTCGTCACGCGGCATTATCGGCACACCGGAATTTATGTCGCCGGAGCAAATGCAGCCGGAATTGGGCGTTGACAAACGTGCCGATCTTTACGCGCTTGGCACGATCGCATATTTGATGCTCGGCGGCAAAACGCCTTTTTCGGGCGATATGATGCAGTTAATCATGCAAAAGATCATGCAAAAGCCGCCGCCGCTCTCGTCTATACGGTCTGATGTACCGGCGGACGTTGATCGGGTGATAATGCATGCTCTCGAGGTTGATCCGGCCAATCGCCCGGCGTCGGTTGCCGACTGGATCACTGAGCTCGAAACGGCCTCTGAGGACATTGACGAGAAAAAACTCTCTGGCATGTCTCGACTCGTTGTTTTAGCTCCGGTCAATGCCGAGGTTTATGTCAACGACGAACGAAAGGGAAGTATTGGCAGTTCGGGCCGCGTTGTTCTGACTGACATCCCGGCCGGCCAGCATATTTTGCGTGTTTCAAAGGCGGGCGAAAAGGACGACGAACGTGTGATCGAAGTCCGCGCAGGAGCCAATGAACAGGTTATCCAGGCCCAATTGCGACCCGTTCAAGGCACCGCGAGCCAGCCATCGCCGTCGCAGGGGGCAAGCAGCAGCGGCTCTCCGCAGTCGAGCGTGATGCCCGGGATCGTCGCCTGTTCGAATTGTGGTTCGCGCTTTGCCGAGGGCGTCAGATTCTGCGGAAAATGCGGCAGCGGCTCGTTCACGATGATCACCCCGGGTGGATCAACCGCCACATATCCGTGCCCACGCTGCTCCGCCCCGCTCCCGGAAAACTCACGCTTCTGCGGCCGCTGCGGTCTCAACATCACTCCCAGCATGTTGCAACACAATAGCTCACCGCCCTCTTTT
>JAYVER010000101.1:0-14998 GCA_043748725.1 Chloracidobacterium sp. | reverse complement strand
TCGGCCGATATGACGAGGCAGCCGAAATGTACGAAAAAGGCTCGGAGATCGCGGGTGCTCAGCCGTTTATGAAAATGATGGCCGGCGTCATAAAAAATGACGGCGGCAGCCGCTCGACCTCGCGAAAAATCTTTCAGCAAATGTACGACGGCTCCGGCGACCCAATGGTGCGGCTGACGGCGATACGCCGTTTGCACGACTATGACTCGCTCGACGAACGCGAAGCCATCGACAAGACGCTCGCCGAATACAAACAAAACGCAGGCCGCTGTGCCAATTCGCTCACCGAGATCTTGCCGCTGCTGAGGAGTGTACATCTGCCGGAGGGCCGCGATTTTCGCGTCGATGACAAAAATTTACTGGTCGATCCAACCGACGCTCCTTACCTTTTGGACATAGAGAATTGCCGGGTAAAACTCGACCCCGCACGCACTGGACTAACGTTACAATAAACTATGGAATACGTTGTAGAGATCAACAACCTCTCGAAAGACTACGAGACCGGCTTCCTGAAAAAGAAACGCATGCGTGCTCTCGACGATCTGACGCTGAATGTGAAGGGCGGACAAATTTTCGGCTTTCTCGGTGGCAACGGCGCAGGCAAAACGACGACGATCAAGCTTTTGATGAGCCTGATGTTCCCAACGAGCGGCTCGGCGAAGATACTCGGTCGGGACATTGCCGATGTGCAGATGCACAGACGCATCGGCTATTGCCCGGAGAATCCGTATTTTTACGATTATTTGACCGCTCATGAGCTGATGGATTATTTTGGTCAGCTCTTTGGGCTTGATGCTAAAACGCGGCGAAATAAAACAGAAGAATTACTGACGGCGGTTGGTTTAGAAGAGAAAGATTGGCGTCGCCAGCTTCGCAAGTACTCAAAGGGCATGCTCCAACGCGTCGGCCTCGCACAGTCGCTCATCAATGAACCGGAGATCGTATTCATGGACGAGCCAATGAGCGGCCTCGACCCCGTCGGGCGGCGTGAGATACGCGAACTGATCGCCTCTCTAAGGAAAAAAGGCGTGACGGTCTTTATGTCCACCCACATATTGTCGGACATTGAGGCTTTATGTGACGAGGTCGCAATACTTCGCAACGGCAAGCTCTCTGCAACAGGCAATCTCAACGACCTGCTTGTCAACAGCGGCGAACATCGAATGCTCGAAGTCAGCGTTCAGGGCGTTGCGGCGGATGCGATCCGCGAGCAAATAGAATTCATCGCGGGAGCGACAATCTCAGCCAAACCAAACGGAGCGAATATCCAGATACTCGACGAATCCGACCTTGACGCTGTCCTGACAATCACGCGCAATGCGGGCGGCCACCTCATCTCGGTGCAGCCAGTCAAACAATCGCTGGAAGAGCTTTTTGTTAAAGAAACTTGAGTTCAGAGTGCGCGATTTATCGCGTAAGTCTCGCAACCTCGATTTATCCCGTATTGATTGGGAACGTTAACAAAATAGAGGCGATAAATCGCGCACTCTAACAATATCTGAATGATAAAACCGTTTACAATCAACGATCATAAAATTAGACGGCTGGCGTTTGGCTTTGTCCTGTTTCTATTCGTTTTTGAGATTTATGCAGTTCGCGTAAATTATTCTGATTATTTTGTTTATCTGTTTGATGCGGAAACCTGGTTTTTTTTGGCAATTGCAGTCATTTGCATCCTTATATCGTTTTATATTTTCTATCGCTTTATCGTCTCCGCGCTTTCAGCCTCATGGCCTTATAAAGTTTTTTACTTTCTTATTTTTGCTCTATCGATATTTGTCGAATACGGCTATCAAAAAGCGCTCGGCCGATTTTCGGATAAGTTCGATATAGAAACCGCCGTTGACACGACAACCGAGCAAAAAACGGCTTCGATCTGGATGTACGTAAATTTAAAGTCGATCATACCCTGTCTGGTTATACTACTCCTGTTTATATTTTTCCGGTCTGAAAAATCGCGTGGTCTTAAACAATTTCTCGTCGCAAATGTTTTAATAATTGTATCTTTCGCCATATTTCCTTTTGTAGTGGATCAAAAATTCCCGACCTTTGCTACGGCTGCTTTTTTTCGCACAAACACCGATTTCCTGATTAACGGGCCGGTGGCGAACGGTAAATGGGCCTCGGATATGACGGGTGTCGCAGTTACGCGCCGCCAGATCCCAAAACCTCCGCTCGCTGAAAATTATCGTCCCGGCAATAACATTATAATCGTGGTCGGTGAATCCGTCAGAGGCGATCATCTCAGCCTGAATGGCTATGCCCGCGAAACGACGCCGCTGCTAGATAAGTTAGCTAGTCAAAATATACTGCACAACTGGGGAATCGCCACTGCCGCCTCGACCGGCAGCCGTTTTACATACGTCGCCCTCATTACGGGTCTGACCCCGGACGATTTTCCAGATAAGACCGAATTTAAAGTAAATACATTCCCTACCGTTTTTCAGTATGCCAAAGCGATGAATTACAATGTTCATCTCTTTGAGGGACAGATGAACGGATATTGGAACGGGGTCGATGATGATAAAAACTATTTCGACAATTTCCAGGGTGTGCTCGACATCAGCGACAACAAGGCTTTTGAAACCTGGGACTTGGACAATATAATTGCCGAAAAAGTAAAACGCATAATTTACTCTTCAACCGGTAATTTTATTTTCATTCTCAACCATGGCTCACACATTCCTTATCAGATCGATTTTCCGCCCGATCAGCAAATATGGAAACCTAGCTATGAGACCACAAATAAATTTGACATCCCCAGCGGCGATCACCTCGCCGAAGTAGCTAATGCCTATGACAATTCGATCAGATACAATTTGAATTCGTTTTTCCAGAACTTGATCGACGATTACACGCACATCCCGAATAATTCAGTAATCATCTATACCGGCGATCACGGACAGACGCTGTTTGTAAACGGCCGGTCGTCGCACGGCGGTAATACCAAGGAAGAAGCGACTGTGCCGCTATTCATGATCGGCACGCTGGACGGTAAAGTTGATACCGCCTATAAAGCATCGCATCAAAACATCTTTCCGACCATTTTGGATCTGATCGGCTATCCGGCGGAATTAAGAGAACACACGGCAATTCCCTCGCTTCTAAAAGCAAGATCGTCCGATTCCAAGCCGAGATTTTTCAACCCCGATCTCGGACATAAAATTCCATTTGATTAGATCATTCCGCCCTGATCGCGGTGACTTTCCAGTGAATATTGGCTCGGTCGTCGTCTTTGGTAAAGCCGTCGAGGGTGAGTGTTATCGGGATGATCTCGCCGGGATCGAGACGCGGCTGTTGGACCGGGACGACAAGAATTTTTCGCTCGCGTAAGATTTGATTGAACTGGGTGACGACGGCAACGTTTACTTCGAGGACGCCAATCGTGCGGGTTCCTCGGTTCCGAATTTTGCCGTTGATGTACATCGAGATGGTGCCCATGCCGGTTGGCGATTGGACGGTTTTGTCGTCGGTCGAGATGACGATGTCTTTGTTGAGCTCGGCGTATTCCGCCGAGCCGTCGCGAAAAGCACCTTCGAGTATCTTGGCAGTCTGCACATCCATTGACGGTTTGAACGAAAGCAGCCAGATCGCACCGCCTAATAGAACAAGCGCGACAACAATGCCTCCGATAAACACGGGGTTAATACCGTTTTTCTTTTCGCCAGTTTTGAACAGATCATCCATAAAAAGAAATGGAAAATGGAAAATGGATAGTGGAAAATGTAAGAGAGAAGCCTTAAATCTTAATTTTCCATTTTCAATTATCCATTTTCCGTTTTGTAATAGGTTATCATTTTGGTCGAAGAGGAGAAAATGTCCCCGCAACCCGCGAAAATTTCACAGCTGCCAAAGTATGTCGAGGCCGCTTTGCCGGTGCCGCTGCGGCGCGTCTTTACGTATCGGATTCCTGAGACTTTGCGTGAGCAGGTCAAGCTGGGTGCCCGGCTAAAAGTGCCTTTTGGAAAGCGAAGTAGGACCGGTTACGCCGTCGGGCTGCACCCGGAACTGCCGATTGATATCGACTTTGACGAATCTAAGATAAGAGACATCATCGAGGTTTCCGACGATGAACCGCTCATCACGCCCGAAATCCTAAAACTTACACAATGGACGGCGGATTATTACGCATCTTTTTGGGGCGAGATGCTCAAAGCGTCGCTGCCGGCCGGGATAAACAGCGAAAAAGTGCGTCCGAAGCGGCGAAAAGCTGTGCGGCTGTTGTCGAATGTTATAGATTCGGACGTAAAACCGCTGACGGAGCAGCAGCAGAAGATCGTCGATCTGGTTGCTTTGCAAGGCGGTGAAATGCTCTTTACCGATGTCCTCGAACAGGCGGAAACGAACGCTTCGCCGATCAACACGCTTGTAAAACGGGGACTATTAGAAGTCTATGTCGAGGATGTGTTGCGAGATCCTCTCGCGAAGGCAGATTTCCCTGCTCTCGACGATTTTACGCTTACCGATGAGCAGCAGACGGCTCTCGACCAGATCACAAACGCCATCTCAAAGGGCGGCGAATACAACTCGTTTTTGCTCCACGGCGTGACGGGCAGCGGCAAGACCGAGGTATATATCCGGGCGATGAGGTTCGCTCTCGACGAGGGCCGTTCAGCGATGATGCTTGTACCCGAGATCGCCCTGACGCCTGTGTTTTCGCGGCGGCTTCGAGCGGTTTTCGGAGCGGATGTGGCGATCTTGCACTCAAATCTCTCGCCCGGCGAGCGTTACGACGAATGGCGGCGTATAAGGCGAGGCGAGGCGCGGATCGCGATCGGAACGCGTTCGGCCGTGTTTGCACCGCTCGAAAACATCGGGCTTGTGATCGTCGATGAGGAACACGACGCGTCATATCGCCAGCACGAATCGCCATTCTACAACGCACGCGATGTCGGCGTAATGCGTGCCAGTCTCGCGGGAGCGGTCGTGGTTTTGGGATCGGCGACGCCGGCGATGGAGTCTTTTTATAACGCGCAGCACGGAAAATACAAATATCTTCATCTGCCCGAGCGCATCGGCGGACGCGGTTTGGCCGATGCAAAATTGATCGATATGCGCGAGGTTTTCAAGCTGGCCGGCAAGGACGTGGCACTTTCGCCGGAATTGCTTGAGGCGATCAAAGAGACGCATAGCAGAGGCGAACAGTCGATAATCTTGCTCAATCGACGCGGATTTTCGCAGTTCGTGCTTTGTCGTACGTGTGGCGAGACACTGAAATGCAAAAATTGCGACATCACGCTCACCTTTCACCGACGTGACAACAAGCTCATTTGTCATTACTGCAATTATCACGAAAACAGTCCTCGCATCTGCTCGCATTGCCAAAGTGAATATCTCTATTTCGTCGGCCAGGGTACGGAAAATATCGCCGATCAGTTGACGAAAAAATTCCCAAACCTGCGTATCGAGCGTGTCGATCGCGACACGATGGCCCATAAAGGCGAAATGGAAGATGTACTGCTCAAGTTTGCAGCGGGCGGCCTCGACATGCTCGTCGGCACGCAGATGATCGCGAAGGGGCACGATTTTCCGAATGTTACGCTCGTCGGCGTGATCTCGGTCGATATTGGTCTAGGGTTGCCTGATCTGCGTTCAGCGGAGCGGACATTTCAACTGATAACGCAGGTTGCCGGACGCTCCGGACGCGGAAAAAAATCGGGACGCGTTTTGATCCAGACGTATTATCCCGAGCATTACGCTCTGCGTCACGCCGTGAAACAAGACTACGAGGGGTTTTACGCCGAGGAGATCAAATATCGTCGGAGGCTTAACTATCCACCGTTTTTTGTGCTGGCTTCGATCTTAATTAAACATCGCGATCACTCTGACGCGATGCGAAACGCCAATATTCTGAGGCGTGCATTGGACGCTGCAAATACGGCGAAGCACTGCCGAATCTTAGGCCCCGCACCGGCATCGTTGTCGCGTCTGAAAAACGAATATCGCGTTCAGATAATTCTAAAAGGCGCGACCCGCCGCGCTTTACGCGAAACGCTCCAGATAGCACTCGCCGACGCCGAATCGAACGGATGCGACATGCGATCCATTTACGTCGAGATCGATCCGGTAAATTTGATGTAGGTCAGGCAAATTCTTTGACTTACGGTCTGGTGTGGCATATTATCTCGCTATCGAATATTTACAGCACATCTCGAAAAAGGAGATTCCATGAAATCAATATTAGCTTTTGCGTTTTTGGCGGCCGTAATGTATGTCTGCGGTCTGGAAAAGAGCGATTCGGGCGTGTCGAACACCGCTCAGGCACCCGCTAAATCGAGTCCGGCACCAGCCGCGACACCAAATAAACAGGCTCTGACCGACGAATTGGTAAAGCTTGAGAAGGAAATCACCGAAGCCGCGCTCAACGGCGACATCACATTGCTTGCACGCAGCACGACGGATGATTTCGAATTGACCGGCGTTGACGGCAAGGTTCAAAATAAGAACGAAGCGTTGGCTGACGTTAAGAAGGAGAAGAATATTAGGGCTTTCTCGATAACCGACGCCGATTTACTCAGTTTTAGCGAAGATTCAGCCGTGCTTCGTTACAATCAGAACATAACGCTAAAAACCGGCCAGTCCGGCCGTGCCCGTGTAACCGATTCGTTTGTAAAAAAAGACGGCAAATGGATGGTCAAATCCGAACAGCAGACGATGATCAAGAAGTAATATCGTCAGATATTGATTAAAAAAGACTTCGCTCGCATGAGTCGAAGCCTTTTTTATTTCTTGTAAATGCAGCTAGTTAACGGCCTTCGAGCTTAGCTCCGCTTGTTTGACATTGATCTGAGCATAAAACTCAGCCAGCGATATTTTGCAGTTTACCGAGTCGAGCGAGATCACGTCGTCGCGTTCGTCGTAGATGCGATAGAGCCATTGCTAGGCGTTTTGACGGGCGTATTGCTCGACGCGCATCTCGTCGGCTTTGACGAGCAGACATTCCTTTACGCTTTCGATGGCGAGATAGCTTTCGAGCTTTTGGGTTTTGTCGGATGGATTCGTCGAACTCGAAAATATCTCGATCACGACGGTTGGATTACGCAAAATGTCGCAGTTTTGATCGGTAAACACCGGCGCGCCATTGACGATAACAACATCCGGATAGCAGATCAGATCATTTTTGAGCTGAACCCGCATACCGTTGACGTAGATCTCGGCCCTGTTTCCGTTAAGCCGGCTCCCGACGGCGATGGCGGTATTTGTTGCGATAAGATTGTGCCAACGGTTTCCGGCCGGTTTTGGAACCACGCGTCCGCCAATTAATTCATGCCGGGTCGAGCCGTTTCGTTCGGCCTTTACATAGTCTTCCGTCGACATTTTTTTTCCTGATTGATTCAAAATACGATCATTCATAGCGTGTGTTATCTCCTGATTATTTGGTACAGCGAAACTTAGGAGTGCGGATTTCAAAGCGCGGACACTTTGAGCGGACTGATTTGTTTGCTAAAACTAGTGTTGCATATTACGACGCGCTTTTTCAAGAATATTTAAATGAAACTTGCCCAACTGGCCGCAGCGACCGTCTCAATAATCTCGCAAGGCCCAGCAGATATGGAAATTAGCTCGGCTGCGGGCCTCGATCTTGCCGGGCCGGGTGAGATTACATTTCTTGCCAATCCTAAATACACGCCGCAAATTAAGGGAACAAAAGCGAGTGCCATTTTCCTCAACGAAACCGTCGAAATCGAGCGTAATGACATCGCCGTGCTCAGGGCAAAAGACGCTTACGTCGCATACACGCTTGCTTTAAGGCTGTTTTTCCCGACTCCGGCGATCGTGCCGGGCATTCATGCCTCTGCGGTCATCGATGGATCGGCAACGGTCGCGAATGACGCCGAAATAATGGCGAATGTGGTCGTAGGCAAAAATTGCATCATCGAAGGCGGTGTCAAGATCTATCCGAATGTAACCCTGTACGACAATTCGCGGGTCGGGCGCGACTCGATTATTCACTCGGGCGTTTCCCTACGTGAGAATTGTGAGATCGGTGAACGATGTATTATCCACAATAATTCGACGATCGGCTCGGACGGTTTCGGCTACGCTAAAACAGAAGAAAAGCACTGGCTGAAAATACCGCAAACTGGCCGTGTCGTGCTTGAGGACGATGTTGAGATCGGAGCAAACACAGCGATAGACTCCGCATCGGTCGGTGAAACCCGCATAAAAAGCGGCGCCAAGATCGATAATTTGGTCCAAATCGGCCATTCATGCACCGTAGATGAAGACGCTCTGATCTGCTCGCAAACCGGTCTCGCGGGCAGCTCGCACATCGGCAAACGTGTCGTCCTGGCTGGGCAAGTCGGAATCGCAGGCCACCTAAAGGTGGGCGACGACACCGTGCTAACAGCGAAATCCGCAACCTCACACGATGTCGAGCCGGGCAAGGTGATGTCGGGTGTTCCGGCGTTTGAAAATCGCGACTGGCTGCGTTCGACCGCAGCGTTTCGAAAGCTCGGCGAAATGGCTTCGCGGCTGCGGAAACTGGAAAAACGCGTTTTTAGTGACGATAAATAGCTGGATGCAACGTAAAGAGAAAATAATTATCGGGCTTTGCGCGATGTTTGTGATCGCTGCGGGCGTTTTGCACTTTGCGGCTGCGAATGCTGTGCTCGCTTTCGGAGTTACCGCTGGAGCGCTGGCTTTGCTTGCAATGATCGTCGGTGACGCAACCGAACAGCTCGGCAGCCGCATGGGGCCCGGTGCGACCGGAATTCTGCAGTCGGCACTGGGTAATCTGCCCGAGCTTTTTGTCTGTATTTTTGCTCTGAGAGCGGGGCTTGACCTTGTCGTAAAAGCTGCTCTGATCGGCTCGATTCTTGGCAATTCCGTTTTGGTTCTCGGCCTCGCCTTGTTTCTCGGCGGCTTGAAAAATGGTACACAGCGGTTCAAATCCGAGCCGCCAAAGATGATCGTCGCCCTGATGATGCTCGCCGCCTCTGCGTTGATTGTGCCGACGCTTGCTAAGGAACTGCACACGCCTGCGGAACCGCACATCGCGAGCCTCGATATTTTTCTGGCCGTAATCCTACTGATTTTGATGGCCGCGAGCATATATTTTTCGGTCAAGCGCGATCCGTCCGTCGCTCCGCAGCCCGAAGAGATCGGCCAGGCCGAATGGTCGATGAAATTGACCGTGATCGTGCTGGCCGGAGCGGGCGCCGGAGCGGCGTTTGTGTCGGACTGGTTTGTCGAGGCTCTGCAGCCGGCGATGAAAACGCTTGGAATATCCGAGGCGTTTGCAGGACTTGTTGTGGTTGCGGTCGCGGGAAATGCGATCGAAAATCTCGTCGGCATCCAACTCGCGTGGCGAAACCAGGCCGATTATGCCGTCAGCGTCATTCTCAACAGCTCTTTGCAGATTGCGTTGGGCTTGTTCCCCGCGCTCGTCTTGCTGTCGTTCGTGCTGGGCGGTGCGGTTCTGTCGTTCGTGCTGGCTCCGCTGCTGCTCGCGGCTCTGATTTTGTCGGTTGTCGTCTCGGCAGTCATAATTTATGACGGCGAGTCGATCTGGCTCGAGGGCTTAGCCTTGATCGGCCTATATTGCATTATCGCGGCGGCATTTTGGTGGGGGTAAGATCAAGTCAAAAGGCAAAAAGCAGAAAAATAGTCGTATGAAATATCTCTGGGTTTTTTGGGCACTGGTAGGGCTTTGGTTTATAGCGAGTTCTGCTGCCGAAAACGGGCTGTTGCAAACATACAGTCTTATCTGGACATAGCAGTATTTCGTCAAGTAATCCGTATAGCTCTTGAAACAATAGCTCAGTGACATAAGCTAGATCCAACGCGACATATAGATGAGACTGCTCTTCGAACGCGGAACCGCGGGCGATGTTCAAGAAATTCGCGAACTCTTTTCTGAATGTCTGCCAAAACCTTCGGCGATATTAGCCATGATTGAAATGGAAGAGCGTCGGATATGGTCACGCAATGCATAAGCTCGATCAAACGAATTTTCAGACGTGGCTTCTTATTCTCCGCCCCGCATTTGGGCGGAAAGTGATCGGATATTGTGTTTGTCGAGCAGGTGCCGCAGGGAGCGTACCGGCATTTGGAGAAGATCGGCGGCTTTTGTCTGGCTTCCGGCAGATGACCGGAGAGCCTCGACGACGTAGGTCTTTTCCAGATTATCGAGATGGCTGACGAGATTAATTCCGGAATCCGGCAGGTCAAATTCGGCACTGATACGCTGCGGATTGTAGTTAGTGATGTGGTCGGGAAGCTGTTCGGGCTGGATCTCGTCGGAGCGTTCAAGAGCAACGGCCCGTTCTATCGTATGTTCCAACTCGCGAACATTGCCGTGCCATGCATAATTTTCGAGAAGATGTGTCGCCTTAGGAGCAATCGTAAGGGTCTTGCCGGTTTGATCGCAGAATTTACCGATGAAATGTGCAATAAGCTCAATGATATCTTCGGCCCGCTCACGCAGCGGCGGCAGGTTGATCGGAATAACGGAAACGCGGTAATAGAGGTCTTCGCGAAATGTGCCTTCGTCGGTCATCTGCTTTAGATCGCGGTTGGTAGCGGCAATAACGCGGGCGTCGATCGGCATTTCGTCATGGGCACCGACCGGACGGACACGACGTTCCTGCAGCACACGCAAAAGTTTTACCTGCATTGCGGGCGACATTTCGCCGATCTCGTCGAGAAATATAGTCCCGCCGTGGGCGGCCTCGAACAAGCCTTTGCGGTTAGCGTTTGCACCGGTGAACGAGCCTTTTATATATCCAAAAAGCTCGGATTCGAGCAGCGTTTCGGTAAATGCACCGCAGTTGATCGAAATAAACGGCTTTTCGGCACGCGGACTCAGGTCGTGTATCGCACGGGCGACAAGCTCCTTTCCCGTACCGCTTTCGCCGGTTAAAAGTATGGTCGATTGGACTTCGGCGACGGTCTCGATCATCTGAAAGATCGCGTTCATTTTCGCCGAAGTGCCGACAATATTTTTTATGCTGCCGCGTTCACGCTGAGCACGTTTGAAAGCCCGGTTCTCGTCGATCAAAGCTTGTTTTTCAAGCGTTTTTCGGACGATCAGCTTTAATTCTTCGACATCGAACGGCTTTTGGATAAAATCGTCGGCACCGAGCTTAAACGCCTCGCGGGCCGTTTCGACCGACGCAAAAGCGGTCATCAGGATAACGCCGAGGTCGGGCAAAGTCTCACGCACGGCCCTGAGCATCTCGATCCCGTCCATATCCGGCATTTTGACGTCGGATATGATGACGTCCGCCGGTTCGGCCTGGAGCAGCTCGAGCGCCTGCCGCCCGTTCATCGCGGTGCGGATAGTGTTGCCCTGCTCTTCAAAGACAAGGCTCAGAAGTTGTCGGTAACTTTGCTCGTCGTCAACGATTAATATGTTTGCCATTGGAAACGTCGAATTATTTGCGGGTGAATTGTTTTGGGCAAACGCGCGATATTTGTCCCCACTATCATTGTCACAGAATTAAGCCCGTTAATTCAAGAAGAATTTTCTGTATCCGTCACTTTCAAAAAATCCTTTAGTTTTGAGGAATCAGCCGGATCGCCAGCTTTTTTCGCCGTTTCGTACGCAACGCGGCGGTTGTTTCGCGGTAATTCAATGGTGATCGTCGTGCCTCTGCCTTCACGGCTGCGAACGTTGATAGCACCGTTATGATCTTTGACGATCTGATAGACGATCGAGAGGCCGAGGCCGGTCCCGCCCGATGTCGAATTGGAAAACGGCTCAAACAACTGCTCGACTTGATCCGGTGACATTCCTATGCCCGTGTCCTCAAATATTATGCGAATGCGATTGTTGGGTATGATTCCAAGCCCGACGCGAAGCTCGCCGCCACCCGGCATTGCCTGAATTGCGTTGCGGGCAAGATTCCAGAATATCTGTTTTAACTGCGTTGCGTCGGCGGAAATAGTAACGGAGCGGCTGCCCAGATCGTCGATTAGAACGTGTTCGTCGCTCACATCCGGGCTATGCTTCAACAATGTCAGCGTGTCCTTTATAGCCTCGCCGACGTTTGTATCGACAAAATTTCCGGCGGTCGGTCGTGCGTAGCCGAGAAAATCCGTGATAATGCTGTTAAGTCGATCGGACTCTCTGAGAATAATATCCATCAGACTGGACTGGACTGTGTCGGGCGGCATATTCGATTCCAGTACCTGGATCGCACCGCGCATTGCACCGAGCGGATTTCGGATCTCATGCGCAAGCCCGGCCGCGACTCTGCCGACCGCCGCGAGACGATCCTTTCGCCGCACACTTTCTTCCATTGAGCGTATCTCGGTCAGATCCTGAAATGTGATTATTAGTCCCGTTGCTTCGTTGGTTTCCGAGAACAACAGCGACACGCTAAAACCAATGCGCACCGCAAAACCTTCGGGCGTGATGAGATCGGCCTCGAATCGCGGCAATTGCTCGCCGTCACC
This sequence comes from Chloracidobacterium sp., assembly GCA_043748725.1. Classification (GTDB taxonomy): domain Bacteria; phylum Acidobacteriota; class Blastocatellia; order Pyrinomonadales; family Pyrinomonadaceae; genus OLB17. The sequence goes on along the minus strand of JAYVER010000101.1, from coordinate 2,596 downwards.
GGCCGCCACCAGCGACAGGTCGATCTGTTCCCGGATGTCGCCAAAAAGGGAATTGATCGACGTGCCCTGCACCTCGTCCAAACGGTAGCCCGTAATTTCTGTTGCAGCGGCATTGAATGAATAGATCGTTCCCTCGAGATCGGTCGTCACCAGCCCGGATCGAATTGATTCGACGATGCGCTCGTGCAAAGCACGCAGACTCGCCAGCGTTTTTGCGGTTTCCTCTAATTCCTGACCCGACGAGTGACGATCGGAAAGCCTCGAAGCAAGCAGCCCGACGACCAGCAAAGCAACGACATGAAAACTGACGATCTGGACCGCCTTGCCGGTGGCCTGTGCCGGGCCAAACGTATCGATAACCGAATTGGCAGTAAGAAATGCAAGCGTTACAAACAAAAGCGCGCAAACAGCAGCCGTAAGCAGCGTCGAAAGCGGCTTCATAAAAAAGCTCGCCACGCTGATCATTACTATATATAGCGTGATATACGGCGACGTGAGATCGCCGGTTCGCCATACGAGCCAAGTTATTAATAGGGCATCCAGTAAAAATTGTGTGCGGATCTGCCAGGCGAAATTTTCGCTCAGGCGTAATGAGAAAAAATACACGATCGTGAGCCCGACCGAGATCAAGAATACGAGAAAGAGGCCTTGCGGAAAGTTTTCGAACGAAAGCCACAGCGTGCCGCTATACCAGAACCAGCTTGTCACAAGCAGTAAAAAAATAACCATCAAACGCCCGATAATGAGCGTCTGTATCCTTTGCATTTGCTTGGAATTGGCTGCGGCGGCCTTTTCGTCTAAACTGAACATAATCCGAGCGGCTTGAAATATGGAAACTACCGATAATCAGACCAATTCGCCGATCTTTGACAAGCGGCCCTGGGGTAGTTTCACCGTCCTGGACGAAGGTGATAATTACAAAGTAAAGAGAATAGAAGTCTTGCCGGGAAAACGTCTGAGCTACCAGCGACATTCCCGCCGCTCCGAGCATTGGTACGTCGTTCGCGGCACTGCTAAAGTAACATTAAACGGTGTTGAAAAACTAGTCAATACTGGCGAAGCCATTGATATTCCAAGGGAAACGGCCCATCGCGTCGAAAATCCTGACCCGCTTCAATTGCTCATCTTCATCGAAACTCAAACGGGCGATTATTTTGGCGAAGACGATATCGTCAGGCTCGAAGATGATTTCGGGCGGGAATAGAGTTGCAGAAGCCCGCACTTTAGTAAGGGCGTAAACACTCAAGTTGGAGGTAACGCCCTTGCTTACACGCGGGCTTCCGCAACAATACTTTTTGCTGCCTCCATGAGATTATCGGCAATTATGGTCGGCAAATAATCAAGTAATGGTTTATGTTGTAGCCCGTAACCTGTTAATACAAAAGCAGTTGCCATGCTGCTGTTTCGACCTGTTTCAACATCGATCTTTTTGTCTCCGATCATCCACGAATTTTCCATATCAATTTCAAAATTCGCGCAAGCGTCTTCGATCATGCCGAGACTCGGTTTTCTGCAATTACATCCGTCACATGGAAGATGAGGGCAGAAATAGAACGCATCGATCGCACCTTCGAGTTCGACTTGTATCTGGTCGTGAATTTCGTGCATCGCCGCTTCCGTATAAATCTCGCGACCAATGCCTGATTGATTTGTGACTACAATAATCAGAAAACCGTTGTCTCTGAGTAGATTGACCGCTTCGGCAGTAAAGGGAAAAAGGCGCAAGTCCTCAACTCGTGACAGAAAATTGACCTCTTCAATCAATGTTCCGTCTCGGTCGACAAATATAGCCGGGCGTTTGGTCATATGAGATATTCAAGTCAGAACCGGGAGCGCCTACGGACTGGGTTCTTATTGCTTACCCTAGAAAAAACCCAGTCGCTACCGCTCCCGGTTCTGACAATTTTGCTCGTGCGGCCTCAAATACTTCTTCGACCGATATTCGCGTCATACATCGATGATCGATCGGGCAATCGCGCAGCATGCATGGTGAACATTCTACCTTTTTTCTTATGACCTCCGCATTTTCCGCGAACGGCCGAGTCGTCTCGGGATTTGTCGGGCCGAAGATTGTGATTGTTTTGGTTCCGACGGCCGGGGCGATGTGGGCGAGCCCCATATCGTTTGAGATGAGCAGATCGACGACGCTCAAAATGGCGGCGGCCTCGCCAAGATCGGTCTTGCCGGTCAGGTTGATCGGCGGTTTGCCGCATGATTCGGCAACTCTGGCTGCTACGTCCGTCTCATCCTCTGAACCGACCAGTATGACATTTACATCCGTCTCAGATCGCAGCAAGTCGTTGAGTCGAGCATACCGGTCCGCCGGCCAGCGTTTTGCACGAGAATTGGTTGACCCGACGCCGAGTGAGACAGTCTTTTTTGACAGATCGACACCAGCCGCCGACAAAAGTTCACGTGCGGCGGCTTTTCGCTCGTCCGAGATTTCCAAAGTTATGTCCGGCACGGCCTGTGAAACTGTGTCCCTGCCGAGTAGCCGTTTTTCGATCTCGCTGACCAGATTGAGATAATAAAAAACCTCGTGGCGCCTATTTTTCCATTCCGGAACCGCGATCGGATCGGTCAACAGCAGGCCGCG
>JAYVER010000100.1:0-5838 GCA_043748725.1 Chloracidobacterium sp. | reverse complement strand
GCGGCATATATATCAAGCAGAAACAACACATCCGCATTGTTGAACGCGACCACAAAATCGTCCATCAATTCCTTGGTCCGTGAATACCTATGGGGCTGAAAAACGACGACTGTCCGCCTCCCGCCCGAACTGTTTTTAGCCGCCGAAAGCGTCGCCACGATCTCGGTCGGATGATGCCCGTAATCGTCAACGACCGTGATGCCGCCGGCTTCGCCCTTGAATTGAAACCGCCTGTTTGCATTCTTAAATCCGCTGAAAGCTTCGACAATCTTTTCAAACGGAATTTCAAGCTCCAACGCTACAGCCGTTGCCGCTAACGCATTGTAAACATTATGTTTTCCCGGAACCGGCAAACTCATTTCACCTAATATGTGTTCGCCTTTCGAGACTGTAAAGGACGAACCGAAATTCTCGTTATATCGGATTTCGTTCGCCGAAACATCGGCCTGCGCAGTCAGCCCGTAAGTAACACGGCGGCGTTTGATGTTCGGTATTATCAGCTGAACATTCGGGTCATCGAGACAAATGACCGCCGCGCCGTAAAACGGGACCTTGTTCACAAAATCGGTGAAGCACTGAACAACATCGTCCATTCCCTTGTACGATTCCATATGCTCTTTGTCGATATTAGTCACGACCGCGATAGTCGGGTAAAGCATCAAAAACGAGCGGTCGCTTTCATCGGCTTCGGTGACGAACCAATCCGAACTTCCCAACTTTGCATTCGATCCGAGCGTGTCAACCACACCGCCGACAACGGTTGTCGGATCAAAACCCGCGTGTCCCAGAATTGTAGCTATCATCGAAGTCGTTGACGTTTTACCGTGCGTGCCGGAAACCGCCACGGCATAAGGCTTTAGCGTCATTAGTTCGGCCAGCATTTCGGCCCGCGGGATGACGGGAATGCTCTTTTCCTTGCCGAATACGACTTCGGGATTGTCTTCCTTGACCGCCGACGAATAAACAACGACCTGTGCATCGCCGACATTTTCCGCCGCGTGGCCCTCGTGGATCTCGATGTTGAACAACGTCTCAAGCCGATCGGTATTTTTCGACTTTTTGACGTCGGAACCGGACACGACAAACCCAAGATTGCACAGGACCTCCGCGATGCCGCTCATTCCGATGCCGCCGATGCCGATAAAATGAATTCTTTTTACGTGTCTAAACATTAAGTTTAAGTTTTTCGATCAAATTCACCGTTTTTTCAGCCGCATCCGCCCGACCCATTACTTTAGCGGCATTTTCCATTGCGGTTATCGCCGCGGGCGCCTCGATCATTTGGCCGATGTCATCCGCAAGCATCTCGCCGGTTAGATCAATTTGGAGGATCATCTTTGCCGCTCCGGCCCTCTCAAGCGCCTCGGCATTTTTTCGCTGATGATCGTCGGCCGCGGTCGGCAGAGGAATCATGATCGACGCCTTGCCCGCCGCCGTCAGCTCGGCACATGTCGTAGCCCCGGCACGGCAGATTACCAGATCGCTCTTGCCAAACTCGACGACAATATCCGAGATGAATGGCCTAACATCCGCCGACGCAAACGCTGAACTCGAGTACGTCGCTCTTACATTTTCAAAATCAGCCTCGCCAGTCTGGTGCGTGATCGTCAAAGCTCCGTCGTATTTTGCCAAATTTCCTAAAGCGTCCATCATCGCATTATTTATCGCCCGCGAGCCCTGCGAACCGCCAAATACAAGAAGATGAAACTCGTCAGCTCGCTTTTTCGCCTCGATCTCAAAAAACTCCAGGCGAACCGGATTGCCGGTGACGACGCCTTTTCTGCCAAAAAATGGCATTGCTTCCTCAAACGTCAACGCTGCTTGATCGATAAATCTCGCAAGCTGCCGGTTCGTAAATCCAGGCAATGCATTTGAGTCCATTATCAAAGTCGGCAAGCCCATGATCGCTGCCATCAGCAGCACCGGCCCCGAAACATAACCGCCGGCTCCGACGACAACATGGGGACGAAACTGCCGGATAATTCGTCTCGCCTCCAAAAAGCTTCTTGGCAGAACGGAAACACCTTTGATCTTCCCCACTAATCCTACATTTTTCAGTCCGGCAATATTTATCAAAGAAAGCTGAAAACCATTCTCCGGAACGATCTTCTTTTCCAGCCCGCGTGCCGTCCCGACAAACAATACCTCAGACTCCGCGTCGCGGCTCATTATTTCATTAGCCACGGCGATTCCGGGATATATATGTCCGCCGGTCCCGCCGGCCGCGATCAAAACTTTCATTTATTTCACTGCGCCCTCAGGCCGTCCGTCGCCGCCGGTAAGCCCGGGTATCCACTTTTTCGGCTCTAGGCGCTTCGCTGCGTGCAAATTTCGAGATGCTTAATAATATTCCCATGCCGATCAGCGTCACGACCACCGACGATCCGCCATACGAAATGAACGGCAGCGGAATGCCTTTCGCGGGCAGGATCGACGTCACAACGCTTATATTGAACAAGGCCTGAACAATGATCCCCGTAATTACACCGATCCCGAGCAGCATCCCAAATCGGTCGGGTGCAAGCACCGCCGCTCGCGCACCACGCCATAGCAGCAGCCCAAACGCGATCACGACCGCCAAGGTTCCAACAAGCCCGAGTTCTTCACCGACCACCGAAAAGATAAAATCCGAGTATGGATACGGCAAATAAAACAGCTTCTGATGTCCCTTGGCAAACCCCTCGCCCAGCACGCCGCCCGAACCTATCGCGTAAAGCGACTGCACAACCTGATAGCCCTGATCGTCGGCATATTTGAACGGATCCATAAACGCCATCAGCCTCGCAACCCGCCACGGTGCGAAAAAGATCGCACCAGCTCCGCCTAATACCATCACCGCCGCGACGGTAGCGATATGCGTCAGCCGTGCTCCGCCCGCGAAATAAACGGCCGAGAAGATCGCACACAACACGACGGTGGTTCCGAGGTCTTTCTCAAGAAACACGAGTCCGGCCAACAAACCCAATCCGGCTAAACATGGTATTACGACCTGCTTGAGGTCGCCGACCAATTCTTCTTTTTTCGTCAAATAATAGGCGAGAAATATCGGCAGGGCGACCTTTGCCAATTCCGATGGCTGAAATGAAAAGCCGGAAAAGCGGATCCAACGCCGTGCACCATTTATTTCCGGGAATCCGAACACCGCTAATAACAGGATCGCCGTCGCGGCGAGTATTCCATAGACCACCCAGGTTTTTTGGTAAAAGTGATAATCGATCCGGCTAACAACAAACATCGCGACCAGTCCCAGGACAGTAAATCCGATCTGCTTATAGAAATAGGTAAATTGGCTGTTGCTCTCAGTCTCTTTCAGCGCGAACATCGCCGACGCGCTATAGACCATCATCGCGCCAAAAAGCGCGAGCATCGCGGCGATAACAAACATGAACCAATCTGTACGATTTTCTTGAACCATCTTTTGTCAGTTGTCAGTTGTCGGTTGTCGGTTGTCAGGAACAAATATTCTGAATTCCGAATTCTCAATTCTCAATTCTCAATTTCCCCACCGCCGCCTTAAAAACCTTTCCTCTTTCTTCAAAACTCGTAAACATATCAAAGCTCGCACATGCCGGAGCGAGCAGCACCGCATCGCCGCTCTTCGCGACCGCAAACCCTTTAGCGACGGCATCGTCTATCGAATCCGCCCTGATAATCTCAGCGTGCCCGGATAACTGAGACTCGATATTATCAGCATCCTCGCCGACAAGGATGAGCGATCTTACCGACCGCTCTATCTGGTCGATAAGAGGTGCGTACGGAGTGTTTTTGCCGCGTCCGCCGAGGATCAGGATCGTCTTGCCTTCGCCGCCGCTCAATGCCTCGAGAGCTTTTGAGGTCGCATCAACAGAGGTTGCTTTCGAGTCGTTGTAAAATTTCACGCCGTCGATCTCCGTGACAAATTCGATCCGATGCTCGACGCCCTTAAATTCCGTGACCGTTTCCCTCATTGATTCCGGTGACGCCCCGCAGGCTAATCCGGCGGCGAGTGCCGCAAGCACATTTTCTACATTGTGCAGCCCGCGTAAAAAAATCTCGTCCCGTATCGTCAACACCTTTCCCTTACCGCTTGCCCGGCAAACAAGCTCGCTTCCCCGCAAAAACAGGCCTTCGTCAAGCTCGCGTTTGACGCTGAAAAGCACGACATTCGCCTTCAATCCCGCCGCCCAGCCGGCCGTGATCTCGTCGTCGGCATTCAATATCACCACGTCATCCGCCGTCTGATTCATAAACAGCCGATGTTTTGCCAACGCGTAATCATGAAATCCATCGTACCGGTCGAGGTGATTCGGCGTCACATTCAGGCAAATAGCGACGTTCGGGCGAAAATCCACGATCGTCTCAAGCTGAAAGCTCGACAGCTCGACGACGCTCCAGCTTTCGTCAGTCGAGGTTTCCGCCAGACTTAGCAGCGGCGTTCCGATATTGCCGCCGACTTGCGTCGCGATGCCGGCTTTTTTCAATAATTCACCTATCAACGCCGTCGTCGTAGTTTTGCCGTTCGATCCGGTAATGCCAACAATTCGTCCCTTCAAAAATCTGTACGCCAGCTCGACCTCGCCGATAACTTCCGTTTCTCCGCCTTGGAGGAATCGGACCGGTATAGTGTTTTTCGGCACTCCCGGCGAAATAACAATCAGATCAATCTGATCGAGCATATCTGACGGAAATTCACCCGAGATAAGGTCGACATTGTGCGATGTTTTCAAAGATCTCGCCGCCACAGGCCACTCATCTATCGGCTTTTTGTCGTGGAGTGTAACGAAAGCACCGTGCTCCGAAAGAAATCTGGCTGACTGCACACCAGATTTACCGGCCCCCAACACTAGCGTTTTTCTGCATTCTAGCTGCATCAGTTTAAATAACGTTAAAATAGGCGCTTCACGCGCTTCATGTGCTTCAGTGCTTCTGAAGCACCTAAAGCAATCCAAACTATCTCAGCTTTAGCGTAGATAAACTCAACAAAGCAAACAAGATAGCCACGATCACAAACCGAAACACTATCTTCGGTTCCTTCCAGCCCGTCATCTCAAAATGATGATGGAGCGGCGTCATCTTGAACACGCGTCGTCCCGGCTCGCCGCCGCGTTTTGTCAGTTTGAACACCGAAACCTGAAGCATCACCGACACCGCCTCTAAAATAAACACACCGCCGATGAACGGCAGTAAAAACTCCTGCTTAGTCAAAATGGCGACAGTTCCGAGGGCTCCGCCAATCGACAAGCTGCCAACATCGCCCATAAAAACCTCGGCCGGCGGAGCGTTGTACCACAAAAACCCCAAACTCGCCCCAACCATCGCTCCGCAAAATACCGTCAATTCGGCCGCTGCCGGGTTATGCGTAAGATCCAATCTTTCTGCCCAGCGGGCATCGCTCGCAAGATATGTCAATCCTGTCAACGCCGACATTGCGATAAACGTAACGCTTATCGCCAGCCCATCAAGGCCGTCGGTCAGATTCACGGCATTAGACGAGCCAAGCAGTATAAAAATGATAAAGAACAAATAAATTATCGGCCCGACAAAACTGATGCCGTCAGCTGCCGCCGTTGCCTTTATAAAAGGAATACTGAAATTCCACGGATAATTTCCCCACGCCCAAAGCACTCCCCACACAGCCGCCGCGACGATCAATTGCCCCAAAAGCTTTTGCGTGCCGGTCAGCCCGAGGCTGCGTTTCTTGACGATCTTGATGTAATCGTCGGCAAAACCGACCGCCCCAAACAGAATTGTCGCACCCAACGCGATCCATAAATAAAGATTGTCGGGCTTTGCCCATAGGATCGTTGAAATAAATACCGACCCGATTATCAAAACCCCGCCCATCGTCGGCGTACCGCG
>JAYVER010000099.1:0-5842 GCA_043748725.1 Chloracidobacterium sp. | reverse complement strand
CCCGGCGGGGCGACATAATCCATGATAAATGCTCCTTCGTCAAACTCGGGCAGAAATTCGGAGCCGAGCGTTTTATAAACGACGAACGACCCGACCAATACGAGACCTCCAACAACCAAAACCAGCCATCGGTGATTCAGCGCTCGTCGCAGAAGCCATTCATACGGGCGGAGAATAAACGTCATCACCCAGCCATGTTCCTCACCGTCCGAAGCACCTTTTTTTACCCTGACAAATCTCTCAGCCAAAACCGGCGTGAATGTCAGAGCCAGGAAAAGTGAGGTCATTAACGCCACAGCCATTGTCAATGCCAGCGAGCGAAAGAATACGCCCGTAACGCCAGTCAATATCGTCAGCGGCAGAAACACAACGACCGGTGTTATCGTCGAACCGATGATCGGCACCGTGATCTCCGATATTGCATTTTGCACGGCGATGGAACGCGACTCGCCCCGCAGCAAGTGAGTGTAGATATTTTCGACCACAACTATGGCGTCATCAATTACAAGACCGATCGCCGCCGCGATGCCGCCGAGCGTCATCAGGTCGAACGTCAGGCCGACCAGATAAATCGCCAAAAAAGTGACGAGGATCGTAACCGGAATGACGAGGATCGCGACAAACGTCGTACCGAAATTTCGCAGGAATGCGTAAAGGATCACAACCGAAAGCAGCAGGCCGAGGATTATCGAGTCCCGAACCGAGCTCATCGAATCGCGCACCAGCAGCGACTGATCGTAAAACGGCTCGATCTTGACGTCTTTGGGCAGCGTTTTCTGGATCGATTCAAGTTCGGCTTTGACCTCGTCGGTGACGGCGACGGTGTTTGCGTCGGGCTGACGGATGATGTTAAAAATTACGGCTGATTTGCCGTTAGCCGTGACAAGCGTGTAAACCGGCTCGCTGCCTTCGCGCACCGATGCAATGTCCGATACGAGCACGTTTGCACCCCCGACGGTTGCGACGACAATCGAATTCAGTTCGTCGGGCGAAACGGCCTGGCCGCTGACCAGGGCGAGTTCGAGGTGATGATTTTCCTCGATCAGACCGGGCGATTCGATAATGTTCGAATTTTTTACGGCGTCGTTGACCTGTTGGATCGTTACATTTCTCGCGGCAAGTTTGGCGGGATCGATCTCGATGTGAAATTCGCGGTTTTTCCCGCCGTTCAGTCTCACATCCGAAACACCAGCGAGACGCGCCATGCGGGGTCTGATCGTGAACTGAGCAATATCCCGGAGCAGCGTCAGATCACGGGTGTCGGATGACAAGCCGTAACTTAAGATGGGGAACAATGCGAATGTGAACCGCTCGACATGCGTGATCGTCGCGGTCGGCGGCAGACTAATGTTAGGGAGTCGTGCCTGAACGAGGCCAAGGGCTTCTTTCGCATTGGTTCTCCAACTAAAAAAAAGATTGATCTCGGCCGAGCCGCGGGTCGTCGTGGATTTAATGCTTTGGATGCCCGAGATACCATTCATCGCTTCTTCGATCGGGCGTGTCACCGAAACGAGCATTTGATCGGCCGGGACCTCGCCGTTTTCGACCGTAATGACAACGCGCGGAAAATCGGTGTCTGGAAAAATCGCCGTCGGAAGTTGCGACGCCGCGTAAAGCCCCGCGATACAAAGCAGAAAGACCGTGACCATTACGGCCCGGCGATGCACTGCGATTGTTTCGGCAAATTTCATTAAGGTTTTTCACCGCCTCAGATGCGGAGTAAGAGAATTACAGGGATTAAGAGGATAAATGGGATAACGAAAGGCTAATTTTGCTTATCCTGTTCATCCCTTTTATCCCTGTAATTTGTCCTTCCTCCTAGTCCTAAGCGTCTCAGCATCTCGGCGGTTCATTTCTCCGTTTCCTCGACTTTTGCGATCTCGACCTTTGTGCCGTCGGGCAGGGCGTAGTTGCCCTCAATGACGACCGTTTCACCGCCGTTTAAGCCTGAAATAATTTGGTATTTATCGCTTGATCTGATCCCGACCTTGACCTTTTTTTCATGGGCAATGGAATCTTCGCCGACAACCATGACGGTGCCCTCATCGGCATTCGAGGCTCCGAGCTGCAATGCCGAGATCGGGATCACGACAGCCTCAGTTGCGGGTTTTGACGAGGCAATGAACTGCACCGCGTCGCCGGCCCGCAGCACGCCGCGGCCATTGGTAAATTTAGCCCAGATCTCGACCGTTCGATTTTGCGGATCGGTCGAGCGGCTGATAAGCGTGATCTGGCCGCTCATTTTTTCGTCCGGCGTGCTCGGTGGCGAAACCGTCACCAGATCACCCGTCCTCAGGTTAGCGACGACCGTATCGGCGAAATTTGCCTTGACGATAACCTCGCCGATGTCCGAGATCGTTAGCAGCTTCGCTCCCTGCGACGCAAAATCGCCTTCGAATTGAAACTGGTCGGTCACAATGCCGGTTATCGGTGCACGTACCTGGGCCAGACCCGCCTGCGTATCGATCGTCCGGATTTTGGTTTCGGCCTGTTTGATCTTGTTTTCGGCGATGGCACGGGCGTTGGGATTGACGGCACCGGCGGTTAGTTTCACGTTTTTCTGGACGAGACGAAGGTTGTTTTCCGCGTTCTTCAGCACAAGCTGTGAGGCTTCGAGTTCTTTCAGCGAGATGCCGCCCTTTGCATACAGGTCGTTGCGGCGTTCGGCGACCGAACGTGCGTTGTCGGCGGTTGCCTTGGCGTCACTGAGGTCTTTTTCCGTCTGGGCGCTCGTTTGAGGGATCGTCACTTTTTGGAGCGTTTCGAGGTTAAGCCGGGCCTCATCGAGCGCGGCGGCTGCCTCGGCGCGTTGGGCGGTAAAATCCTGAGTGGCGAGCACGGCAAGGACGTCGCCCTTTTGAACAAAGACATTTTTCAGCAGCCGCATCTGCTTGATCTGTGCCGAAATGCTCGCACTCAACGTCGTTTGCTCGGCCGGCGCGACGGTGCCGATTGCGGTGTTTTCAGTTGAGATCGAATCCTTTTCTGCTTTGGCGACCTTGACGCTGACAACGACTTCTTCTTTATCGGCGGCTGCGGTATTTGCAGCTGACCTTGAGCGGACGAAATAAAAAACCGCGATTGCGATCAAAACCAACATAACGATCGCGATGATCGCATTACGGGTCGTATTCGAACCGGAAGTTTCCGATCCTTCATCCGGATCAATTTCCCGCTCCTCCGAATTTTCCTGTTCTTCCAAGTCTTTTTCGTTCATTGTCCTATTGCGTGCAGCAGATGTGCCCGCGCCGTTTGATAATCAAAGATCGCCTGATATAAAGACTGTCGCTGTGTCACCAATGTATTTTGAGCATCGGTAACCTCGATGATCGATGCCTCGCCGCTGCGGTATCGGGCAAGCGAGGCGGACACATTCAGTTCGGCGTCCGCAATCGATAATCTGATCTGTTTTATGCGGTTCGCGGCAAATATCGCCTGCGTCCGGGCGGTGTAAAATGCCTGTAAAAACGAGCGTTCGGCAAGCTGTTTAGCATTTTCCGTCTGTTGAATACGCAACTTGGCCTGTGTCTCGCGCGACTTGCTCGCGCCTCTGTCAAAAAGAGGAATATTTATGCCAAAATTGACCTGAGCGCCCGTGCTGTTCTTGACGCGGTTCGGCCTCAGAGAATCGGAGATGAAGCCTGTACTGACAGAATAGTTTATCTGCGGGCGGCGCGTCGCCTGTTCGAACTTCACATCCTGTTCGGCGGCCCGCAACCCGGCTTCGAATTGGGCGTATTCGGGACGTGTGTGGATCGCAGTTTCGGTATACTGGTCCAGCTCGCCGTCGGATGGCACGAGCGACAGCAGTTCGATGGTCGCGACCGGCGTTGTGAATTCATACCCGATAAGAAATTTCAGAGCAGCGGCGTTGATCGATTCGTCCGACTGCGAGAGGGCAAGCTCATCGCGACGCGAGGCGGTTTGCAGGCGTCCCCGCACGAGATCGACCGGAGCGACCTCGCCGGCATCGAGCTGCAGCTTTATATTGTTTTCAAAATCACTCGCGGTTTGTAGATTATTTTCGGCACCGCGCCGTTTTGTGATCGCGAGCGCAAGATTAAAATATGCGTCGCCGACGGCCTGTATTAGTTCGCGACGGGCGACTTCGCTGCCCGCTTTGGCCGCCGCGAGCAAATACTCGCTTCGCTTCAAACTTGCTTTCAATTTACCGGAAATGTCGATCTCACCAGCTGCGTTGATCAATCCCTGAATTTCACTGATGGCATTTGCCCCCACAAAAGAGGGCGGACGCTGCACGCCCCCGGCGGGTATGGCAAATGACGGCGTAGTATAGATAATGTTGGGTTTAGCGGCGATCACCGGATAAAAAGCTGCCTTTGCCTGGGCTATGTCCTCGGCCGAGATCAATTCGTTGATCTGTGCGGTTTTATAATTCGATGCCTGTTTAAGCGCCAGAGCGATAGCGTCATGTAGTGTGAGTACAGGACCGGAATCATTGCTGGGTAATGGCTTGCCCACAAAAATACTTTTTGCCGCCGGTGGCGCCTGCGTAAAAGCACTGGCCACCGGCAGCAAAATCAGGTTAAACAATATGATCGTTACTGCTGCCTCTTTTCTCATCAAAGACGACTAGTTCTTTCCTTTTTTCTCCGATTTTTCCTCTTTCGCTTCTTTCTTCGGGTCTTCGTGCTCGACACCGATCACTTTGCCCGTGTAAGCGTTGACGTTAACTTCGCGGATCGAACCGTCTCTATTTTTAAACTCAAATGAGTATATCCATTTTCCCTTCTCTTTTTCGAGTTCCTTAGCTTTTAGTTTGAGGCCTCGGGCACGGGTTGTCGCGATCGCTTGCGCACGTTTCATCCCGATCTTTTTCTGCTGAGCGTTTGCGGTGGAGCCAAATACGAACACCAATCCCGCAAGGATCATCGTCGATAAAAATATTTTCATTTCTTTTCTCCTAAACTATTCAAATTCAAACAGGCGTGTTTGTAAAGCCATGATAGCGATCTGTAAATGAATAGAGGATTAACGCGGAAATGTCACTGAAAACAGGCTGCCGTTTTCTGTCGAAGATACCAACGCAACGTCACCGTTATGTATTTCCGCAATCCATCGCGAGATCGATAACCCGAGTCCGGCACCGCTCGTCGCGGTTTCGTCCGCCCGGCCGCGCGCTTTGTCAACGCGGTAAAATCTCTCGAAGATCTTGCCCTGTTCTTCCGGAGGAATGCCGATCCCGCAATCCGTGATGTTTATTTGCAAGTTCGCGTCCGTAGAAAGGCAGACGACCGAGACCTTTCCGCCGGGACGGCTGTATTTGACGGCGTTGTCGAGCAGATTGAGAAACAGACGTCTTAGAAGCGATTCGTCACCTCGAAACGACATTCCCGTCGCACCCGTAATACTCAGATTGATGTTTCGCTGGTCGGCCAGAACACGCATCGAACGAACAGCTTCGCCGCCGATCTCGTCGAGATAGACCGGTGCAAAACTTGAATGAAACTGGCCGGCGTCAGCACGCGCAAGTGTGAAAAGGTCTTCGACGATCTTGGTCACCCGCTTGCTCTCATCGTGCAGAATGTTCAGCGATTCGCGGTATTCTGCGGTCGAGCGATCGTCCTTCGACAGTGCCACCTCGGCCTCGCCGCGTACGATCGCGAGCGGCGTGCGAAGCTCGTGCGAAGCGTCGGCCATAAACCGCCGCTGCTGCTCGAACGATTTGTCCAGACGATCCAAAAGCTCATTAAAGGCCGTCGCAAGGGTGCCAAGCTCATCGTTTGCGTTCGCAACGGGCAATCTTTCGTGCAGATTCCGCGATGTGATCTTATTCGCCTGTTCACTCATCTTCTGAACGGGACGAAGACTCCGACGAACA
>JAYVER010000098.1:0-15031 GCA_043748725.1 Chloracidobacterium sp. | reverse complement strand
GCGGAAACGCAGCTTTCAGTTGAGCAGTTGAATACGACCTCGATCGCTCCTATGCGAGAATTTGCTGCATCGCCGCAGGATTTTAAGGATTGGGCATTTTTTGCAGGTGAGCGTTTTGATGATGAGCAGTTCGCCCGAAACTTGCGCGACCGCAATGATTTTGCCGCCGAGGGAGAGACATTCAGCGGATGGGAATTTCTTTTCCCGCTTATCAAACCGATTACCGCAAACGTTTTTGATTACCTCGACGATTTCGTTTTCGTGATCGACGAACCGGGCACGATAGAGCATTCACTCGAAAATTTCTATCGCCAAACCGCAGAGCATTACGACGCACTTGCCGATCTCGGCGATTTTGGCCTCGAACCAAAAGAGCTTTTTCTCGAACCGACCGACCTTCGCGACCATATGGCTGACGCCAGACGTGTTGAATTGCGCTCGCTTGGGCGGACGACGGCGGCGACGGATGAATCCATTGCGGATTTCGGAATGCGTGATGCCGTATTAAATCCGAAATCCGAAATCCAAAATCCAAAATCGAAATCTACGCCGCTATTTCTATTTCCAACGGCAGAAAAGGCTGTCGAGATCGAGATACAGTCGCGCTCGACACGGAAATTTCACGGTGTTATCGCGGATTTCGCGGCACAGATAAAAGCGACTGCAACTGATGGCCGAACGCTGCTTGCAACGCAGACGCAAGGCATGGCCGAGCGGCTTGAGGAGATTCTCAGGGAATATCAGATCACGCTGGCAGCCGGTTCAATTGTCATTGGTGACCTTTCGGGCGGTTTTGAGCTGCCGCCGTTTGGCCTGACGGTTTATACCGAGACCGACATTTTTGGCGAATCGATCGGCACGATGGTGCCGTCCGCGAGCCGCAAATCGCTAACCGGCAGTCGGAAATCAAACTTGGGCGCATTTATTTCGGATTTTCGCGATCTTAAGATCGGCGATTATGTCGTTCACGTCGATCACGGCATTGGCCGATTCGAAGGCCTGCAGACCATCTCGTCGCAGGGTGCGGATCGCGAGTTCATGCTGCTGATATATGCGGATAATGCCAAGCTTTTTGTCCCGGTCGAGCGAATGGATCTCGTATCGCGTTATTCAAGCGGCGAAGCGACTTCGCCGACGCTCGACCGACTTGGCGGCATCGGCTGGCAAAAAACCAAGGCTAAGGCCAAACGCGCGATGCGTGACATGGCCGACGAACTGCTCCGGCTCTACGCCGAGCGCAAGCTCGTTCGCGGCCATGCATTTTTGCCGGATGCACCATGGCAGTACGAATTTGAGGACGCCTTTCCATTTGACCTGACTGTCGATCAAGCGACCGCTATCGAAGATGTAAAAACCGACATGGAAACGCCGACGCCGATGGATCGCCTTATAATCGGCGATGTCGGCTACGGCAAAACCGAGGTCGCGATGCGTGCGGCGTTCAAGGCGGTGATGGACGGCCGGCAGGTTGCGATCCTCACGCCGACGACGATTCTCGCGTACCAGCATTTTGAGTCGTTTTCGAAGCGATTTGCCGCATTTCCGGTCAAGGTGGAGCTGCTCTCGCGGTTCCGTTCCGCAAAGGAACAAAAATCCGTAGTCGAGATGGCCGGAAAAGGTGAAGTCGATGTAATGATCGGCACCCATCGAATACTTTCAAACGACGTTAAGATGCCCAAACTTGGCCTCGTTGTCGTCGACGAAGAACAGCGTTTCGGCGTCGGCCACAAGGAAAAGCTCAAACAGCTAAAAAAGAAAGTCGATGTGCTGACACTCTCGGCAACCCCTATTCCGAGAACGCTGAATATGTCTCTGCTCGGGATGCGAGATCTGTCGGTCATCGAGACGCCGCCGCGTGACCGTCTGGCGATCAATACGCAGGTCGTGCAGTTTTCAGACAGCGTGATCCGTTCGGCAATCGAGCTTGAGCTTGCCCGCAACGGCCAGATATTTTTTATTCACAACCGCGTCGAAACTATCGAATCGGTCGCCGCACTTGTCCAAAAGATCGTCCCGAACGCACGCATCGCCATAGGCCACGGCCAGATGAACGAGAAAGAAATGGAGCAGGTCATGCTCGATTTCATTGATTATAAATATGACGTGCTGGTGGCGACGACGATCATCGAAAACGGCATCGACATTCCGCGTGCAAACACGATCATCATCAACCGCTCGGATAATTACGGCCTTTCGCAGCTCTATCAGCTTCGCGGACGCGTGGGCCGCTCAAATCGGCGGGCATACGCATATCTGCTGATAGCGAGCGAACTGGAGTTGACGCCAATTGCCCGCCGCCGTCTGAGTGCGATACGCGAATTTTCCGATTTGGGTGCCGGATTTCGTCTCGCGGCTCTCGATCTCGAGCTGCGCGGAGCCGGCAACATTCTCGGCGGCCAGCAATCGGGGCATCTCGACGCGCTGGGGTTTGATCTATACACGAAGATGCTCGAACGCACGATTGCCGAAATTCGCGGCGACGAGATCTCCGACGAGACGAGCGTGTCGATCAATCTGGGCATTGATGTTTCAATTCCGAAAGATTACATTTCCGAAGCGAGCCAGCGTCTGCGGACTTACAAACGCATATCGTCAGCCGAATCCGACGCGGCACTTTTGCAGATACACACCGAGGTCGAAGATCGTTACGGCCGCATTCCCCGTTCCGTCGAAAGCCTTTTTGCATACGGCCGTCTGCGAAAACTTGCCGAATCGATGCATCTTGTTTCAATCGACAAAACCGCCGATGGCGTCGCTATCAAGCTTGGTGAAACGGCACGAGTTTCGCCCGACAAGTTAATGCAGTTTTTGGGTGAGAATGAGGGTACGAGCTTTTCGCCCAGCGGTATTTTGAGGGTCAAATCAGACAATCTTGATCCCATCACAACCGCAAAGCTTTGCCTCGACGAAATACAGGCTTGATTCGCCTATTCGGTGCAGTCGCCAAATTCATTCGCGGCACAGATAAATAATTCAGGTGCATTTTCTTTTGTTTGCTTCCTTACGTTCTGCCAGACGATTGAAGCTCCATACGCAGCTTTTGTCCAGCCGAGTTGCTGTCGATGCTTCCAGACAAACCCGTATGCGTCCTTTTCGTTCTTGCCTTTCAGGTGCTCTGCTTCGTGAAGCAGGATCGCCGCGCGTTCGGTGTCGTCGGTCGGATACGTAAAAAAATCGGGATACAGCGTCATGATCTCAAAAGGAAAATTTGTTGCCGCATATGCATTTTCTTTTGCGACCGATGCGTTTAGCCAGTTGTCGTCGCCCCGAAACACCGTGACATTTTCAAGTAAAAACGCCTGGCTCGAAAAGCCTTTGCCTTTCAAAATACCGATCGCACTGCGGACCGAGCTTTTTTGCTCGACCGTTAATGAATGGGCGGACACAACGAGCGAAAAATAAAAACCAAGAAACACCGCGAGAAAGACGAGTAGGCAGATCACAGCCCGCACAATGAAGCGGGAAATTGCTGTCTTTTTTTCAGATTCAACATTTTCGGGTTTGATCAGATCGGCCCGACATCGGGCACACGAAACGGCGTCGGGAAAGTTGACAAGGCTGCAATTTGAGCATTTTTTCTTCATCCTCGGGCGGCAGGCGAACGTAGGCGCACTACTATTTAAAAGACTCTTAATAGATGCTAATTCCGAATATTTAAAGCTTTGTTTCTATTCAATAAACGCTTCGGCCATTTTCTGCATCAAATTCCGTGAGTTGCAAAATGTAGTGATCGGGTAATAAGATTCTGTTTACGATTTTTTTTGAGGAGTAATTGATGAGATTAATTGGCCGCGTAATTTTTTCTGTCTTTGTTTCGACTGCCGTTAGCGTCTCGGCTTATTCGCAGGAAACCCAAACCAAAGTCGTCGATGAGGTCGTGGCACAGGTCAACGACGGTGTTATTACGCTTTCGCGTATTAAACGCGAGATCAAGGAAATCGTCGACAGCGAAGTACAGCAAGGCAAAAAACGCGAAGACGCCCAAAAAGCCGTCGATGAAAAACAGGGCGAGCTGATCGCCAATCTGATTAATGAAGAACTGTTGATCCAAAAAGCTAAGGAAGCCGGTCTTGACAACGAGATCGAAGCAAATCTCAACGAGCGGCTCCGTGACATCATGAAGCAGTACAACATGAAAACGGTTGAGGCACTTTATGCCGAGATGGAAAAGAACGGTATTGATCCGCAAGAGCTAAAGGATACGTGGCGAAAACAGGCGACACGCGATAAAGTTATCCAAAAAGAGATCCAGGCAAAGGTGTATTTTGGTTTCAACGGCAAAGAGCTAAAGGATTATTACGAAAAGCACAAAGACAAATTTACAAAGCCTGAGACGGTATCGATCAGCGAGATATTTCTCGGCTTTGCCGGTCGCGACGAAGCCGCCATCCGCGAAAAGGCCAAACAGATCTACGCACAGCTAAAGGCAAAAGGCGACTTTGACAAGCTGGCGAAAGAAAACGATCCGGGTCTGGTCACGCAGGGCGCGGGTAAGCTCGAAAACTTAAAAGTCGCCGATCTGACGGAAAAACTTGCCGTTGCGATAAAAGGCCTCAAGACCGGCGATTTCTCGCAGCCGTTCGAAGCCGAGCAGCTGGGCCTGGTCATTTTGCGGATCGACAGCCGCGAACTTGCCTCGAACCAATCTGTCTTCGACGAAAATGCAGTTCGCCTTGCCATGATGGGTGAGCGTCTGCCGGACGAACAGAAGAAGTTTATGACAAAGCTGCGTGAGGATGCCTATATCAAGATCAGCGACACCTACCGCCCGATCGTGTCACCGATACTTTTTGCAGACGAGCGGAAAGAAAAACCGGGGAAATAAACCTGTATTTTTTTAAAAGAAAAGAGGCTGTCTGATAACCGAGTTATCAGACAGCCTCTTTTCTTTAGAGTGACTCGCTTACGCGTTAAAAGCATCACGGCTAAAGTCGTAACTCTTACGGCGTCGGCGGCGTCGGCGGTGTTTGCGTCTTTGCCTTCGGAGCCTTTTCCAAATGGCTGGCGATTGCCCAAGCCGCTAGTTTGCCGGGGTTGTTGTGGTATTTGAGCAATACAAGCGCACCGCGTTGACGCGATATAGCCATGACCTCGCGAAAGAGTTGTTCGATAGCACCGACGGCCTCGCCGTGTCCCTCGGCGGCGCTGTTTGCGTCGTCTCGTGCCTGTTGGAAAGCATCGCGGGCGGCGGTCAACTGAATGCGAAAATTAGCATCGAGGCCGACGGTCACAAAATCCGCTTCAAACGGAGCGGTCTCGTTAAACATCGCGGTCGCTTTGGCGATGATGTTTTGATCGGTACGCGGGTCGGGCATACGGAAAAGCGTCGTGATGCCCGGCACGGCGGTGTCACCTATTGCCTTAGCGCCCATGATGATCGAGCGAAACATATTCAGCGCATCATCTCGGCGATTGCCCTTAATTTCCTGCTTTTGGCCCTTGTCGTCAAAGGTCGAGGTCAGCGAGGCATCCTGACCGAGAATTGCCGTCATTTTGCCATTTATAGCCGTGGTCAAGGGGCCAGCCGGCGGGTCCTTAAAATCGACAAGGTTGTCCGTGAAAAAGACCGCCTCGCGGTCGAGTTTGTCCATGCGTCTGCGATGTGCGTCTATCATTTATTTCTCCTCCGTGGAAAGTAATTTTTGAGTTTGCTGCCCCGAATTTGGGCGGATCGATCCGAATCTGGAAAAGATCGCTCGAATCCGGGGGAAATATCCATAAATTTGGATAAATTCACCCGAATCCGGGAAAATCCGTCCAAATTTGAGAAAAAATCGCTCGAATTTGAATGAATTCGCTCGAATTTGCGAAAAATCACAATATTCCGCTCCGATCTCGCCAAATCCGCTCCGATCCGTGTTCTTGCTCGCCGTTCGTAGCAATATAGACTCCTTATGTGCCATTTCGGAACAAACAAGCTAATCGCGGCCGTCCGAAGTAGGTTTACTTGATTATTGAGACGCCCTTAATGTAAAAAATCTTGAAAAAGATGTCAAGGGGGGCTTTGTCGTAGAGATTCTATCAGTAAGTTAACAACAATCGATCATAAACAACTTCTTCTTCAAGGGTCTTTCCGTCCATCTGGAATCGTTTCAGCATTGAACGTCCGCAATTGACCATTACTTCGCGTTCAAACAATCCTTGAGGAATTGGAATATTGCATAAGAAATCACCGGACTTTTTGGAGCCGTCTATGCTAAGGGCAACGTAAACGCCTTTCATCTTTGCTTGTCGAATCATTTCAAATAACTGAACAAGATCAAATTTCTGTGCGCCGTATAGAATTGATTGGCTGAAAGAATATGGAGGATCGCAATAAACCAGATCGCCCGAATCCGCACTATCAATTGCTTCACCATAATCTTGATGAATGAATACCGTTCCTTTTGTTCGAAATCGCCATGTGTCAACTCGGGTAGCAAAGGATTCGGGTGAAATTGGGTCGTGAGGACCGCAAGGCGTGGACATATATCCATCGCCCTGACGAAACCTTACGACACCTCCGTAACATGAACGACTTAGAAATAGTAGATCGGCTCCGTTTGGACGAGCATTGTAACTGTCTCGAATCTTTCCGTATTCGACTACTTTATCGCCGTCATGAACCTGTTCCCATCTTTCCGAATACCAAGTTCGTTAAGTCGATGATTTCAATACTTGGTGGAATATGGGTAGATCTTATCTTTGTAGAATTATCGACATGCTTCATATGGGGTATATTGACGAAGCACTTTTTGGATATGAGGTTGTTGAAAGACTTCCCAGCATCGTTAAGGAATGGAGAATGATTGCTGAAGAACAGAAGAAACCCCTTCTATTTAAATAATCTACAAGAAAGGGACTTGAAATTATTGGTTGTTGCAAATTGTAAACGAAAATAAGAAAAAGGCCTCGCTGGAAGTGAACGAAGCCCTTTGAGTGTAGAATTTCCCGCCTGTTTGTTATCCAACCAAAATAAGAGGCCGCCTTTTCAGACAGCCTCTTTTTTATTTACCTAATATCTCGCTTATTGCGGCGTCGAATATCTCTACCTTTCGTTTCATCCGCTTTACTTCCGGATGTTCTTTATTATAGCTGCGCGACAATCGGTTAAGATCGGTTGCGAGTCCGGCCTTTCTAACTATCAATTTACCTAACGCAAGTGTCAGTTTCGCTGTCTCGGTCGGCCGAACGGCAAAAACCTTTCCCAACTCTTTATCTAAAGCATTGATCTCGAAACGAAGATCGGCGATCTTCGGATTCGCTTCGGTGTAGTCAACTGCAAAAGCTTCGAGGTCGGCTTGGAGCTCGGTTCTACGCAAAAGTATCTCTGAATAGGCGGGTGACGACCGGATCGGACCGGCTTCTGATTGCCCGGGATTTTTATTGGCATCTTGTGAAAACGCGAACGCCGCCGCCAATAAAAGCACGGCAGTTCCGACAATCAATCTCTGAATTAACAAAGCTCTGTTTTTCATTTAATTTACAGCCGCCGAAACGCGGGATGGCGATTTAATATTGCCGGCAACGACAGTGGAGGCAGGTTTGCATGAATCGAATTCCACATCTTTGTCCGAATCGGCCTCGATTACACCGTCGCCAAACGTCTCACGCGCCGTCAAAGTCTCAAAATAGATAGTTATGTTATCGAGGATCTCGTCGGCCGAATGCGAATGATATAGCGTTTGCCGAAACTGCGCTCCGCCGACCAGGCCTTTTGTGAATTGACCGGCGAGTTGCTTCATTTTGCCCAAAGACACGATCTCAGGCATCTCTTCGCGGCACATCGAGAAAAATTCGAGCAGAAAGTCTTTCTTTTCCTGTAGATCGGGCTGGTAGGGCTCGCGGCCTTCGATCACGTCCTGAAACTGACGAAATATCCACGGATTCTGCATTGCGCCGCGGCCGATCAGGATGCCGTCCGTACCCGTTTCACGCCAGCGTTTCATTCCGTATTCGATCGTCGTAATGTCACCGTTGCCAGAGACCGGAATGGTGACTGCATCTTTTACCGCCTTGATCAGATCCCAGTTCGCAAGGCCTTTGTAGCCCTGCTCGCGGCTTCGACCGTGAACCTGTATATGCTCGACGCCGCACTGTTCGGCCATCTTGGCAGCCTCAACGACGTTGATCGACGCATCGGAATAACCTGTCCGCAATTTTAACGTCAACGGAATCGTGATCGCCTTTTTGATCTCTTTGAGAATGATCTCAAGCCGGGAAAGGTCTTTCAAGAGGCCTGAGCCGCCACCGTTCTTAACAACCTTCGGCGCCGGACAGCCGCAATTGACGTCGAGAATATCTGCACCAATCTCCTCGGCCATTTCCGCACCCAATGCCATCCGCTCCGGCTGTCCGCCAAATATCTGCACCGCGTAAGGTCTTTCTTCTTCGTCAAACCGCATCTGCCGCTTAGATTTCGGATTGTGCCGCGTCAAACCCTCGACCGAGATAAACTCCGAAACGACCAACCCAACCCCGCCACGCCGCTTGATCAGCCGGCGAAAGGTGTAGTCGGTTACACCCGCCATTGGCGACAGGATGAGCGGCGGATCAATTGGTATATTTCGAATATTAAACGGCTTCATTCTATGGAATTTACTTTTGCTTCGATTTTTGACTAAAAAATCCGCTTGAGTATTGCAAAAGCTTATCACAGACATGCGTTTGCTCGTAACAAAATGCCGCCATTCGTGGCAGCTACAGTCTTGTAAAAGATTTAACATCGCCTGGGTTGTAAACCGTGACAACACAGATTATAATTCGCCTGTTTTTCATTTTGGTAACATCGATTTTCGGAGATTGTAACTTTCGCGGCTAAAGGTACCTGGATGCTGTCAATTCGGAAAACTCAAACTCAATGTCAGCATCGAAGGATTTTCAGTTCATTTTTGCCCTAACCTTTACCTGACCTTGCGATTCGGGCGAATTGGATGTTTGTCTTGTTTTCAAAAACAATTAGAGGAGAATAATCATGTTAATTTGTCAACATATGAAGCAAAAGGGGTGGTGGTCAAGAATAGGATTTTGCGTGGTTCTTTTGTCAATGTGGTCAATGAGCGTTCTGGCTCAAGACATCACGTCGGGAACCATTCAAGGAACAGTATCAGATGAACAAGGGGCGGTCGTCCCTGGAGCTACAGTTGAAGCAAAAAATGTTGGAACTAATTTTTCCCGCGTCTTTACAACTGATTCCGATGGGCGTTTTACTCTTCTGTCAATGCCTCCTGGACGTTACGTTGTATCCGTTACAAAAACGGGATTTGCAAAGTTAAACCAGGAGAATGTTGATCTCACAGTTGGCAGATTGGTGTCGTTGAATATTGGATTAAAAGTCTCGGGTGTCAGCGGAGCGGTGACAGTCACCACAACGCCGACCATCGATACCGCTAAGACCGAGTCAAGCACAACCATTAACGAAACTTCAATTGGTAATACTCCGATCCTGGGCAGGAAATTTGAAGATCTTTTGACATTGACTCCGGGCGTCAGCATCACGCAAGGACCGGACGGCGATGAGATCAATTTTGCCGGCCAGCGCGGTGTTTTTAACAATGTCAGTCTTGACGGCGGCGATTACAATAATGGTTTTTTTGGCGAACAAGCAGGCGGGCAGCGTGCCGCAATTGACATCACGCTGGACGCAGTGCAGGAGTTTCAAGTGATCGCGACAGGTGCAAATGCCGAATACGGTAGAACTGCCGGCGGAATAATTAACGTCATTTCAAAATCAGGAACAAACGATGTGCATGGCAGCGTATTTTACTACCAACGCCTTAAAGCCTTGTCGTCAAACACATCTGATGGGAAACCATTGACCAACTTTAATCGAAAGCAATTCGGTGGAACGGTCGGCGGGCCGATCAAACGCGACAAGGCTTTCTTTTTCTTTGCGTTAGAGGGAATCCGAGAAAAACTTACCCGGCCAAACCTCAGCGTACCTATCGGAACTCCCTGCTCGCTGCAGGCACCGACAGTTCAGGCGAACGAGGCGTTGATCAACAGCAGCCCCGATTGCCAGAGACGAGCTCTGCTTACTTTCATCCAGGCAACACGCAGTCAAAATGAAGGATTACCTGTAGATCATGGGATCAGAAATTATGCGTTTCTCGGAAAACTCGATTGGAATTTGACGCCGAAGAACCATCTTGGCGTGTCATACAATTTCGATCATTCGCGAAATACGAATCAAACTTTTGACGTTGCGACCTATGGCACGTCGGCAAATGGTACTGAGGGGCCATCGAAGATAAATGTTGCCAACGTCAATCTTTTCAGTACGTTTTCCCCGAACGTAGTGAACGAAGCACACTTCACATATTCGCGTGAAGCTCGTCCGCGTGCCGCTACTACTTCAAATGTGCCGGCCGATACAGCCATGGGTTTTGGAACAACATTTCGCTTCGGTAATCCTTTTTTCTTGAACCCTAAAGTTGATGAGCTTTTATGGCGAACACAAGTTCGTGACAGTGTTTCGATCATTTCAGGTCGTCACAATGTCAAAGTCGGCGGTGAGTGGCTGCACACGCTCAACGATCAGGTCTTTCGCGGGTTCTTCACGGGACGATATATTTTCGACAGCGTGACAGGCTTTCTGAGGTACGCGTCGCCCGCAGCGGCAGGTGGTTTTGGACCGCGAACTCAGGAGTGCGTCAGCGGGACCGGGGTAGTGACCTTTGTCACTTCTCCGACTCCATGCCCAGCAGGAAATAGTGTGAACGGACCTTTGCTCCTGTACTTGCAGAATGGGATATCTACAGGTATTGCGGGTGTTCCTCCTCCCGGCGCATCAAAAATTACGAATCAAGACTACGCATTGTTTGCGCAGGATAAATGGCAAGTGAGACCCAACATCACCTTTAACTACGGGTTGCGTTGGGAAGCCCAGATCTTTCCCAAGCCGGTAATTCCTCCGTCGCAGACAGCTTATGGATCGTTGCTTAGCAATCCACGCTTTCCGTCCGACGGCACGCTCCACAGCCCCAAGAAGGAGTTCCAGCCCCGCGTAGGTTTCGCCTGGGACATTTCCAAAAATAGCAAGTCTGTCATGCGAGCCAGTTATGGCATCTTTTACGGACGGCAAAACATGCTGTCACAGGTGGGGTCGATCACTGACAACGGCGCTCAGCAGTATGGTATTTTCTGTAACTCCAGCTTCGCGTTTACCTGCTTTGGCGCGGCAGCGCAGCCGCCGACGTGGCCCAACATCCAACCTATCGCACCGGGCGGTGGGATTCCGTTTGGAGCCAGCGTGCGCGTATTCAGCAAGGATTATGCTAATCCGCGTATCTATACAACCAACGTACAGTTTGAACAGCAGATTGCCGACAATCTGGCTTTGTATTTTGATTTCACGCACGCCCAGGGTGTCCACTTGACTCGTTTCCTGAACTACGCCCGTACCGGTTTATTTCCGACGCTGGGCGATGTTTTCGTAACGAGTGCTGTTGGCAAGTCGCTCTACAATGGTTTTACGGTCGGGGTGAGAAAACGATTCAGCCAACATTATCAACTTGAGGCGAACTATGTCTTGTCGAAAGATAAGGACGATGATTCAAACGAACGCGACCCTTTTACAGATCGTTCGTTTAACATAAACAATCTGTCGCTTGATTACGCATTATCCGACAGAGACATTCGACATAAGTTTAACTTCTTCGCTTATTTTGAACTGCCCTGGAAACTACAGTTCACTCCGCGTTTTCAAGCGCGTTCGGCACAGCCGGCCACGCCTTCCCCACAAACCGCGACAAATCGCAATACCCTGCGCAAGGATAATAAGTTTTTCTCGTTCGATTGGCGGCTTGCTCGTGCGTTTAAATTCGGTGAGAAAGTTGAGTTGATCCCGCAAGTTGAATTGTTCAATACGTTCAACTCCAAAAACAATATCAACTCGTCCTCTCTTCCGGGCAATCAAAGCTCGCTCAACGCACCAAGCCTCTTTAACTTCGATGGGTATTTGCGACAGGGCGTTGGTGACCCGAGACAATTGCAGCTTTCAGTCAGGTTGAAGTTTTAGGGATCTTTAGCGAGCTTGGCAAAAAGCAAAAGACCCGGCCTAAAAACCGGGTCTTTTTATGTGTAACATCTGCCTCCATCACCTAGCTTCATAAACTACTTTCCCATCCATCACCGTCGTCAACACCTTAACCTTACCGATCATAACCGGATCGATTTTGAATAGATCGTCGGATACGACGATAAAATCCGCCAGTTTGCCGACTTCGAGCGTGCCTTTTACATTTTCCTGAAATTCGGCGTAGGCCGAACCGTATGTGAAACCGCGAACGGCCTCATCGACGGTGATCTTTTGCTCCGGTATCCAGCCGTTTGGGTTTTTGTCGTCGAGCGTTCGACGCGTGACGGCAGCGTAGATTCCCCAAAGAGCATCCATTGACGCCACCGGCGAATCGGAACCCAATGCCAGTACTGCACCCGAATCCAGCAGCGTGCGAAACGCATACGTGCCCTTGAGACGCTTTTCATCCAGGCGTTTCCATGCCCATCTGCCATCATCAATAATATGAAGGGGCTGCATTGACGCAACGACCTTCAGTTGGCCAAATCTTGGAATATCCTGCTGTCGCAAATGCTGTGCGTGTTCGATGCGAAACCGGCGGTCACGCGGGCCGTTCACCTTTGCAGCATTTTCATAAAAATCAAGGATCGTCGCGTTCGCACGGTCGCCAATAGCGTGAATATAGACCTGGAGTCCGGCTTTGTCTGCCTCGACGATGTTTTGCTTCATCGATCCGTCTGACACTGGTGAACGCGGCAGACCAGACGTTTTCGGATCATCAAGATAGGGATCGAAAAACCAGGCGGTCGTCGAACCCAGACTGCCGTCGGCAAAACCCTTGAGGCAGCCGACACGCAGCATTGCGTTGCCAAACGCATAATGAATGCCTGTGTTTTTCCACCGTTTATAGTCCGCCAGCGGCGAGCAGCCATAAAGACGCGTCTTAAGCTTGCCCTGCCGCATTAATTCCTGATAGACGCCGATGTCCGTTCCGGCGGACATGTCCTGCACACTCGTTACGCCTAAGGACGCTGCGTGGTCGGTAGCGGCTTGAGCGGCTTCGAGTTTCTCTTCGAAAGAAGGTTCGGGTATTGCCTTTTCGATATAAGACATCGCTGCATCCTTAAATACGCCGGCCGGATTGCCGTCTCCGTCGCGGACTATCAGGCCGCCGGCAATGTCTTTTGTGTCCTTGTTCACTCCGGCGAGCTTGATCGCCAGATTGTTCGCGAGCGCCATGTGTCCGTCGAGACGATTTATGAAAACCGGATTGTCGGGTGTCGCGGCGTCGATCATCGCGGCGGTCGGCAGATTGTTCGGAGTCCAATTTTCATGGTCCCACTGCCCGCCGAGTATCCATCGGCCCTTAGGCAGCTTCGCGGCAAAATCCTTTATCCGTTGAACAAATTCCTCCGGCGTTTTCGCGCTTCGCAGATCGACAGACGCTAACTGTGCACCCGTTTCCATAAAATGCACGTGAGCATCATTAAACCCGGGGATTACAAGCTTTCCTTTTGCATCAATGACCCTCGTTTTGGGGCCTATCAACGCTTTTGTATCCGCGTCCGAGCCAATAGCGATGATCTTGCCGTTTAGCACGGCTATAGACTTCGCAACGGTGCGTTTTGCATCCATTGTGTGGATATTTGCATTTGTAACAACGAGATCAGCCGAAATCGCCTGCCCGAATATAATCCGTGATGAGGCAGCAAAGAGTGAGACAAAAACTAAAAAAACAGCAATCTTTTTCATAGTGAAATTAGCAGAGATAAGTGTATTCTTGATTATCGGGTAATTATACCAATGAAAGAAAAGTATATCCATATTTTGGGGATTGTTTTGGTCTTTACGGGATTTATCTTCATCGCATTTCTGTATTGGACAGAGCCGCGTTCGCTGGCCGAGGTGACCACCAAAAGCCAGGTCGCACTTGGAACTTACGAGATCAACAAAGACGAATTTACGCGTGGTCTGACGCTTTTCAAAAATGACGATTTCATCGGGGCGCGGATCGCTTTTGATCGTGCCGATCCGGAAAAGCGGGACGCCAACACGCAGTTCTATGTTGCTTACAGCTTTTATCGGCAGGGCTGGGGCAGGCTTTCAAATGACGACTCGCTTTTCAAACCAGGTCTCGAGGCCGTCAATCGCGTTATCGCCCTCGATCCGAATTTCCGCTCGAATGACGAAACTCTCGTGATGAAAACGCCATCCGAACTAAAATACGATCTGGAAGAAGGGCTAAAGATAACGCCGTCAGATTTTAACCCGATGAAACTCATACGCGAGAGAAAATGAGCCAAACATCTATCGAAAATACAAATGATGTTGCCGTGGCGGATTTCGAAGATGATCCGCTGCTGGTAATTGACCAGAGTTCGCTCGTTCTTAAAGATCCAAGCCCAAAGATCAAAGATCAAAGAGCTTTCCTGAACTACATCGTCCTGCCGGAGATATTTCTAACCGCGACGCTGCTCGGGGGTCTGCGGCTCGGAGCGGCGGACAATGCGTTAATTTTTCTCAAACCGCCGCTCGTGTGTCTTGTTTTCGCTTCGGTGCTGCTTATTTTGTTTTTCCGGTCGGGTTTAATGCTTTTGGATAGTTGGTTTTCGGAGAGACTCACAACTGTGCAAAACATTGCGAACGCGGCTCTACTGCTGACGATCTTTACGGCCTCGACGCAGCTTTTTAATTCGCTGCTGCCGGAAAAAGGCCTGCCGTTTTGGGTGGTCGGATTTTGCTTTTTCTGGACGCTGTGGAACAACCTTTTCGCCGACTTTGACACCAAAAAACTTCTTCGAAGCCTCGGTGCTCTTTTCGGAATGGCGTTCGTTGTTAAATATCTGGTGCTGGCAAATCTAACATCGACGGGGGACGCGAGCCTGCTGCAGCGCATCTTTGACAATCCGGCGAAAGAGGCATTTACCTGGCTGCTCGATCTGCCTCGATACGCCGCTGGTACGGGCTATATTCAATTTTTTATGCTGGCTCTGTATTTGATCGGCCTTTTTCTAACGCCGCGATCTACAAAAG
>JAYVER010000097.1:0-2172 GCA_043748725.1 Chloracidobacterium sp. | reverse complement strand
CCTGAAAACGCGAATCACGACTAAAATAATGAACAAAATGAACCCGAAATCACCAAAGTCTCAAACAAATAACCCCCAACTTTTCAAAAAAATCGCGAGTCCTTCCAAACCGTGAAAAGATTCCGGTTATTCAAAGGACTCTATTATTTTATTCGTGCATTCGTGGCTTTTTATCCGCTTCCACCGTTTCGTCCGTCACATCTGCGTTCAAGTGCAGTTTTTAGAACTCCGCGCCGCCGCGTTTTCCGTCGAACCCCTTGTGATCTTTCATGCGTTCATCAAACTTCTGCCGCATTTCCGCTGCATTTGCCTTTTGAGCATCGGTTAACAGCGCAAAGACCTGTGCCTTGGCCTTTTCCCGTTCGACGATCAGTTTTGCCATGACGCCGCCCTGGTCGGCGGCAATAGTCTCGACCCTGGCCTGGTCAAATGTACCGTCCTTGCTTAAGTCCGCGATTTTTGCATGATTGTCACGCATCTGCTGCATCAGCGGCTCGACATTTGTGCGGCTCGCTTCCATGATCTCCTTGACCTTTGCTTTCTGGTCGTCAGTCAGATCGAGCCCACGCAGAGCCAAGCCCATCATGTGGCCTCGCCCCGGCCACTCAAATCCCGGTCCATTCTTATGCCCGGCTTTTTGGCCTGCGACAAAGATCGCTCCCACCGCAAAAACCACCAATACCAAAATTCCAAAAATTATCTTTTTCATGATTAACTCCTTACTTATGATTCCAAATATTGACGGACGTTTCCGGTCCTCGCAAAGTAAGACGAAATCGCATGTGCCGCGAATGTATTGGAAATGTTAGTTTCTGTAAAGAATTGTAATGGGTACGCACGCGGGGAATTTTTGACGTAGAATGCAATTGGTATGAACAAGATCCTCATCATCGATGACGACGAAGAGCTGTGCGAGCTTGTGTCGGAATATCTGGCCGTTGAGGGTTTTGACGTCGAATCGGTCAACGACGGCGAAACGGGATTGAACCGAGCGTTGTCCGGTGAATACGATATGGCGATCCTCGACGTGATGCTGCCAAAGATGAATGGATTCGATGTGTTACGCAGTTTACGGGCTGAGTCGGCATTGCCAGTGATCATGCTGACTGCTCGCGGCGATGATATGGAGCGCATTGTTGGCCTCGAGATCGGGGCGGATGACTATTTGCCAAAGCCTTTTAATCCGCGTGAGCTTGCGGCTCGGCTGCGGGCGATCCTGCGGCGCGCCGTATCGGAATCCGATGACGCAGATGCGGACGACAAGATCACCGTTGACGGCGTCGAGGTCGTCGCATCGGCACGAACGGCTACGGTCGATGGCAATGACCTCAATTTGACGTCGGTTGAGTTTGAGCTGTTGAGAGAACTCTTGCGCGAAGCTGGCAAGATAGTCAAGAAAGAAGATTTGAGCGAGCGGGTCCTCGAACGTAAGCTGTCGCCATACGACCGCAGCCTCGATATGCATATCAGTAATTTGCGTAAGAAGCTCGGCTCGCGGCCTGACGGCAGCGAACGGATCAAGACGATCCGCTCGGTTGGTTATATTTACACGTTAGTATGAAGCTGTTTATTAAGATATTTCTATGGTTTCTCGCCGCCATTGCCCTGGTGGTCGTTGTCATAATTTTCGTCACGCGGACGTTTCAAACCGATCCGATGTTTAGCCGATTTCAGCGGTCGACGCGAAATCAGATGATCATTTACAGCGGCACGGCGACCCAGATCGTGGGAGCCGAGGGCGAAGCCGGTCTTCGAACTTATCTCTCGCGTTTGCGTGATCTTGAACCGCCGCGGGAGGTCGATCTTGTCGACACCGATGGAAAGTTGTGGTTTGGTGACGCTGAGGCGGTTACAGATTCGACCGATCTGATCAGCCGTACTTTTTCGAGCGGCGCAGCGGAAACCGATTTTTCCGCCGAGGACCGCTCGGTCGGAGCAGCTCCGGTTGTGTTTCCCGACGGGCGCAGGTTTGTACTGGTGCTGCAGTGGGAAAGACAGCCGTCGTCCTCGCTCTTTTGGGGGTCAACGCTAGCTTATTGGCGGCTCGTCGGCCTGCTTTTGACCGCCGTCGTCTTATGTTATCTGTTGGCGTTGTATTTGACGACCCCAATTAGAAAACTGCGCGAGGCCACGCAAAAGCTGGCTGACGGCGATCTCAAAGCGCGCGTTGCA
>JAYVER010000096.1:0-2196 GCA_043748725.1 Chloracidobacterium sp. | reverse complement strand
AATGCAAAATATCAAATGCAAAATGCACAATGAAAACAAAATGCTTTACTCTATTCTTCGGCTTTTAATTTTGCATTTTGCATTCTACATTTTGCATTTCTCAATATGTCCCTTATCGAGTTTCGCGATCCACGCACGTTTGAATATGCCGAATGGATCCGCGTGGGCAATTACCTCTACCCGGCGGACGGCATTGTGCATTTCGGCGGCGAATTGTCGGTAGAGAATCTGCGAAACGCTTACCGTGCGGGAATTTTTCCGTGGTACACGCCCGGTATCCCACTGCCGTGGCACTGCCCAGAGCCAAGAGCGATCATCGAATTCTCCGATCTGCATATCCCGCGCAGCCTCGAAAAAGAAAGAAGGTCTGGTCGTTTTACATTCACGATCGACAAAGATTTCGCCACCGTGATCAAGGCGTGTTCGAAAATGCGGCGGCCGGATCAGCCCGGGACGTGGATAACGGACGAATTCATACACGCATACTGCGACCTGCACAAAGCCGGAATGTCCCACAGCATCGAAACCTGGGACAGTGAAGGCAACCTTGTCGGCGGTCTTTACGGCGTAGACGCCGGCGGAGTTTTCTGCGGCGAAAGCATGTTTTACACAGTTCCAAACGCTTCAAAACTGGCGCTTCTTTTCCTAATAGAACATCTCAAATCATTCGGTTCGACCTGGTTAGACGCGCAGGTTATGACACCGCATATGAAATTGCTGGGCGCGAAAGAGATCGACCGAATTGAGTTTTTACAAAAATTGAAGGAAACACAGGAATCGGAATTAAAGTTATTCGACTTAATGTAAACAGATTTCCTTCGAAATAACTGTTAGGTTATAACTGATAGCTGCTAATTGAAAGATTTCTTAACTTTTTAGTTTTCACTTTTCAGTTTTCAGTTATTCCGAAGAGTTTTCTTAACAAATCAATGCCTAAAACATTTCTAATTTACGGAGCAAACGGTTACACCGGCGAATTGATCACTCGGATGGCAGCGGAACGCGGCTTGAAGCCAATACTCGCCGGGCGAAATGAGACTAAGATTGCCGACCTCGCCGCGAAATACGGTTTCGAGCATCGTGCGTTTTCGCTGGATGACACCGCCAAACTCGACGCGGCGCTACAGGAGGTCGAAATGGTGCTGCACTGCGCCGGGCCGTTTTCGATCACTTCGCGGCCGATGGTCGAGGCGTGTCTGCGAAACAAAAAACATTACACCGACATCACTGGCGAAATCAGTGTGTTCGAGACCTGTGCGGCGTTCGACAAAAAGGCGGCGGACGCAGGCGTTATGATAATGCCGGGTGTCGGGTTTGACGTTGTGCCCAGTGATTGTCTTGCTAAACATCTCAAAGACCGTTTGCCGACAGCAACCCATTTATCCCTGGCATTTTACGGAATGGGCCGCCTCTCGCACGGTACGGCGGCGACGATGACCATGAACATCGGCAAAGGCGGAGCAATCCGTAGAGACGGCAAGATCACCGGTGTAAAAGCGGCATGGAAGACGCGAGAAATTGACTTTGGCGAAGTCAGAACCGCGAGCGGTAGCGACCGGGTGAATAAACAAGCCGTGACGATCCCATGGGGCGACGTCTCGACCGCGTTTTACTCGACCGGGATACCGAATATCGAGGTCTTTACCGTCGTTCCGCCATCGAATCTAAAAATGATGAAAATGAGCCGCTACCTCGGCTGGCTGCTCGCGACCGGGCCATTTCAAAGCTATCTCCAAAAGAAAATTCCAGCCGGTGGCCCGTCGGATGCAGAACGTGCAAAAGGCAAAACCCTGCTCTGGGGCGAAGCCTCAGATGGAGAGGGCAACCACGTTGAATCTCGACTGCAAGGCCCCGAAGGCTACACTATCACCGCCATCGCCGCACTAAATATCGCTCAAAAAATCCTCGCCGGAAATTTCGCACCCGGCTACCAGACGCCTGCTAAGGCATACGGTGCTGATCTTGTTATGGAGATCGAAACTGTTACAAGACAGGACATCTGATCATCAGCATTTTCGGGACTCCTACGCGATATTTCGACGAATCCGTAGCTCAAAAAACGGCCCGGCGTCGTTTGGAACTGCCCAAATGTCGCTTGGAAATGCGAAATGTGCTGTTGGAAAACCTATTTTTGCCACTTGGAAAAATTGAAAAATGCCATTGGCCGGGAATCGCGCCGATAGCGACCCACGGCGG
>JAYVER010000095.1:0-5918 GCA_043748725.1 Chloracidobacterium sp. | reverse complement strand
CATCTTTCCTGATCACAGGGCCGTGATGTGTGCGGTAAACGGTGAATGTCCGCTCGACCACGCCTTTGTTAGTTTTATATGGCACTTTGATCACGCTGGCCGTCACCTCTCGCGAGTCGCTGCCGTGTTTGTAAACGTAACCGTCACCTTTTTTCGTCACGGTTTCGAGAAATTCGTCGATCGCATCGACGGCGCTCGATGTGTGCATCCAGCCGCAATGCTCGTTAAAGCCCTGATAAATGAAGAATTGACCCCAGGTCGAGGCTCCGTAGGCGTTGAGTCCCTCGCTGCTCGTCATCTGCAGCTCGGAGCGGAAAAAGAACGACGTGTGCGGGTTAATCAGCAGTAAGGCGTGGTGGTCGCGAGTATTTGACGGAGCGATGGCCATGCCGTTCGACCCGGAAGGTTCTTTCGGCAGATTATAGTCGTCATTGTTTGCCACAACCTTTGCAACGACGGTCGCTTTACTTCCCTTATCGTAAAAAGCCCGTAGCCGCTCGAGGTTGATCGTCTCGATATCGCCGCCGATGCTGCCCTCGGTAAAGCTGAGCGCCATCCACGGTTCAAAATGCGTGATGACACGCGGTTTCGTTTCGGTGTGTTTTGCTAGGTAAAAGTTGAGGCCGTCGGCCCAGGCCGTCATGAGCTTTTGCAGCCACGCCGGAGAAGCGGAGTAATCGGCCTTTAACACGACCGGGTCGATAAACATTTTCTGGCGCAGATCGCTCCAGATCGCCTTTTCGCCCTCGGCTTCGGCGAGGCGGCCAAGCGAATTGAGATAATTGGTCTCGACGCGGTTAAAATCGTCCTCGGCTTGTGCATAGATCGCACCGAAAACCGCGTCGGCGTCTGTTTTGCCTGTAACGTGCGCAATACCCCAATCGTCGCGGACTATCTGGACGTTGCTCGCCTGCTGCTCCCAGCGGGTAATCTCGCTGGCTTTGTCACTCGCAAATGAATGTGAAACGAATGCTATCGCTAAGCCGAAAACAAAGAAGCCGATGTTAGTTCGAGCAAAATATCCTTTAAGCATATGTGACAATATACCGCTAGTTTGTTGTTCACACAAGAAAACTCTCCTCCGTTGCCTGGAGAAGAGTTTAGAAAACCCAGTCACTATCGCTCCCGATAATCACCGAAAAACAAGAAAGAACCACCCCGGCCGAAGCGGCCACCCCTCCTTTGTAAGGAGGGGAGCTTTATGATGCCGATGCTTCGGCTTCGCGTGAGCGGATGTAGAGTATCCGCGTGCAGTTTTCGCAGGTGATGATCTCGTCGCCTTTTTTGACGTTGACTTGGATCTGCGGGCGGAGCAGGACGTAGCAGGCGCTGCACGAGCCGTTGACGACCTCGGCCACCGCGATGCCGTCGCGGCTGCGCTGGGCGAGGCGGTCGTAGATCGACGCAA
Organism: Chloracidobacterium sp.; assembly: GCA_043748725.1. Classification (GTDB taxonomy): domain Bacteria; phylum Acidobacteriota; class Blastocatellia; order Pyrinomonadales; family Pyrinomonadaceae; genus OLB17. The sequence goes on along the minus strand of JAYVER010000095.1, from coordinate 4,510 downwards.
GCCGTGCGGGCAAGGTCGCGAACGCGGTTGCACGATGCCTGGTCTCCTTATCAAATTCGGTCTTGCCTTTCACCATAACGTCGTCAAATTCCTTGAGGGCGACGTCTCGCTTGGTATCCAGGGTACTGATCTCTTCGGCGCGTTCCTCGAGTTCTTTTTCCACGCCTTCGAGTTCTTCCATGATCTCGACGATCTGCGTTTCAAAGGCCGAGATCTGCTTTTGCAAAGCGTCGGTCTCGCGCATTGCGGTTTCGTATTCTTTTTGGTTTTGCGAATGCTTCAGATTGCGGTCGGCACGTTCGAGATAGGTTTTGTTTTCGGCTATCTGTCGCTCAAGATCGGCCCGTTTTGCATTCAGATTGTCGCGGCGGGTCTGTATTTCGCGTATAGAAAAGGCGTGCTGTTCAAACTCTTGTTCGATCTCGGCACGCCTGGCTTCTGCGGTCTCCAACGAGGTTTTTAACCTGCGGATGTTGGTATCAGTCTGCTGTAACTCTATCAATTTATCAAGGTCGGCTATCACTTATGGTTGTCTCCCGTTTATCAAGTCAACTTTTTATTTTACCTTATGTTGGCCGTAAGACAAAATGCCGAATTTGCGGAATTAAGAGCCAAGAAACACCTCAAAATGCCGGCGAAGCTCACCGCTGTCAACCACAACGTCAGTTCCGTCAAGCCATGCGGGGAGCGTTTCGGCGTGGACGAGGCGAATCTCGGCGCCCGATTTTGGCATACCAAAATGCGTGATCCTTCCATAGACGAGTGCTCCTTTTTGCATAATGCCGTCCGACGGAGTTCGCGCCCAACCCGCCTCGACCGTCAGACATCTCACACCTTTACGGATACGGAGCAGAGAGCCGACCATGTTCGAGCTGCCCCGCATAAAGCTGTGCGGTTCCTCGCGTTCGATCGTTACGCCAAAATTATCGCCGATCTCGGGCCCGGCGATCTCGATCACCGTATCGAAGAGCCAGCCGACGCCGGCCGCTCGAATGGCGTCGTTCGACGCTTTAAGAGAGAGGTATTCGGCAACATGGCGGCGACCCTTGTCACCGGCGTTGGCAGCGGCTTGGTTGAGCATTTGTGACCATACCTGGTCGAGTTCGGTCATAACGCGAGGATACGGCTGACAGGGTGAAAAGGCAATTTCGTGATATTATTTGGAGAACAGCGACGTGTTTTTATGAGATTTTTTACATTAGTAACACTATTGGGGCTGGCTTTTTTGCCGATGTTTGCACAGACGGCGAAGCCGAAGAAGACGGCTTCGTCGAAAACAACTGCCAAGTCCCCGGCTGCGGCCAAGCCAAAACCGAAAACCGTCGCGACAACACAAAAAAAACCGGATGAAAAAGCGGAGTGGGAAAAAGCTTCAGCCATTGCTGATCAGCCGGCCCGTGTCACCGCTCTTCAGAAATTTAACGAAACATTTCCGAAGTCCGCAAAGCGTAATGATGCACTCGAGTTGATCGCGGCAACCCGTGGCGAGATGGGAAACGAAAAGATCGTCGCCGGTGACATCGACGGGGCCATTGCTTTGTTCAAAGCGGCTGTGACCGATGCTCCTAAACCAATGTCTGATCAGCTATTTACGGAATCGCTCTCAAAATTTCCGGCCAATTTATACTTTCGCGGGGAACGCGCCTCTGCGTTTGAGATAGCAAAAGCCCTCGAAGAAAAATCGGAGCAGAATGCCGGTCGATTACTGAGTATCGCGGCGTTTTATATGAGCGTCGAAAACGGCGCTGAGGCGAAACTTGTCGCTGAAAAGGCGATCGTGCTTGAGCCGAATTCGTCAGCGGCCTATCAAACGCTGGGGCTTGCCGACCGGATCGATTTTCAATTGGACGAATCAGCCGCAGCTTACGCCAAAGCTCTCGAGCTTGAACCTGAATCGCTCGCGGCGAGACGCGGGCTGGCCGAGATGAAACGCTCGTTGGCCAAGCCCGACGAGGCTGTCACGCTGTACCGCGAAATTCTTGATAAAGATGCAGTAAACTTGCCGGCAGAAACGGGTCTGATCCTCGCGCTGTTCGACGCGGGAAAACGCTCCGATGCCGAAACCGAACTGGCAAAATCGCTGGAAGCAAATCCGGGCAACGTTATACTGCTCGCGGGCGTGGCCTACTGGTACGCGGCACACAATGAGAGCGAAAAAGCGGTCGAATTCGCCCAAAAATCAATAGCGGTCGACCCGCGATTTATATGGTCGCACATCGCCCTGGCCCGTGGTTTGACTGTCCAGAAAAAACCTATCGAGGCAGAAAAAGTCTTGCTCGCGGCGAGGGCGTACGGTAATTTTCCGACGCTCGAATATGAGATCGCTTCCGCAAGGCTCGCCGCCGGATTTTATCGCGATGCGGCTGAGGAATTAACAAAGAGTTTTTCGGTAAAAGACGGCGTGGTGCATGCAAATCTCGGCGGTCGCGTGCCGGCGGACTCGAAGAATTTTACCGAGCTTATCGGGGCCGAACGCCGGGCGAGCATATTCGCACCGACGGCTGCCGATGATCCGGAAAATGCGGCCCGGCTTGCAGCTTTGCTTGAGTTAAAGCAGGAGCTCGACTCGGCGACACCAAACGCCGACACGGCTGCCAAAGCGGCCGACGCTTTTGCCCGTGGCGATGACAAGATGAAGGTTCACCGGCAGATATTCGCCGCGACTCAGCTGCTGGACAAAAAGATCGCGTTGCCAAAGGTCGTCGAACTTGCAAAAGCCACGCTTCCAAATGTCGAACCGGGTCTGGATATCCCAAACGCCGCGTCAGCCGTGTTGGCGAGCGAACTATACGAAAGCCGCTCGATTGCGGCAGCCCGCGGCGAATATGTGACCGTGCCCAATGTGTCCCGATTTACGCTTTCGGCGATCCTTCGCGGCCGGATCGAGGAAATAAGCGGTTGGGCCTTGTATGAAATGGACAATCCGACCGAGTCCGTCGTCCGGCTAAAGCGGGCGGTCAGCGTGCTGCCCGTGGACAGCGCTTGGTGGCGTTCGAGCATGTGGCGGCTCGGATCGGCGTTGGCAATTTCGGGGAAGGGAGCCGAGGCGCTTGACGCCTACGTCAAATGTTATAAGAGCGGTGCTCCCGACGGCGTTCGCTACGGCGTCATCGAATCACTTTACAAACGCCTGAACGGCAATAAGGACGGCCTGGAAGCCAGGATCGGTACAAAACCGGCTTCGACGGTCGCGGTCGAACCCGCAGCTCAAAAGACCGAACCGAATGTGGCACCGGAAGCAAAGGTCGAAACGCCGGTCGCGACCAGAAAAGAACCTGAGGCAGCCGCCACGCCTGAGGTAAAAAATGACCCGCCAAAGACCGATACCGTACCGCCGGAACTGGTGGCTCAAAAGGTCGAGCCGCAACCTAAGCCGGAAGTGAAAGTTGAAACTCCGACAACAACGACGCCTGAACCAACCGCAACCGCGACGCCTGAAGTGAAAAATGACCCGCCGAAACCCGAGCCCATACTGCCCGAACCCACACCTCAGAAGGCCGAGCCGACGCCCAGGCCGGAGGTAAAGCCGGAAACGCCCGAGGTTAAGAATGAGATTACAAAAACCGAGCCGCCGCCAGCCGAAATTGTAGCTCTAAAAACTGAACCTAAGCCCACACCCGACGTAAAGATTGAACCTTTATCTGAAACGAAGACCGCGCAACTGCCAACCGCGACGCCCGAGGTTAAGATCGACGCTCCAAAACCCGATCCGAGCCCCAATGTAACGCCCGAAGAAAAGACGATCACTATAAAGCAAATTCCACCTAATCCGATTGCGAACCTTGTTCCCGATGTTTCTAAAACCAATGGCCAAAAGCCAAACGAATCAGTTTCGGTGAATAAACCGGGCCGTGTAGCGAAGGAGCTTTTTCCACCCGTCATAATAACTATTCCTCAGCCCGAAACCGGTAAAGCCGAGACAAAAGAACCAGGCCTAAAATCCGAGCCACCGTCCACTACGACTGAGACAAAACCATCGTCGGACCCCAAATCCGCACCGGCGGTGGAAAAGAAAAACGAAACGGCTGTGAACACCGGTGAATCCAGGCCGCGTTTCGCTGACGCAAAACCGGAGACAACGACGGAAATAAAGCCCTGTACGATAACGGCGAGCGAAGAAAATCTCTCGCTTAAAAATGGCGGGGGTGGTCTGGCCGTTATCGTCGGACTCGATGGCGAAGGCGAACTCGAAGGGCTTACCGCCACATCGAGCAGCCCAAAGAATGTCACCGTCCGCCGCGAGTCAATCGAAGGAATAACCGCCCGGGCGATTTTCGTCATCAGATCGATCAGCCCGAAAACCGGCATCTATCAGATCAAATTTGAGCTGCCGTGCGGAAAGAAAGAGATTTTGGTCAAAGTCAAATAGACCGCCACTCGCCGGTTTCAATTTCAGACTGTCCAAGTATTCCAGTTCTTTTTTCACAGCTTTTCATTTTCCACTTTCCATGTTCCATTCTCCATTTTTTCGAGCTGTCCCATATGTCCCACGTGTCTCACGTGTCCCGTG
>JAYVER010000094.1:0-2200 GCA_043748725.1 Chloracidobacterium sp. | reverse complement strand
GCGACGTGACCGGCGTTTCCGGTCAGGGGGTGGAGGAGAGAGCCTGTTTTTGAGTTCCATGTCTTTATCAAACCATCCGCTCCGCCGGTCGCAAATATTTCGCCGGACGGCCCATCGGCAAACGACAAGATCGGCTGCGTGTGACCTGTGATCTCGGCAATTCTCTCAAAGTTTTGCGCGTTCCATAGATCGGTCGTATAATCCAGACTGCCAACAAATATTGCTCTGCCGCCATCTGTAAATCCGACGACACTGATGCCGTTTGTGTGTGCGAAGCTGTGAAGTTCGGTCAAATCTGAGGTCCGCCATAGGCTTGCCGTATTGTCGCTGCCGGCCGTCAAAAACGTTTCGCCATCGGGCGAAAAGGCAATTTGCCCGATGCGTTTTTTGTGCGGTTGAAAATGTCTGATCTCTGTGTCGCTCTCAGCGTCGATCAAGGCCACGTCGCCGTTTCTGCCACCGATTGCGAGTATCTTTCCGGTTGGCGCAAAAGCTATCGAATCAACCTGAGATATATTTGTCGAAACCACAAAAAGCAATTGCTTCGTCGCCACATTCCAGAGTGATATTGCGTTGGGGCTTCCGGCTGCATTTAGGGCAAGTATTTTCCCGTCCGGTGAAATGGCCTGGGCCTCGGAGGCCATAGTCGAGGAATACGAAATCGTGTCTTGCTGTAAAATCTCGCTCTGCCGCCATAAATTCGTTTGAAAATCGGTACCAGATGTCACGATAAAATCACTGCCCGGTGAAAACGAAACCGACCACACGTCGCTCAAATGCCCTTTCAAGGTTTTAATCTCCGCAGCGGTTTCCGCCTGGAAGAATTTAACTGTCCGGTCGCTGCTGGCAGTTGCTATCGTCTTACCGTCGGAGGAAAATCTAACGTCATTGATCTGTGATTGGTGGGCGGGCGTCTGCCACAATATTTTGCCGGTGGCGGCGGCATACAAAACCAAATCTCCGTTTTTGCGCCCCACACATATGGCTTTGCCGTCGGGTGCGACCGCCGCTGCGAATGTGCCCTCAGCCGCCTCTATCTTTAAAAGCTCTTTGCCATTTGCGACATCAAATACGAGCAGGGCGTAATTCACAACGACAAGATTTTTACCATCAGGCGAAAACGACAGATCGTGGGTTTCAAACGTCGTCGCGCTACCCGTAATGTTGATACTTTTTAGCAATTTACCGTCGGCAAGATCCCAGATTTTGACGGTGCCGTCACGGCTGCCGGTTGCGACAAACTTGCCATCGGAGGAAAAATCGATCGCCCGCACACGATCGGTATGCCCGACGAGCGAGAAAACCTCAGCTCCCGTTTCGGCATTCCAGATTCGAGCGGTGGACGAGGCGGTATCGCCCGAAGCCGTGCCGATAAACTTGCCATCAGGCGAAAACTTTACCCGCCAAATATTTTTTTCCTCGATCTGTGTCGTCGCCAGCAGTTTTCCGGTCGATGTTTCATAGATTCTTGCAAATCCATCTGCACAGCCGGTAGCAAACTTTGCTCCATCAGGTGAAAAGGCGGTTCTCCACACTTCTTTTTCATGTTTGATCGTTAAGACTTTACCTTTCGGATGGATCAAATTATCCAAAAGACGCCATTCAAAACCACGCAGATCAGCGTCATCTGAGCTTTTCGGCGTGTACCTATCCAGCAGATCACGAAGCCGCGTCAGATTGGCGTTTTTCCATGCAATGGCCGCTGAATTCATATCTGCCGAATACGCCAGCTCAAGATTTTGCATGGCCTGCCGCCGGGCCGCGTTTCTCTGCAAAATCGTGGTCGCGAGCCAGCCAACCAGTAGTATCAAGATTAAAGCGGCAGTCGAAACGCCTATTTTATGGCGGGTGACATATTTACGTAGTTGATATATCGTGGACGGCTGACGAGCGAGAATCGGCAGATTGCTCAAATAACGCGAAATATCAGTGCTCAATTCGTCAACCGTTTGATAACGCTCGGCCACGTCTTTCGCCAGCGCCTTGCCGCTGATCGTATCGAGATCGCCGTCCAGAGTCGAAACATGCCGCGATGGCTTTGTCGGATTTTCCTGGCTGATTATCCGCAAAATTTCGGGCAGCGATTTTTGTTTGAGATCATGCGGACGATGCTCGGTCAAAAGCTCGTACAAAATTACGCCCAGCGAATATACGTCGCTTGCAGTCGTTATATTTTCATCGCGGAGCTGCTCGGGACTCG
>JAYVER010000093.1:0-2200 GCA_043748725.1 Chloracidobacterium sp. | reverse complement strand
ATTGAGACTTCGCTTCGGCGATAGTGGAGACGTGGCTGAGCGGCTGAAAGCGGCGGTTTGCTAAATCGTTGTAGTCTTAAAAACTACCACAGGTTCGAATCCTGTCGTCTCCGCCATTTGAAATTACAAATTCGAAATTTCAAATTTTCGATCTCGTAAAAGCTATCAGTCGCAAGATTTGATAGCCTTTCGTGTTTTTAGACCTATGCGAAAGACCATAATTATCTACGGCTTTGCGATGGCGGCCCTCGTCGGACTGCTCAAGCTGGTCGAATATAAATATCTCATTCGCGATATCCCGCTTGAGTTTTACATCGGCCTGGTTGCACTGCTGTTCACGGCGTTGGGCATTTGGGCCGGGCTGCGGCTGACTCGCCGAAGGGTCATTGAAATCTCGACAGCGTTCGAGATCGATGAGGCTAATTTACAAAAACTAGGTATCACCAAGCGTGAATATGAGGTTCTCGAACTGATCTCGAGCGGTCACTCAAATCAGGAGATCGCCGACAAACTCTTCGTCTCTACCAGTACGATCAAAACCCACGTCGCCAATCTTTTTGCAAAACTCGATGCGAGTCGCCGCACTCAAGCGATCAGCCGGGCCAAGGAATTGCACATTATCCAATAGTCCTTTTGGCTGATTTTCGCCATTTTTGGCAAATTCATACTTTTGGCTGATGTGCCGCCGGGAAAAAAGCCGTATATTTGTCCAAAATCTACGGAGGAAAAATATGAAAAAAATTGTATTAACATTCGGTTTGATCTCAGGCGTTATCGTCTCGGCATTGATGTGGCTGATGCTCGCGATGATGAAGGCCGGTGTCACGGCGCATGGCTTGGTCTGGGGTTACGCAACGATGATCATCGCGCTTTCCCTCGTTTTTTTCGGGATCAAATCGTATCGCGACAATAACGGTGGCAGGATCACATTCGTAAAAGGCCTGCAGGTGGGCATTCTCATTAGCCTGATCTCAGCGGTGTGCTATGGCATAAGTTGGGAAGCGTATTATCGCACCAGCGGCTCGGAATTTATGCAACAGTATACTGCTCAGTACATAGAACAGATGAGGGTGAAGGGCTCGTCTAACGCCGAGATCGCCGAGACGCAAAAACAGATGGACCAATTTGCCGAGCAGTACAAGAATTTCTTCGTTCGCTTTGGAATGACGTTGATGGAGATCCTGCCGGTCGGGATAGTCGTAACCCTGATCAGCGCCGGCCTTTTGCGTCGAAAGGAGTTGTTGCCGGCTGCGGCTTCGTGAGGCCAAATTGCGTTCCGGACGGTTTCGGGCGAAACTAGTCACTTATGACTGTAAGAGTTAGATTCGCCCCCAGCCCTACCGGCTACCTGCATATCGGTTCCGCGAGGACCGCTTTATTCAATTATCTTTACGCGCGCCATGCAAAACTTTTTGGCGACGCTGATAGCAAATTTCTGCTTCGCATCGAAGACACCGACCTCGCCCGCTCGACCGAGGAATCGACCTGCTCGATCCTCGATGGTTTGAAATGGCTCGAACTCGACCACGATGAAGACATTGTTTTCCAGTCCGACAACGCCGATAAACACCGCGCGACGGCTAAAAAGCTGCTCGATGAGGGCAAAGCATATCGCGATTTTACGCCAAGAGAAGCTCCTTCCGATGCAAACGTAAAAAATGCCATCAAAGAACGAGCACGTGCCGCACAAGGCGAAAAGAACATGCGGGATAACCCGTATCGCGATCTGTCGAAAGAGGAAAGCGATGCACGTGCGGCGGCGGGTGAGCCATTTGCGATCAGGCTGAAAGTTGCCGAGACTGGAAAAACCTCGTTCGAAGATGCCGTTTACGGCCTGCAGGAACGCGACTACGCCGAGACCGAAGACCTCGTCCTGCTCCGCTCCGACGGCCATCCGCTTTACAATCTCGCGGTCGTCTGCGACGACATCGAGATGCAAATAACACACGTCATCCGCGGACAGGATCATCTGACGAATGCTCACAAACAAATATTGATTTATGAGGCGCTGGGCGTAGGCCCTCCGATTTTCGCGCATCTTCCGCTAATACTCGCGCCAAATAAAGGAAAGCTCTCGAAACGTAAGCATGGCGAGGTTGTTTCGATGACGACGTATCGCGATTCAGGGTTTCTCTCGTTGCCGTTTGTCAATTTCTTATTGCGACTAGGTTGGTCGCAACCGCAGTATGCTGCTGACTTG
>JAYVER010000092.1:0-5919 GCA_043748725.1 Chloracidobacterium sp. | reverse complement strand
AAAAATGATTTCGTTATTAATTTGGTTGGTTCTCGGTTTTCTGGCGGGCTATATCGCGAAAATGATCTTGCCCGGGGCGGACGGTGGCGGCGTAATTTTAACCACTATTCTCGGCATCGTCGGTGCCGTTGTCGGTGGATATATCGGCACATTCGTCGGCTATCCGATGGTCAGCAATTTCAATAATATCGGCGGTTCGATCCCGAGTTTTATCTCGTCGATCATCGGAGCGATCGTTGTTTTGGCGATTTTCCGGTTAGTTAAGGGAAGACGGATCTGACCAAGAAAGTCTATCTGATAGGCTCACTGTTCATCGTTAACCGATTCCGAGCGATCGGTTGTCAGTAAACGCGCCATCATCCAGAGAAAGAGAATATTATTCAGTAAGGCCGGCGGGCGCCTAAACCAGAGATTCGTGTAGAGCAGTCTGTCCACGGCGGCGATGGAGGATCCCATGTCGCTGAGTTCGAATTGTATGGGCAACTGGAAGATCACGGTCGAGGCCCACACCAGAAGCTGTAACCCAAGTGACACCCAGAGCATCCAGGCTTGTATCGCAGTGGGACGGAACCAAAGCAACAAGATCGTAAGGACCGTTGCTATGATCAGCGGGATGACCATGAATCCTACGATCAGTGGGCCAAGCGTTTGGTGAAACGCACGAAACTCGGCGGACCCGATCAGTTTCCACGTTGGATAATTGACGAAACTCTCAACAAACGACGCTCCCATACCGTAAAAGATAAGTGAAAACGTAATCAGGAAAAGCCAGGTCGAAAATCTCGCTGAGCTATTTTCACGGTTCATCAAATTATGCTACACCTGTACAAAACCGATGCATCCCGATCGCGACGAGCTTTGTCGTTCGGTTGTCCTGGTCGTAAGTTGGGTTGACTTCGGTAAACTCGATTATCTTTGTGTTTGCGAGCGAAGCGGCGTATTTGACCAAAATAATAAACTCGCTGGAGCTCAAGCCCAGCGGCGAAGGAGCCGACGTGCCCGGAGCGTGAGACGATCTCACGGCGTCCATGTCGAAGCCGAAAAATGTATTTAGGCTTGAGCTATGCCCAATAAATTTCTCTCTTATACCTTCCCTTAACTCAACGTCCGCCTCTTCTCGCGAACGCAGTAGTTCGAGGCTAATGCGGTTAACGCCGAGGTCGCGAATATAGTTGTAGTAAACCGGAGATAGAAAGTGCGATTGAAAGCCGACCTCATAAAAATAGGTAGGCAACAGATGCTTTTCTTCTAAAAGCTGGCGGTATGGCGTGCCGCTGTTTCGCTGCTCGGCAATACGAACGTCCAGATGCGAGTCGATATTTACCCCGATCCACCATTCCGGCCCAAAAACCTCAGCCATCGCCCGTCCGTCAGCATAAGAAATATCATTGCCACCGCCGAGTACGATTATCCGCTTGTTATCTTGAAGTATCTGCTTGACGACGGCGGTCATTGTGTCGTGGGTGTCTTCGAGCGAGCCGCCAAGCCACACGTTGCCCAGATCAAAGACCTTTTTTTTCACATTAAAAGTCGTCAGCAAGTAAAACTGCTCGCGAATCGCGTCTGGAGCCGCCGCCGCTCCGACACGGCCACCGTTTCGACGCACTCCTTCGTCCTGGGCACAGCAGAGAATGACGACATCCGCGGCCTCATAATCACTCTCCTCACGGCCAACGATCTCGCCCATACGCGGATCGCTTGGGTCGTTGCGAGAGAAGAAAAGCTGAGGGTCGGGTCGCGTGGTTTGCTCAAATATCTCACTCATATTTTCTCTAAGTATTTGCCGATTCGTGAGGGAAGTCAATCGCCTGAAAAACAGCCCGGTTTCGACCTGTTTGGACCAAATCACTTTGTTCCGTCGGGGAAACACTCAGTATTACATTTCTATTACCAAATACACGGCCCGCGGCGTTGACTTTTATTTGATTGCGCACTTATCAGGAGTAAAATGTAGTTATGAAAGTACTGCTCGTATACCCTGAGTTTCCTGAAACGTATTGGAGTTTCAGACACGCGTTGACGTTCGAAGGTAAGCGGGCTGCCTTTCCTCCGTTGGGCTTGATGACGGTGTCGGCGATGATGCCGAAGGATTGGGAGCGGCGGCTCGTCGATATGAATGTTGAATCGCTTTGGCCCGACGACGTCGAATGGGCGGACATGGTCTTTATCAGCGCGATGATCGTGCAGAGAGAGTCGCTCGAATATGTAGTCGAGTTGTGCCGCAAGATGGGCAAAAAGGTCGTTGTCGGCGGCCCGTACGTGTCGACAAGCTGCGAGAGCCTGCCCGACGCCGATCATATTTTCGTCGGCGAGGCGGAAACGACTCTGCCCGAATTCTTCAACGATCTCGATTTGGGCATTGAGCGAAAGATTTACAAAGCCGACGAACGTCCATCACTTCACGCTACGCCGGTGCCTGATTTTTCGATCGTCGATCTCAGAGCGTACAGCGCGATGAATATCCAATATTCCCGCGGCTGTCCATTCCAGTGCGAATTTTGCGACATCATAGAGATCTACGGCCGCGTGCCGCGTACCAAGACCAACCGCCAAATGCTGGCGGAGCTTGACGCCCTCAACGCCGCCGGCTGGCGCGGGTTGGTATTTATCGTTGACGACAATTTCATCGGCAATAAGAAGAATGTGCGGCTGTTGATGCCCGATTTGATCGAATGGTCGCGAGCGAACCGCTTTCCGTTCTCGTTCATCACCGAGGCCAGTGTCAATCTTGCCGAGGACGACGCTCTTTTGCAGTCGATGAAGGAAGCCGGTTTTCGCCGCGTCTTTCTCGGCATCGAAACGCCGTCCGAAGAAGGACTCAAGGAAGCTCAAAAGGGCCAGAACACGAAACGCGACCTGCTCGAGTCGATCCACAAAATCCAGTGCTACGGCATGGAGGTCATGGCGGGCTTTATCGTCGGTTTCGACAGCGACCCCGAGGATATCTTCGAACGCCAAATGGCGTTCATTCGCGAAAGCGCGATCCCGCTGGCGATGGTTGGTCTGCTGTCCGCCCTGCCGGATACACAGCTTTGGCGGCGGCTTGAGAAAGAGGGGCGTCTGCTTAGTGAAGGTACGGGAAACAACACCGATGCCACGCTCAATTTCGTGCCAAGAATGGACCAGACTGTGCTGGTCGACGGTTTTAAGTCGATCCTGCGAAACATTTACAGTCCGAAGGAATACTACCTTCGTGCCCTCGACTGCCTTTCGCGTTTTCACGTCGACCGCATTGAGCCGCGTTCGAGCACGCTGATCAAGGACATGAAGGCTTTCTACAAGATCGTCATGACCCTTGGCATCCGCGATCGCTCACGAGTTCAGTTTTGGGGTTACTTATACAAACTGCTGAGGTTTCATCCACGTGATTTTTCACATGGCTTGACGCTTGCGGCAATGGGATACCATTTTCGGCAAGTTACGGAAAAATACTGCGGCTAAAATAGCAGTTGCGTGACGTTCACTGTTATTACTTTCGGTTACAGCCAGCAATTCAGCAAGATATTTTTGCCAAATCGAGGCGATTGTGTGTGTTCCGTGCCCTCTTGTCTCATCGGTTATCGGGAGCAAAATGAACCGGCCGTTTTTAACGCGCTTGATCTGTTTCTCGACAACGCCGATCTCAGGCGGATTGACCGCGTCATCCGCCGAATTTATCGCTAGCAGGTGCGTTTTGATCTTTTCAAGATTAGGCTCCGGGTTGTAGTCACGCGAGGCGTCCACCTGATAAAGCAGATCGTTGGCATCCGTGACGGCAAGCCGCTGTTTCATCGTCAGGTCAAACGCCGCGTCGGCCGCAGCCTTGTTTGGCATCTGTTTCTGCATTTGCCATGGCGAGCTGCCCATCATTATGAGAGTGTATATCGCGGTCGTCAGCCCTCGAACAGGCTGTGTTTTGTATTCGCCGTTTTGCCAGTCGGGATCGTTTCGGATCGGGTCGATAATCATCCTCCGAAAAAACCGGTTGCGACCCGATATCTCTACAGGCAGACTCGCAAGCGGCATCGCGGCGTCCATAAAATCAGGATACATCTCGCTCCACACCCACGAATGCATCCCGCCCATCGACGTACCCATCACGAGACGCAGATGGTTGGCGCCAAGTTTCTCCGTCAGCAACCGATATTGCGCGGTAACCATGTCGTTATAGTCGTAATGCGGAAATTTTGCATGCAGCCCATCGCTCGGCTTGCTGGAAGCGCCGTGACCGATGTTGTCCGGAATTACGATGAAGTATTTCTTCGCATCCAGAAGCTGTCCTTTGCCGAACAACACGTCGGCAAACCCACGCCCGAGAAATTGCGTATTGCTGCCGCCGGTCCCGTGCAGAATGAGCACGGCATTTGTAACGACGCCATCCTTGTTCTTTACCGGTGTGCCGAGCGTGACATAATGCAGTTTCAATTCGGGCAGCGTCTCGCCGCTCTCGAATTTATAGTCCTTGACAACGAAATCGCCGGCGACGGCAGCGGGATAAGTCTGCTGAGCCAGACATGCTATCGAACAAGCCAAAGCCAATAGGAAGCAGCAAATCAATTTCACGATGAGATTTTTCATACGTCATAAATCGCATACGCCCAATACAATGTCAACACCTAGGCCTCAAGGCCAGTGGGCAAAACGGTCGAAAGATAGTGATAGTTGACGCTCAGTACGAAAAGGGGACGGCATCACGCCGTCCCTTTTATTGTGTTTGGTTACATTCTTGGTTTAGGCGGTGATCGTGGCGCTGACGGTTTCGCCCCAGGCGCCAACTGAGCCGTCGCGCATTCGCCAGCGGAGGAGGTAATGGGCCATTTTGCCGCCGTCGGAGCCGTCGTATTGAGCAAGATATGGCGTGGCGGAATCGAGAGTCAAAAAATGGCATTCCTTTTCGTCGGTTGGCGGCGGGCCGTCGAGTTTGACCCAGATCTCCGCGCCCATCGCACCGCGAGGCCTTCGCTTATTGTCCAAAGTCGCCGCATCTGTCCACGAGATCGTATGACGCAAACGTTCCGACGTATTGACTGCTCCGGCGGGCTTTGTTGCGTTGGCCGGAGCCTTTCCGGACGGGACGGGAATACCGGTCGCGGCCATCGCACCGGCGGTGGCGCCGGCGGCGTTAGCGACATTTCGCAGGGTGCGCAACTGTTCTTCGACATGATCGCGGTCGACGTCCTTGATCTGCCGGTTCGCCTTCGCCGCCGCCTGTGACGCGACGTGCGTGGCGAGCGAAGCTGCGAATGTCGCTTTAAAGGTTTTCAGGTCGTCAACCTGCTGCTGCGTAACGCCGGGATAGCCCGCAAGGTTCGCCTGCATCGCGTCATGTGTCTGCGTCGCAATGTCGATCAATTCGGCATCGGATGCGTTTTGTATACTGGTAGCCATAATAAATTTATCTCCTGTTTGATTGAGTTATGGAAACGTAAGTTGAGGAATCTTTTATGTTTTAACGGTTTTTGCGCGAAATGTAAAGAAAATATTGAGCGATAACTACAGAGTATCGAGCGATGAGAACCGCGCAACGCACGATAACTTGCGTTCAACACACTTTGAGAAACATATATCACACTTTGAAAGCCTCACATCACACTATATAAACCTCTCAAAACATTTTGAGAACCTGTCAAAATACTTTGAAAACTTAGTATGAAGCGATAACCAAAGAGTATTGAACGATGGGAGTTGAGAATGACGTCATTTCGCGAATGGCACGAGACAAAATACAAAGGGACCGCATCACGCCGTCCCTTATTTTACGCCCTATTACCGCTCCCCGTTTAGCCTCCTCACGAGTCGTTGTTAAAAATGGCACGATGGATTTTCATACGCCCATGTAAGCTAACTTAGATTCAAGTAGTAAGTGCAACTTTTGATTGCTCGTGATCTTTGAAATAGACTTCGTTGGGCGTTTGAAAGCCTAACGTCTTGCGAGGGCGA
>JAYVER010000091.1:0-5922 GCA_043748725.1 Chloracidobacterium sp. | reverse complement strand
GCTTTCTATGAATGTAACCCATCTCGAATGCGCATTGTGCGGGCTTCGCCACGAGGCCGGTGTTTTGCAAAATCTATGTATTACGTGCGGCAAACCGCTGCTCGTGCGTTACGATCTCGATGCAGCGGCAAAAACACTGACAAAAGAATCGCTGCGGACACGAGAAGCAAATCTTTGGCGTTACCGCGAGGTTTTACCGGTCGAAAATGAGGACAATATCGTCTCGCTTGGCGAAGGCTGGACGCCGCTGTTTAAGGTGGACAAGCTTGCCGCGACCTTGCCGCTAAAACTCGATCTTTTTATTAAAGACGAAGGGCAAAATCCGACGCAATCGTTTAAGGCGCGCGGGATGACCGCAGCGATCTCGATGGCGAAGGAGCTTGGCGTGCGTAAGCTGGCCGTTCCGTCAGCCGGAAATGCCGCCGGAGCATTGGCCGCCTACGCCGCGAAAGCCGGGATGGAAGCGTTTATTTTCATGCCGTCCGACACCCCGAGGGCCAACATCGTCGAATGTCAACAGACGGGGGCTGACGTCACCCTGATCGATGGTCTTATCACCGATTGCGGCAAGATTATCGCCGAACGCAAGGAAGCCGAAGGCTGGTTTGACGTTTCCACCTTAAAAGAGCCGTATCGCGTCGAAGGCAAAAAGACGATGGGCTATGAGCTGGCAGAACAATTTGGTGCTTTAAGCTCCCCTCCTTACAAAGGAGGGGTGGCCGAAGGCCGGGGTGGTTCTCTCTTTCTCCCCGACGTCATCCTCTACCCGACCGGCGGCGGCACAGGATTGATCGGCATGTGGAAAGCCTTTGACGAAATGGAACAAATGGGCTGGATCGGCAGTGAACGTCCGCGAATGGTTTCCGTGCAGTCCGAGACGTGTGCACCGATCGTCCGTGCCTTTCAAGCGGGCGCGCGATTTGCCGATGAATTCGAAAACGCCTCGACCGTCGCTTCCGGGCTTCGCGTGCCAAAGGCCATCGGCGATTTCCTCATCCTTGACGCCATTCGTGCATCAAACGGCACCGCCATCACCGTCACCGACGCCGAACTCGTCGCCGCAGTCAGCGAGATCGGGGCCGCGACAGGCATATTCGCCGCCCCCGAAGGCGCCGCCTGCCTCCCCGCCCTACGAAAACTCATTGACCAGGATTTTGTGAAACAAGGCGAATCCGTCGTCATTTTCAACACCGGCTCCGGCGTGAAATATCTCGAAGCGTTTGCATAGATTTATGCTGAGAACCGTATGTTTTGTTATATAATGTGAATATTATGACCGTCAAAGAAGCTGTATTAGAAGACCTTGAAACATTGCCTGCGGTAAAACAGCAGGAGGTTCTCGATTTTGTCCAATTCCTCAAATCAAAGCAGACGAAACGTAAACCGCGTCGCTCGCTAAAAGGGAGTCTCGCCCACCTGAACATCAAGTGGACTGAGGAAGACATGCGGCAAGCTCGAAATGAGATGTGGCGCGGATACACCAAAGACACACAGGATCAACTGTAGTCGATGAACGACATTGTAATCGACACCAGTATCGTCATCTGGTACTTCGGTGGGTAGTCGAATTTGTCGATAGGTCAGAACCGCGAGCGGTAGCGACCGGGTTCTAAAAATTGAAGTAGAATTATTTAGGAGAAAGTTATGACTACACAAACAATGGACATAATGGAAAGGGCGGAAATGCTGCCGATCGACCTAAAGCTCGAACTGGTAGACAGGCTCCTGAAAAGCATCTCGCCGACACAACAAGAAATCGACGAGCAGTGGAAGATCGAAGTAGAGCGCCGCATCGACCAAGTCGAAAGTGGCGAAGTTCAGCTCATACCAGGCGAAGAAGTATTCGCCAGGATTCGTGCAAGGGCTCGCAAATGAATTACCTGTTTCATCCCGCCGCCGAGGCAAAGTTTCAGGAGGCGGTCGACTACTACGACGAATCTGAAGAAGGCCTTGGCGATGAATTCGATGTCGAATTGCATGCGACGATCAGTCGCATCGTAAGGCATCCCGACTCCTGGCCGCTCTATTCGTACCGCACACGCCGATGCTTATGCAGCCGCTTCCCCTACTCGATAGTTTACAGGCACATGCAGGATCGGATTGCGATATACGCCGTCGCACACCAAAAGCGAAAGCCCGGCTATTGGAAAGATCGATTGAAGTAAAATTGTGCCGAACGCTGCCCCACAACCGCCTGGGTATGCGTTTCCTTTGGTACGTGCGTCACCAAAGCCGGCGAAGTTAAATATGGTGCGGCCGTCACAGGCAATCTGGTGCAGATTGTAAGGAATGGAAATGGTGCGGTCTAGTTCAACGTTGAGGGAAGTGTGAGTTCTGATGTTCTCAGCAAAATAACAATGCGGTCTATCGCCAATGTAATCACCATTATCGCTCTTCTCCTCGCCGGGACAATGATGCTTTTTGCGCAGCCTCGACTCTTTCCCGTGCACAAGTTGGGTAGGGGCGGTTACATCGATCGTAAAGGCAGAATTGTTATTCCTTTGAAGTTCGATACTGTAGGCGATTTCTCCGAAGGTCTAGCTCGCGTTGAAGTGAATCATAAATGGGGCTACATTAATGATAAAGGAGTAATGGTGGTTCAACCTCAGTTCAGTGATGCTAGAGAATTTTCCGAAGGACTAGCTCGTGTGCAGGTTGGTGGTGACAAATACGGCTTCCACGGTCAGTGGGGATTCATAGACAAAAAGGGCACCTTTGTGATTCCCGCTCAATACGGCGAGCTGCGTGGCATTGCTCAAAATGCCGAAGGATTTCAAGAGGGGTTAGCTTTAATTGAAGTCGATTATAAAAAAGGGTTCATTGATAAAAACGGAAAGGTCGTAATTGAGCCATCGCTTGGATACGGACATCATTTTAGCGAAGGCTTGTCTTGTTGGGGCGGACTAGATGGAGGATACGGTTGCCTCGACAGAACCGGACGTTACGTTATCCCGCCGACGTTTGAATACTTAAGCCTGTTTTCCGAAGGCTTGGCCGACGGGAAAATAAACGGTCAGTGCGGATACGTCGACCGAACGGGGAAGGTCGCGCTTATACCGAAGTTTACAAATGATGCAAAAGGCGACTGCTCAATCGTCAATGGAAACTTTTCGGAAGATTTATCTCGATGGCGAGTTGGATCAAAGTTTGGCTACATCGATAAGAAGGGAAGACTAGTGATCTCGGCTAAATATCAGTATACGGATCACTTCACAGAAGGGTTGGCGTGGGTCGAAAACAACGGTCGAATAGGTTTTATCGATAAAAAAGGCAGAATGGTAATCAAGCCTAAAAAACTTCATCATGTCGAACCTTTCTTTGGCGGTTTGGCGTACGTGGTTACCGATGATGGAAGGCACGGGTATATCGATCGGACAGGGAAATACGTCTGGCGGCCAGCCAAGCAAAGCAAACCGTAAAAGTCGAAGGCGAAGCACGGAAAATCCTTCACGAAGGGCAAATAGTTTAATACGAACCATTATGACCCGCTAACGAAGCCCTTTGATTGCCTCACGAAGCGGTTGAAGTCCGTCACAAAGTGGTTGAAATGGCTCACGAAGCTTGGTCGCGTAGCGACTTGATGACTTTAGCCGTGGGTTTCAACCCACGGTTAGGGTGAGAACGAAGATATCGTCGCGTAGTGACGGATGAATTGAACGTCGGTATTATTCAGCCGTCGCAACGCGACGCAAATCATATCCTCGATGTTCCGAGGGTTGAAACCCACGGCTAAATTCTGGCGACCGCTACGCGGCCAAGTCGGATTATGGCTCACTACTCATGGTGAAAACAATGAGTTTGGTCGCGGAGCGACCTGATGAATCTAGTTTCAACCCACGATAATGATGAATTGACGACCTTGTCGCGTAGCGACGAATGAATCACACATTGGAATTTTTCACCCGTCGCGTAGCGACGAAAAACGTAACACACGATCTTCCGTAGGTTGAAACCCACGGCTAAAGTCAGACGACCGCTGCGCGGTCAAAAATGACTAGAACGACCAACCGAATGGCGAACACGTATTCAAATTTGTTCTACCACATTGTCTTCTCCACAAAGGGGCGCAACGATTGGCTCTCACAAGGGATCGAAGAGCGTGTTTGGGCATACATCGGAGGCATCGCGCGCAATCATGGTCTGACCGCCTTACAGGTCGGCGGGATCGAAAACCACATTCACGCGTTGTTAATGGCAAAGCCCATACATTCGCCAAGCCAGATCGCGCAATGGTTGAAAGGCGATTCGTCGAAATGGATACACGAGACATTTGACGAAGTAAAGATGTTCGCGTGGCAGGACGGCTACGGTGCGTTTAGTGTTAGCAAGTCCAATGTGCCTGATGTGATCGAATACATCAAGAATCAACGTGAGCATCATGCGAAGCAGACGTTTGAGGATGAATATCGTTCGATGTTGAAACTGCATGGCGTGGATTATGACGAACGGTATCTGTTCGATTGATTCAATCTTCCGTGCGTTAAAACACACGACTAAAATCAACCGTCGCTACGCGACGAAAATTCGTTTTATACGTTTCCGTGGGTTGAAACCCACGGCTAAAATCATGTGACCGCTACGCGGTCGAATTCGATCGTGACCTTTATCTCAATGCGGGAACATAGGATCTACTCAACACCATTCGTGAGCGTTTATCCGCATTACGTCAAGAAGGCTGAGGCAAAAGGGCGGACTATGCGGCGGCATAGCCGCACAACCTTCTTATAAGACATAAGACGACGGAAAAGCAAAGCTTTTCCGCACATTGATGGGCAAGCCCAAGATTTCTTGGAGAGTGTGAGGAACAGAATTTCCGCACAGATACCCACAACGCCCAACTCAGGCTGTTTTCATCGCCATATCATCTGAAATCTGATAAAATTTCTTAAGATTATCTCATTGGCGAAGGTAAGCGGAGATTTTTATGTTTAGCGACAATTTTAGACGCGGGGAAAAGGGAGCGAAGGGCCGTAGGGGGTCGAAGGCGGCGTCCTTGGCGGCGGATATTGGGTGGAAGGCTTTTTAGGCGGTGAATACACTGGTGCCTGAGAGCGACGCGATCACGCCCGCCTGGGCGGCTGAACCGCTGCTCAAATCTTACGAGCGGACGGCCCCTCCGCTTGGTTTTCCGCGAGAAACTGACTCGCTTTGTCCGAGTTGCGTCAAATCCGTTCGCGAAGGCGTCATTAACAAATCTATCCCGCTCGAAATTTTGATGAATTCGCATCCGGGCGAGATCAAGGCTCAGATCGTCGAAGAAAATGGCCAGGTCGTGATGAAAAAGACTTGCCCGACGCACGGTGAATTTGTCGATGTGATGGCGACCGACCCGGCATTTCTCGAACGCATCGAATCGCTCTTCTACGGCCGCGATTTCAAAGCCGCCGAGGACAAGCACATTCATCATCACGGCACTTCGGACATCAAATTTGGGCGCGGAGCGGTATTGACGGTTGATCTAACAAACCGCTGCAACATGATGTGCAATCCGTGTTTTATGGACGCCAATCAGGTCGGCTATGTCCACGAGCCGACTTTCGAAGATACAAAAGCGATCCTCGACCGTGCCATTTCCTTCAAACCGCGTAGACAGATCATCATTCTGTTCTCGGGCGGTGAGCCGACCATAGCACCGCACTTTTTAGAATCTGTCGCGTACGCAAAAAAGATCGGGTTTTACCGAATTTTGGCCGCGACAAACGGCATTCGCTATGCTGAGGACATAGAGTTTTGTAAGGCAGCGAAAGAGGCAGGGCAGCACGGTGTTTATCTGCAATTTGACGGCACTTCGGAGGAGAAAAACAAGCATCGCGGCGTCGGCAATCTGTTTGACGTAAAACTAAAAGCCATTGAGAATCTCGCCTCTGTCGGCATCAAGGTCACACTCGTAACGACGATCGTCAACACGATCAATAACGACGC
>JAYVER010000090.1:0-15225 GCA_043748725.1 Chloracidobacterium sp. | reverse complement strand
ACGATGGTGACGGCAAGACGGATATCGCCGTCACCCGCAATCAGGCAAACCAATTTGTTTGGTATTATATACCAAGCACCACCGGCGGGCCATACCAGCAGCAGGCTTGGGGAACCCCATCCACCGACGTTCAGGTCCAAGGCGATTACGACGGTGACGGCAGAACCGATTTTGCTGTTTGGCGGCAACCCGCAAGCGGTCCTGCTGCATTCTATGTTCTGGGAACGTCAAGCGGTTCGATCTATGTGCCTTGGGGCAATTCGTTGACCGACGCTGCGCTGGCAGTCGACAATACCTTTTGATCGCATCATTAGTAAAACAAAAAAGGGTCGAGATCAACATCTCGGCCCTTTTTTGTAGTATGTATCGTTGGCGAAAAAAGCAAGAAGTTCAAATATATTTTTGAATTACCTTTGTAATTGCTTCACGCGAAACCGCACCAACAATGCGTTCCTGTTCCTGACCACCCTTAAACAGGACAAGTGTTGGAATGCCGCGAATGCCGTATTGCTGCGGTACATTCAGATTCTCGTCCACGTTCATCTTAAAGACGCCCGCCTTGCCGTCAAATTCCTCAGCGACCGCCTCGACCGACGGTGCGATCATGCGGCACGGGCCGCACCATTCCGCCCAAAAATCCACCAGTACCGGCTTGTCCGAATCCAAAACATCGGCCTGAAATGCCGTGTCTGTTACCTCTTTAGTAAAATTTCCCATTATTGCTCCTTAATATATCGGCGATTATTACTCCTCGAATTGTTGTTAATAATAACTTTTCATCAACTTTTTGCCAAATTCGGCATAAAATTGATCTATTTTTGGCAGTGTCTTAAAGTTGTGGTGCTTCATTCTCCGTGTTCTTTGTGTCTTCGCTTTGTGATCTTTGTGATTAACGATCTTTTTTATCACAAAGGACACAAAGCGAAGACACAAAGAACACAAAGTAAAATTCCAAATATTCGGGGAGCAGCCACAACTTTTGGACACTACTCTAGTTTTCAACTTTGGCTCAACGGTTGACCGAGGCCATCATTTCCTTCGGGTAACGCAAGCCCGCCGCAGCGTCAGGCGGAAATATTGCGTCGATCTGCTTTAACTCTTCCGACGTCAATTCGACGTCGACCGCCGCCGTATTCTGCTCAAGATATTTGCGGCGTTTTGTTCCCGGTATGGGCACAATGTCATCGCCCTGTGCAAGCACCCAAGCGAGTGCAAGCTGCGAGGTCGTGATGCCCTTATCATTTGCGATCTCTTCGACCTTCTCGACCAAAGCCATATTCTTATCAAAATTCTCGCCCTGAAATCGTGGAGCGTGACGCCGATAATCATCCTCAGCCAGATCCTCAAACTTCTTGATCTCGCCCGACAAAAATCCGCGTCCAAGCGGCGAATATGCCACAAGTCCAATGCCTAGATCTAGGCACGCGGAAAAAACATCATTCTCCTCTATATCCCGCGTCCACAGCGAATACTCAGACTGCAACGCAGTGATCGGATGCACCGCCGATGCCCTGTGAAGAGTCTCCGCGGACGCTTCGGACAAGCCGATGTGCTTTATTTTCCCTTCCTCGATCAATCGCGACATCGCGCCTACCGTTTCCTCGATCGGCGTATCTGCATCAACTCGATGCTGGTAGTAGAGATCGATCTCGTCAATCCCGAGACGTTTTAAGCTGCCCTCAACCGACCGGCGGATGTACTCAGGTTTGCCGCTAATGCTGCGTACCGTCGGATTATCCGGATCGCGAACAATGCCAAATTTCGTCGCGATGACAAACTGATTTCGTTTGCCCGCTATCGCCTTTCCAATCAATTGCTCATTAATGTACGGCCCATACATATCTGCCGTATCAAGAAAATTAACGCCGATCTCCGCTGCACGGTGAATCGTTGCAATGCTCTCGGCATCGTCACGCCCCGAGTAAAACTCCGACATCCCCATGCAGCCGAGTCCAACGGCAGAAACCTCTAAATCTCTCAATTTTCTGTATTTCATAATTTTTCCCTTTGTTATCTTTTCAAAAACTTAAATGCATGTGCCCACTGGTTGTATTTGAAACCGTAGTTGATCCATAGCGACGCGAATGCTTCGAGAAAAAACGCCTGTTCGATGCCACCAAGATCCTCGACGTCCCAGCCAAATTCCCTGAGTAATGCCGTCACCTCTTTCTTGGCGGTGTCGTCATTGCCCGCAATAAACTGCGTCGCCGTATCATCTCCAAATTTTGGATCGACCATGACCGACGCGCCGATCGTGTTAAATGCTTTTACGACATTAGCCTCAGGCAACGCTTTTTGAATTTGCTCACCGAGCGAATTGCCGATAGTCGCGGTAAATTTCGGCGGTAAGCCACCGGAAAAGTCGAGCGGGTTTGTTAAGTCAATTACGGTCTTTCTTTTGAAATTTATCACTCCCGCCAGATTTACAGCGCTCAACGCCGCGTCTCCAAGCACACTTACTAAAACCACCTCGCCGAATTTCGCCGCATCCGCAAAACTCCCGACCGACGCACTTACACCCGACTTTGCGACCCACTCAGCCAGTTTTGACGCATCGCGCGTTCCGAGCATCACCTCATGCCCTTTTCCCAACAATCCGCTCCCAAGCGTCTGTGCGACCCCGCCCGATCCAATTATCCCTATTTTCATTTTTTTTCCTGTTTCCTCAAAATAAGTGTAATAAACGCGTCCGGATTTTACTCGCCAGTTACGGTGATGAGCTATTTACCGCTCATATTTTTCAAATCCTCAACTGTTTTTGAAGCTTTTGGCCGATGCGTATAATCCGGGTCGAAATCAGCCGCAACTATGACCCCCGATTGATTGACGACATATCTCGCCGGCATCGGCAGCGTCCACGAATCGTCGCCATTAAACCTCTCAAGATCGGCTCCGAAACCTTTATAGATTTCGATCAAATAGTCGGGGAAAGCGAACTTTAATCCAAATTCTTCAGCAATCTTGTTGCTCTGGTCGCTCAAAACATCAAATTCCAAATTATTTTTGCTTTTGACTTGTTTTGAGTATTTTTCAAGCTGCGGCGAGATCACCACCAATTCGGCTCCCAACTCTTTGATTTCCCGATAAACGTCTTGCAGAGCTTCCAGCTCCGCGTTGCAAAACGGTCACCAAACTCCGCGGTAAAAACTAACCGCTAGATTGGCCTTTCTCAACAAATCAGCGGAATTTATCATCTCGCCATTCGTATTCGGCAACTCAAATGCCGGCATTTTGCTGCCTACGTTCAGTGCATGTTCCATAATCCCCGACGCCCGCAATTCTTCGGTTGCCCTGTTCATTTGTTTTCTCGTTTCATCCGAAATTTCGTGTGCCATATTTACTCCAATTTAAATCTAAACCGCTTCCGCCTCTTGCAACGTCGGGTAATCCGTATAGCCTTTTTCGCCCGGCGAATAAAAGGTTGATTGATCCCAATCGTTTAATTCAGCATCGAGTTTGACCCGCTTAGGCAAATCCGGATTTGCCAGAAATAATTTGCCATAAACGATTGCATCCGCGACACCATCCGCTAGCAACTTTTCGCCTGAGGCCTTTGTAAATCCGCCGTTGGCAAAATAGACGCCGTTGAATAATGGCCGCAGAAAGCGATGCCAATTCAATTCAGTTAACGGAGTTTCTTCAAAACCTATGTGCAAATAAGCCAAATCTCTCTCGTTTAACTTTTCCATTATGTACGGATAAAATTCTGTTGCATTCTCATCCTGCATATCATTAAAAGGAACCGTCGGCGAAAGTTTTACGCCGAGTTTTGCTGCTCCGATTTGCCCTGAAATCACACCCACAACCTCAAGCAGAAATCTCGCCCGGTTTTCACCGGAACCTCCATATTCGTCTGTTCGCAGGTTCGTATTCGTGCCCAAAAACTGATGAACCAGATAGCCGTTCGCTCCGTGCAGCTCAACGCCGTCAAAACCGGCTTCGATCGCATTTTTTGCAGCCCGCCCGAAATCATTTACCGTTTCTTTAACTTCCTCATTCGTCAATGAACGCGGCTGGACAAACTTTTTCATTCCATCCGGCGTGTAATTTTGTCCATTAGCAGTAACCGCACTCGGAGCAACCGGCTGTGCATTACCAGGCAGAAAATCGGGCAGAGCAATCCGTCCGGTATGAAATAGCTGCATAAAGATCTTGCCGCCCTTCGCGTGAACGGCTCCGGTCACTTTTTTCCATGCCGCAATTTGCTCATAATTGTAAATTCCCGACGTGCTGATATACCCTTTAGCCATCGGTGAAATATTGGTCGCTTCGGTTATGATCAGCCCCGCCGATGCGCGTTGTGCGTAATATTCCACCGCATAATCCGGCTGAACGCCATCGTCACGAGCCCTGCTCCGCGTCATCGGCGACATGACGATTCGGTTGTCCAACTCGATGTTTCCTACAGTTAATTTTTCAAAAAATGCTGTCATATTTTTCCCCCTTTTTCTATATATACAAACCTAACCGGAGTATCAAAACTTAACTACGATCTTGCCGAAATGCGATCCGCTCTCCATGTATCGAAGTGCTTCTTTGGCTTCGTCAAAACTGAAAACGCGGTCAACCACGGGCTTTAGTTTTACTGCTTCGATCGCCCTGTTCAGATCCTCAAACATTTGCTTTGACCCGACGAAAATTCCCTGCATCCTAACCGCCTTCATGAAAACGCTGATCGGATTAAACTCGCCCGCTCCGGTGAGGGCTCCGATAAGAGCAACATGACCGGCTCTCCGAACTGAATTAACCGATTTAGCCAATGTCCCTGCTCCGCCGACCTCGACGACGTGATCGACGCCCGCTTTTCCTGTAAGTTCCGACACAGCGGCGTCCCAATCTTCACGCGTTTTGTAATTGATCGTCTCGTCCGCCCCAAGAGCCTTTAGTTTCTGAATTTTCTCGTCACTGCTCGATGTCGAAATAACCCTTGCTCCAAAGAGTTTCGCGATCTGCAACGCAAAGATAGAAACACCGCCCGTCCCAAGCGTCAGCACCGTGTCCCCCGCCTTAAGTTTTCCGGACACAACCAATGCATTCCAAGCGGTAACCGCCGCGCAAGGCAGCGTCGCCGCCTCTTCATAAGATAGATGTTCAGGTATCCGCACGACCGAATTTTCGTGAAATGGCGCGAACTCCCGCAAAACGCCGTCCCACTGCGCACCGGCTCCCAAAGCCGTTCGCGATTTCTGCGGATTAGATTCGCCCTCGAACCATCGCTGCGCAAATATCGGTGAAACGCGATCGCCGATCTTCCATTTCGTCACGGATTCACCGACATCAACAACCTCACCCGCCGCGTCCGAAAGCGGTATCGCCGGCATTTTCATCCGAGGATTATACGTTCCCGATACGACCATAAAATCGCGGTAATTAAGCGACACCGCGCGAATCTTGATCAAAACCTCATTCGCCGCGGGAACGGGCGTATCACGTTCGACCAAAGCCAGGTTATCGATTCCGAATTGTTGTATTTCGTAAGCTTTCATATTCATTTGGATTTGGCGGCTGCCATCATCGAGCCGCTTTCAACCTTGCCGATCAGTTCCACAAACTCAGCCTGTAGCGTCCGGCTGTGGTCGTCGTTATACCAATGCTGAATCGTCTCAAGTATCTCAGTCTTTTCCACACCGTCCTTTTTCATATCGTCGAACAGCTTTTGAGCCGGTTGCGGACGTGAACCCCAAGTGTCCAATACTTCGAGTGTCTCTGCATCAAGCACGATCAATTTTGGTATGGCCCGCGCACCATTTGTCAGATATTGATCCATCAGATCGAGATTTTCGTCCCGCAGGATGTACCGTGTTTCTATTTTATCGTTTTCGGCCGTGATTTTCTCGATTACGGGTATATTTTGCGCCGCGTCACCGCACCAGCCTTCGGCAAGGATCAGCTAGATCTGCCCGCGAACGGCACTTTGAGCTGCGTTTATCACCGCATCGCCAAGCTCGATAGTTTTTTCCAACCGCTGCATCCGGTGCCGGTTCAATTTGCCATAGCCGAACATCGCTTCAGACTGTTTCGGCCCCGTCGTTTTGCCGTCCGCGAGCAGATCGTCGATCAATTTAATGTATTGGGCATAGGTCATTGCCCGTTGTATGTATTTTTCCATATTGAATTCCGCGAACGATTTGTCGGTCATTTCAAAGTCCCCAAAACCTAAGCAACAATCGAACAAATGGCGTCCAGTTAATAAATAGCGTATTCATTTCACCCTCTGTTTCCTTCTCTATCTTCCACGAAAATTAACTTCTTTGTAACACCATTTGATACAAATGAAGTCAAAAAAAATTTATGCGTGTGCTCCTTCCATCATTTCGATCACCGTCTGCAAAGTATATTGTCCAAGTTTTTCACCGACGCTGCGGTCGATCTCTTTTTGCAGATTGCATAAAACGGCCTCAATATTTCGGCCGATCGGGCAATCCTGATTTGGTGATTTGGCGTGAAGCCTAAATACTTCGCCGCATGAAACGGCCTTGTAGATCTCGCAAAGACTGATATTTTCAGCCGAACGTGCCAGTCGCGTCCCACCGGACGAGCCTGTTTGCGACGTCACTAGATTTGCACTACTCAATTGTCCCAACAGTCGTCGTATCACCACCGGATTGGTGTTGACGCTCCCCGCTATATAATCGGACTTAACATTTTCGCAACCCGATTGCGCGAGCATCGTCAAAATATGTACCGCCATTGCAAATTGGCTGTTAGCTGCCATAACTGTAACAATTATAGTTACAATGAATATGTTTGTCAACCCGTTATTTTTACGAGCGCAAAAAAAGCCGGAACTGCTAATCAGTTTCGGCTTTTATCCTTTAATTAATTGACGTTTAATTCGACGGTATCTTGATCTCGCGTCCGGCACCCAAAACTGAGTTTGGAAGCAGGCCGTTGTATTTTGCGACTTCGGTCGCGTTCGCGTTGTATCGCTCAGCCACCTTTTGGACGGTGTCACCGGCCTTTGCCTTGACGACTTTGATTCCATTTGCAATGGCTGCGGCACCGGAATTGGTCGGACGTTGATAGACGATCGTACTCACATTGTTGCCCGTGACCGGAACAAAAACTTTGCCATGCGGCGTAGCCATGCCCTGGTTTGCGGCCATCAGTTCATTAACACTGACGCCTGTCCGGTTCGATATGGTCTGCCACGTCTCGCCAGACGAAGTGTTAGCAAGATTGGTATTGTTGACCTTCGACGCGGGAATACGCCGGAATACAGCTACGACCTCATTCGCTTTTCCAGCCGGTACATTAATGATATACGGCACAGGCGGAGTGATATTGCCGCGAAGATGCGGGTTCAAATAACGCAGGTACTGCACGCTTGTGTCCGAGGCCTGCGCGACAATGCTCAGATTGGTCGATGCCGGGATACGGATTCTGTCGTACGCAAGCGACGGCGCCGGGCGTATATGTCCAAAGCCATATTGATTAGGGCTGTTCGCTATAAGGATCGTCGCCAGAATGTTCGGAACGTAGTTGCGGGTTTCCTGGGGCAGATATGGGAACGCGACCCAAAAATTCTCGACACCGGCACGGCGAATGGCACGGTCAACGTTGCCCTCGCCGGAGTTGTAAGCGGCCATGGCTAGTTCCCAATTGCCGTGATAACGATTGGCGAGAAACTTTAAATATCGAGCCGACGCATGGGTCGCCTCGTCAAAACTGTTGCGCTCATCGACGTACGCATTGCGGTTCAAGCCAAATCGCGTTCCCGTTCCGGGAATAAACTGCCACAAACCCGAGGCTGCTGCCGTCGAATAAGCACTCGGCTTCCACGCACTTTCGACCTGTGCTAGCCACGCGACGTTTTCAGGCACGCCTTCTTCCTTAAATATCCGCCGGGCCATTCGCATAAACATTCCGGAACGGTAAAGGCCGACCTCCATCGTTGTTCTCCCGCGTCCGTGATAATAATTGATAAACTGCTGGATCATCGGGTGGACCTGAAACGAGAAACCGAGCGATTTATTGGCGACTGCCGTTTGAATGTATTGATATTGCTGCTGCGCGACGGGGTTATTGTCGATCTGCTGTTCGTCGGGTGTAAGTTCGAGTTTCGAAAGGTCATCGAGGGGCGACGGTTCGAATTCCTGAGAATTAAATCCGACTTTGCTCATAAAGGCCGGATTGGTGCCGGTGACGGCTGCTGTCGTCCCGCTCTTAGGATCGACAGGTTTCGCAATCATCGTTCTAGTCAATTTAGCGACGTTATCGGCCAGGACGCTGTCAATATTCCACGTGCACGTCTGCGCCAGATTCCTGATCTGCGGCAACTGTGCGTTGGACGGAAATTCGATGCGATAGATCGTCTCGATAAGCTGGTTGTAGCAGCCCTGCAATTTCGTGTCTTTTTGAATATTCAGCGTCGAATAAAGAAATACCTCAACCGCTTTATTGAATTTCTCACCGGCGACTGAACGGTTATTGTCCGTGTAGGCCAGCAGGCCTTCCTTAAACGAAAGCCCCGAATCGTAAAGAACCTTGTTGACCGCGATCTGGGCGGCGGCAACCTCAGACGTGCGCGTTTCGTTGTTCGATGTCGAACTGGTCACCTGACCGTTCGAAACCGAGCTAAATACAAAAAATATGAATGCTGTAAAACTTAAAACCTTATAAATGGTTGTTTTCATTAAGTCCGTCTATACTCCTAAAAAAAATCGGGGTTAGGGCGAATTCGTAAACCGACCTAAATCATTGAACGTCATTAAATTTAACGCTTCTTAGTGTTAAAAGTTTCGTTCGTTCCGCAATGCGGAAAAATCGGCACATTAACCCAATAATAATAACACTCTAAAAACTGCACGTCAATGCGCAAAGCCTATGTAAAATAAGGACATCCGCCTATCAAATGCGTCTCAAACAGCCTTTACCGTTTTCACTTTCAACTTTTCGACCGGCAATATGCTCTCTCGAAGTGCCGCGTCAAAAACCTGCTGCACATTCTCCACAAATATAAACGTCAAATCATCGCGAACTTCCTGTGGAAGATCTTCCAGATCGCGTTCGTTTGGCTCGGGCAAAATAACCGTCTTGATCTTTGCACGACGTGCGGCAAGCAGTTTCTCTTTGACGCCGCCAACCGGCAGTACGTTGCCGCGCAAAGTGATCTCGCCCGTCATCGCCACATCTTTTCGCACGGGACGCTGCGAAAGCACCGAAACCAAGGCAGTTGCCATCGTGATACCGGCACTCGGCCCGTCCTTCGGGATCGCGCCTTCGGGCAGATGGATATGAATATCGAAATTATCAAGCACTGTCTCATCAATACCGAGGTCTTTCGACCGCGCTTTTGCATACGAAAATGCCGCCTGGGCCGATTCCTGCATCACCTCGCCAAGTTGTCCGGTAAGCAGCAGCTTGCCCTTGCCCTTGGTCTTGAGCGCCTCGATAAATAGGATGTCGCCGCCGACCGCCGTCCATGCGAGGCCTGTAACCGTGCCGATCTGATCTTTTTTCAGCGCTCCTTCATTGAATATCCGCGAAACACGCAAGTAATCTTTCAGATTATCGGCGGTGATCCGCATTTGCTTAAAATCACCGTCGAGCTCGGCCTTGCTCCGGGCGACCTTGCGGCAAATTTTACCTATCTCGCGTTCGAGCTGGCGCAAGCCGGCTTCCTGAGTATATTCGCTGATCGTTTTCGCCAGTGCTTTTCGGTCGAATTTTATATCGTCTTTCGCAAGCCCGTTTTCCTCAACCTGTTTGGGTACAAGGTGTCGTTTTGCGATCTCGAGCTTTTCTTCTTCGGTATAACCCGACAGCCAGATCGTCTCCATCCGATCCCGCAATGCGGGCTGCACGGTATCGAGCATATTCGCCGTGGTCATAAACATCACGTTAGAAAGATCGAATGTGATGCCCAAGTAGTTATCGCGAAACGACGAGTTTTGCTCAGGATCAAGCACCTCGAGCAGAGCGCTCGACGGGTCGCCGCGAAAATCGGCCCCGACCTTGTCAATCTCATCGAGCATTATCAACGGATTGTTGGTTCCCGCCTGCTGTATCGCCTGGATTATCCGGCCCGGCATGGCCCCGACATATGTCCGGCGATGGCCGCGAATTTCGGCTTCGTCGTGCAGACCGCCTAAACTGAGCCGCACAAACTTGCGATTCAAGGCCCTCGCGACCGAGCGTCCAAGAGATGTTTTTCCAACCCCCGGTGGTCCAACCAGGCAAAGGATCGAGCCTTTTGGCTTTTCGCGTAGCTTGCGAACGGCGAGCGACTCGATAATGCGTTCCTTCACGCGTTCGAGGCCGTAATGATCGTCATTAAGTATCTTTTCGGCCTTTTTGAGGTTGAGATTATCTTTCGACGCATTAGACCACGGCAAGTCGGTCATGATGTCGAGCCAATTTCGCAATGTAGCCGTTTCCGCCGTATCGGGATGCATCCGCTCAAGTTTTTTTAGCTGCCGCAACGATTCTTCCTCGGCGTTTTCCGGCATTTTGCATTTTAATATCTTGTCGCGATACTGTTCGATCTCTTCGTATAGCTCATTGCCCTCGCCAAGCTCGCCCTGTATTGCTTTCAACTGCTGGCGGAGGAAATACTCACGCTGCGACCGGTCGATATCCGAACGTGCCTGTGTATTTATCTCCTGCTGCACGGTCAGAACATCGATCTCACGGCTCAAAAGATCGTTCACCCGGCGCAGACGCGGGACCGGGTTGGCGATGTCCAAAACGCTCTGGGCGTCCTCGACCCTGAGCTCGAGATTTGAGGCCGAAAGATCGGCAAGGCGGCCCGCATCGTCGAGATTTGCGATGATCGCCAGCACCTCGGGCGAGATATTTTTACCGAGGCTTGCGGCACGCTCCATTGACCCGCGTACATTTCGCACAAGAGCTTCGACTTCGAGTGAATTCTCTGGAGCAAGCGGTTCGGAGATCGGCGTGACCTTAGCTTTTACATATTCGCCTTTGCCCGAAACCGAATCGACAAGGCTCCGCGACAGCCCCTGAATAAGAATGCGAATCCGGCCGTCCGGCAGCTTGAGCATACGCATAATGATCGCGACAGTGCCGACCGTATAGAGATCGTCCTGTTCCGGCTCCTCTTTATTTACATCCTTTTGCGATGCGAGCAGTATCATTCGATCATTCTTGAGAGCCTCTTCGACCGCCCGGATCGAACGGTCACGCGATACAAAAAGCGGGACGATCATGAACGGATAAATCACAATATCCCTGAGCGGCAACACCGGCAGCTCCGGCGGGATTTGCATCATGGGCTCAATTATTTCGGATTCGGCCAAAGCGACCGGAAACTCTTCGAGGTCAACCATAACCTTTTATGTTAAGAGAATCTGAGGGAAAGGGCAAAGCGACCAGATTTTCAACGCAGAGACGCAGAGACCCAGAGGGGAACTTTACAGGATAGGCAGGATTTTCAGAAAAGCTTCGCGGGTCAGAAAAACATCATCCTGTTTATCCTGTCCATCCTGTTAATAAGCTTCTGGCAACATTGCTCAGTCGCGGCTTATTTTTTCTTTTTCTTTTTATCTGTAGCGGCCGTGCGGGAGCCAACCAGTACCTTAAGCTCGGACATGAACTCGCTGACGTCTGCAAACTCCAGGTAAACCGACGCGAAACGTACGTACGCCACCTTATCGAGGGCTTTCAGGCGACGCATTATGATCTTGCCGATCTCGCTGGTTGCGAGTTCGCGGTCGAGCGAATCCTGGACGTTTTTTTCGACCTCATCGACGATCTTTTCCAACTGCCCCGTCGAAACAGGACGTTTTTCAGCCGCGCGAAACAGCCCCGCCAATACCTTGTTGCGATCCCAGCTTTCGCGCTTGCCGTCTTTTTTGACGACCATGTACGGGATCTCGTCGATGCGTTCGTAGGACGTAAAGCGGCGGCCGCAGCCGAGGCATTCGCGGCGTCGGCGGATCGAATCGCCGTCCTTGGCCTCGCGCGAATCGACGACCTTATCTTCGATATGTGAGCAAAATGGGCAACGCATAAATTCAGTGAATAGTTAATAGTGAATCGTGAATAGTGAATAGTAGAGCGCTTCCCAGTTCACTGTTCACTATTCACTATCAACTATTCCCTTCAAAGTCCGGCGAATCGGATTCGATCTCGCGTTCGGCGTTCTCGCTCGACAGCAGGCTTCGGAACCGTTCAATACTTATATCACCATGAAAGAAATAGTATAAACCAAAAAACACCGCCGGGGCGAAATAGACGAGATGCATTACGATCGAGACAGCCGCCGCCTGCTCGCGATCGACGCCCAAAATGATAAGACTGCCTGCAGTTGCGGCGTGAAAAGCACCGGCCGCACCGCCCGGCGTCGGCACGAGCGAACCGAGCGATGCAACGCCCATCACAAAGATCGATCCGATAAAACTCATCGGCAAATTAAACGCCAGAAGCACGAGCCAAGTCGGCAGCGCGATCGCCAACCATAGAGCAATTGTCCAAAATGCTACCCAAAATATCTCACGGACGCTTTTAAGAATATTCAGCGATGTGGCGAAATGACTCAGCAGGCTTAGAAAAATCTCTCGCAGACGGACCGGAATAAATTTTTTGTCCGTAATAGAGGCAAACCAGCCGTTGATGCGCACGGAATTTCGATGATAAATGATCAGAGCGATAAAGCCGGCAACCGTCAAGGCTAGCATCAGATTGCCTACAAGTTTGATCGACGCAAACTCGGATTCGTGACCGGCCGGTGCCCTAAACCAAATAAGGCTGACCGAAAAAAAGCATATCAGGGACGCGAGGTCGAAAACCCGCTCGACAAAGATGGTCACAACCGCCGCGCTCGGCCGCACACGCTTATCCCGCATCGGCAGCCACATCGGCCGCACGATCTCACCCGCCCTTCCGACCAAAAACATCGCAGCAAAACCGACCGTCGTCGTTGCAAACAGCTCTTTCAGGCTCACCTCAGTGATCGGCCCAAGCAGCACTTTCCACCTCACTGCCCGCAAAAAATACCCCAGGCAAATGCCAACAAACGCCAACGCAAGATAGAACGGATCGGCCTTCTTGAGGCTGACGCTTACCTCCTGCCAGTCCAAATTCCGGCCAAAAAACCAGAAAATAAAGACCGCGAACAAAAACAACAGAATAAATTTTATGTATTTGCGCAAAAGTTAAGTGATCCCCGCCTCACGATGAATAAGCAATAAACACAAAAGATACAGCATCCGAGTCAGAACCGCGAGCCGTAGCGACCGGGTTTCTTAAAATCTCGCCTTGCGGGTTGGAAGTAAGAATAGAACGCAGATTACGCGGATCAGGCGGATTACCACGGATTTATAATAGGTATCAGATCCGTGAAGATCCGTTCTATCCGTTCGATCCGCGTTCAATTTCTTGATTGCGTTTTGTAAAATGTCTGAAAGCCGTTTGGAAATGAAAAAACGCTGTTTGGAAACACGAAAAAAGCCACTTGGAAAAAGACGGCTTTTGCCCTTTTCCCGACCCGACCCGCTTCCATCCACCACACGAGCATCCGTCACATCAACGCATCACCACCGCCGACACAGCAGTTGCATCGACTGCTTCAAAGCATCACCGAATCCACTGCGATGAAGCCTTTTTCTTGCGCTGAATACCGCTTGGTGATAAAGTTTGCGATGATTTTGGTAAACTATTCGGGCGCTTGACGCTGTTATGATTGACTCACAAATTCTCATTGGCGACGGCCTCAAAATACTACCAACATTGGATGCGGCATCTATTCAGTGTTGTGTTACTTCGCCTCCGTATTGGGGCTTGCGTGATTACGACCATCCATCTCAGATCGGAGCAGAGGATTCGCCTGATGAGTATGTTGACAATCTCGTTTAACCTGTTTCGTGAAGTTCGTCGAACACTACGGAAAGATGGAACGGTCTGGCTAAACGTGGGTGATGGTTACGCGAGAAACGGTGGAACCGGCGGACACGGACCAAATGCCATTGTCGGCAACACAAAAAAACTTATTCAGAAACGCAACTGTAAGGTTCCAGAAGTTTGGGGATTAAAAGACAGAGATTTGATGGGCTTGCCGTGGCGTGTTGCTTTTGCTCTTCAAGCGGACGGTTGGTACTTGAGGTCAAGGATCACTTGGATTAAGAAAACTGCAATGCCAGAAAGTGTAAAGAATCGGCCGACGACTGCGACAGAAGAAATTTTCCTTTTAACAAAGTCACCTATGTATTTTTACGATCCAAATGGCTTTAGAGAGCCAACCGGTGCGAACTTACGTAATTACTGGATACTCGGACCTGAGCCAAATGGTAACGGCCATCCGGCGGCATTTCCTCGTGAACTCGCTAGACGGTGTATTCAACTTGGTTCCCGTCAAGGTGATATTGTGCTCGACCATTTTTGGTGGTTCGGGTACGACGGGAGTAGCAGCAAATGAATTAGGACGTAATTCAATCCTAATCGAACTAAATCCTGAATATGCCGAAGCGAGTCGAAAGCGCTGGCAATCAATCGAACCGCTGTTCAGTATCGCGAATTTCAAATAGTTAATATGGCTCGCGGACCCGGATCAAAGAAACGAATCCTTTAGTACTTTCTGAACAACATCGGCAAAGTGCTTGAGTCAAAGGACATTCAAGAGGCCAGCGGCGGTGCTGTGGAATGGGGGCGGCGGGTTCGAGAACTGCGGAACGAGGAAGGTTACCAAATCCTCACCAGCAAAGACCGTTCCCATTTAAAGCCGAACCAATATCTGCTTGAGACGGAAAAGCGAATTCCGGCCTTTGCGCGAAATATTTCTAAGGAGACTCGGGCACAAGTGCTCGAACGAAATGGCTATACATGCCAGATGTGCGGTCTCGCCGCGGGCGACCCTGATCCGTTTGGCAGCAGCCGAAGCGTCCGCCTAACGATGGGGCACACGATTGATAGATCGAAAGGTGGCGATGATTCAATCAACAACCTTCGGGCGATCTGTACGAATTGCAACGAAGGATTGCAAAATACCGCCCTCCCAAGACCAGATCTAATTCATTTGAAAGTGCAAATCCGGCGTGCCCCAATGTCAGACCAAAAAGCAGTCCTCGAATGGTTACTTCAAAAATTCCAATCGAAATCGGAAGAAATAAAGTGACTAATGATTCTTACAACGGCCCCGCAGGTTTCTTCACTCTGGGTCTGGAGTTTGCCTTAATTCATCTTGACTGCCTTTCACCTTAAGAGTCATTTATTAAAATAATCGATCTACTTCCCCCAAAGTACTCGCACTATACATTCCTGCTGAAC
>JAYVER010000089.1:0-15267 GCA_043748725.1 Chloracidobacterium sp. | reverse complement strand
GTGATCGCCGCCGTCAACGTCGTCTTGCCATGATCCACATGCCCAATCGTCCCTATATTCACATGCGGCTTGCTGCGATCGAATTTTTCTTTGCTCATTTCTTTCTCGTCCTCTAAAAAATATTATTTCTTTCCAAGTCCTAAATACTTCTTAATATGTTTTGCAAGACTCTCGTCTATTTCATTGTGCCTGGGGACAGGCTGTTTCATTCCATTCTTAGGATTAACGTAAATATCGTGCCGGGAACCATTTCGAAGCAATACACAACCCTCGGCTGCTAATTGCCTGATCAGGTCCTTCCGTTTCATAACCTGATCTCTTTAACCTGATATACGCTCGGAACTTCGTCCATGGCCATCAAAAGATATGCATCTTTGATATTTTCTTCCAGTTCCTCCAACGACTCGCCTTGAGTCATTATCTCCGGATGCTCCAATAACTTGCCCAGCCAAAATTGATCAGACTTCCAATAGACCATCGTCATTTTTGTATTTGTGTCACCTACCATCATTCACAAATAATAACTGGAGCCCAAGCCGGGATTTGAACCCGGGACCTCATCCTTACCAAGGATGCGCTCTACCACTGAGCTACTTGGGCCCGCTTCGAAATCTCGCCTGACAAATAACTAAATGGAGCGGGAGACGAGATTCGAACTCGCGACATTCAGCTTGGAAGGCTGACGCTCTACCAACTGAGCTACTCCCGCTAACTAAGGGATGAAGGATGAGGGCGGAGGGATGAATAAGAATTCACATTCATCCCTCATCCTTCATATTTCATCCCTCTCACATGGTGCATGGGGTAGGATTTGAACCTACGTAGGAAATTAATCCGACGGGTTTACAGCCCGTTGCCTTTGACCGCTCGACCACCCATGCTTGACCGTTTTTGTTGCCGTAATCGACTTTTTGAGCCAATTAGCAAATTCTTAATAGTACCGAAGTCCTTTTCAAGTTGCAAGGCGGGGGTTGTAGGTTTTTGGCTAGATGCATTTTGCACGCGGATGAAACCGATCGTAGTTCTTCTTCAACTGCGTGCTCGTAATATGCGTATATATTTGTGTGGTCGAAATATCGGCATGTCCAAGCATCTGCTGAACCGACCGGATATCGGCGTTATTCTGCACAAGATGCGTCGCAAACGAATGCCGCAGCGTGTGAGGTGAAACACCTTCGAGGTCGCATTTTACAGCGTATTCCGTAATAGAAACATAAATTGACTGCCGCGTTACGGGGCGGCCGTTTGAATTAACAAACATCTTGTCGATCTCTATATTCTCGATCTTTCGCCGGATGGCGAGATAGCTTTTCAGCCACTCGATGGCGCTCGAACCGACGGGTACGCGCCGGGTTTTCGAGCCTTTTCCGGTGCAGGTCAAAATACCTGCATCGAGATCAACTTCGTGCATTTTGAGATTTACAGCCTCAGAAACACGCAAACCTGACGCGTACATTAATTCTAAAATTGCACGGTCGCGAAGACCCATTTCGGTCGATGTATCCGGGGCCGCGAGCAACATCTCGATCTCGGCGGTGTTCAAAAACTTTGGTAAATATACCCCTTTGTCCGGAGCGTCAAGATCCTCGGCCGGGTTGGTCAACGAATGCCCCTCGAACATCAGGAATTTGTAAAATCCCCGCAAAGAACTGATAAACCGCTGCTTGGATCTTTGTGCAAGATCAGTCCGGCCAAGATCCATCAGCCATTCGCGCAGGTCCTGACGGGTCAAGGTCAACAGATCGAGACCGTTCTTGTCCGCCCAATCGCGAAGTCGCCCCAGATCGTGCTCATAGCTCTCGATCGAGTTCACCGCGAGGCCCTTTTCGACGCGGCAGTAAGAAAGGTATTCATGGATCAAATCACGTTGCACGGTTAAATACTATGTAAATGGCTGAAGATAAAGCAAGAAAATTCGCGCGGGGAAAGTGTCCAAATTTGTGTCGCTGGTAACGCTCCGCATAACCTACGCCGAGCGAATAGCTCACAAACTGAATGCGAAAAAGATTGACGAGAGGCGGGCAATCGCGGCGTCAGGTGAAATGCGGTTGTCATGCCGCACGCTTGTTACTAATCATCTTACCAAGAATTGCTCCTAAACCGATCAGAGCGACACTTGCAATCGGAATAAGCGGCCCTTGCAAATTCTTGACTGCGATCACTGCCGCAACAACAAATCCGATCAATGCACCCAAGAATGTCGCGCCATAGTTTGCACGATCTAAAAGGCGGATGCGAACGGCTAACGAAACTGCTGCGGCAACGCAGACAACGCCACC
The DNA here is from genome assembly GCA_043748725.1 of Chloracidobacterium sp. GTDB lineage: Bacteria > Acidobacteriota > Blastocatellia > Pyrinomonadales > Pyrinomonadaceae > OLB17. Next base: position 12,988 of record JAYVER010000089.1, on the reverse strand, counting down.
GATAATCGCACCGGCAAAAAGCCCGGAGCCACCGATGCTGTGTCCCACGAAGGAGCCGAGTAATATACAGATGGCGTCTAAGCCGGACACGACGAGGAAAAGCAGTAGGTTTTTCAGTGCCATAACATTGAATATCAGGAATCACCAAAACATATAGCAGCATGACGCTGGACTTCACCTGCCGCCCAGCGATAAACCTTCAATTTCATGGAACAAAGATTGATGAGCACGCTAGCGGGCGGTCAGGTGCATGCTCGCCCTTTATCTTCAGCACGCCACCTGAGAAGCGCATCCTGGAGCCACTCTGGAGCAGTGTCCATCGACGGCATCGGTTCGCTGCGCGTTACATCTTCGGCTCGCCTCTCCATCTCTGCAAGCGAAGGTACGTCCCATTCTGCGCGTTCAGCATCCGATGTTGTTGGCTCAACATCCCACACACGCTGCCTCTTTCCATCGGGCACAATCTGTGTTCCGTATTTCTGTGGCTTACCTTGATACATTAGCCATCTGTCGTATGCCGCCGCAGCTAACCAGCGCGCACGACGTAAGCCAAGTTCAACCGCCTTTTTCGCTAATGTGTGAGCCTGCCAAATCTCTTCTAAGCTCTCGCCATGATTGAGAATCCATGCGGCACTATAATAATCTTCAGGCATAGCTAACCTTCCAGACGCGATAATGTTTTCAAGACACTTCCGACGGGCAGCATCCCGCTCGCGCAACGCCCAATACTCTGGTGTTCCAAAGTTAGGGTGATTTGTGCGCTCATCTTGGTCAGCGCGAAACAAGTCGTGTAGTTCGCTATTCATCTATTATTTCTCGATTCAACCTACGCCAGAAGCTAGAGCATAACTACTGATTATGCGGAAGCGTTCCGCATAATAACCTTTTTAGACAGAGAAATTTCAACTGACTCATTCTATTACCGCAAAATGAACCTTTACAAACACAAATTAAGACACTTCTTACTCATGTTAGTCCGAATCGTCTTTCCCGAAATGCAGTATTCCGTTTCCACAGCTTCCGAGTTGACGGACAAATTCGAGATCGTTGCCTAGAGAGAGCGTCGCGTTCCATCTCGACAGATTCCAGCTTCGCAGATCGTTCTCCTTCTCCTTGTCGCAGTATCTCTGGGCAAGCCGACGCACAACGATTTGTTGATCGTGTTCGCCTAAATACGGGATCGACTCGAAAATTGCGGGCAGCGCATCGTCGCTGAGCCGACTGTTGTAATAGGCGTCGAATGCGCGGCCCTGCTGCAACAGTGCGATGTTGGTCTTGACTATAAATGCGTCCGGGTTGAGTACGTGCGTCGCTCCGAGGATCAGGAATGCCGACCATAACGCTCCCCAGGCGAAATGCTGGCGACCACCGCGAAGCACGGTAAATCCAAACCACACAAACACGATCGCCAGCCACGTCATAAAGATCATCGGATAAAGCCTGATGGTCGTCATGCCATAGCCGAGACTTCCCGTTAGCAGGACAAGACGCTGAACGGCCGACGCCATGATCACAAATAGCAGCACGATCTGGACGCTGGCGAGAACGCGAAAGAGCCTTTCAGCAAACCGATTTTCTTTGCGAATAAGCCAGTGCCCGGCGAGCAGGATCGGCAAAACGAGTGCCGAGACGGTGACAAGTTCGCCAAAACCTCGGCGGGCGTATTCGGCGAGCTTGAAATCCGGCGTATTCTGTACAAGCTCCATCCCGCCAAACAAATACGGCACCTGCACGACGACAAAGCTCAGGAACAGCAGATTCATTAGTCCCAAAATGACGCCGATCTCGACCGTGCCAAGTGTAAAGGCCGGAGGCAGAACTGTGTTGTCGATGGTGGCCCATTGCCACGGCTCCTTTTCGGCTTTTGGCTTTTGCTCCGCTTCTCGTGTTTCCGCCTTGAGATCTGGAGGATCCGAGACGTTCAGATGATCGACGACTGAGCGGTCATCCGGCAGCGTGACGGGATATTCGCCGGACTCGGTCCGAACGTGATCGAACCTGCTTTCGTTCGTCTGACCGATAACAATTTCCGTCTTGGACTGAGCCGCAGCGGTTTCGTCGACGAGACCGTCAGGCTTGGTCAAAACACCGCGAAGGTAACCGGCGGTCATCCACGAAAAGACCGCGAACAATAATACATGCGTGAAAACGATCTCCGGCCGGATATTAAAGACCCTCTGCACGAGGCCTTCGTAGGCCGCGTCCGCTGCGACAAAAAGGCCGCCGAATATGAGGATCAGAGGAGCGGCGATCGCCGCGCCGCGAGCCGCCGAAAATGCGTGTTTTCGCCAGCCGCTGTGTGGTATTGTTGCCCACTCGACATCGTTGAAAACAAGCATAAATGGGGCTCCGATGGCGTGCAGACCAGACCAGACAAATCCGACTGCGTAATGAAAAACGCCCGCAATTTGCGTCGTGACATTCATCCGCGGCAGAAAAAGCACCGAAAGAATTGCCAGGATCGCGAAAGCATCTGCGACGCGCAGCTCAATCGAATCACGCCATGCGAACATCGACGCGAAAAATATCTGGGCGCCAAATAACGCGATTGTCTGCCGCGTCAAATATTCCGGTGCACGGCGACGCAAAAGCATTATCATAGCCGCCGCAAATACGACGTTAAATAACAACACGTTCAGACCCCACGGCGTCACGCGCAATAAAATGTCGCCGATGACCCCGATGGCGATGGCGACTTGTATGATCTGTAAACCAGTTTTAGTGCGTTCGTTCATAATGATAAAAACCCCGGTTGCTATCGCTCTCGGTTCTGACCAAAACCTCTCCGAGCTTTGTTAATAAAAACCTAACTGATGAAGCCGAAAATTATGGCAGCCAATGGGAACGCGATCGCTCCGATCAGCATCCCGAATGAGCGGTGCGCGGCGGCGTCTTCCATCGTCAAATTTATGTATATGAGCCGCACGGTGTAATAGGCGAAAAATACGCTCGGCATCGCAAACATGAACCCACAGACGGCAAAAACGATTTTGTTTGGTGTTGCTATGTACATACCGATTACAATCCCGCGTTGTCGTTTTGCGCTGCAAGTTTGAAATAATTCCGTTTGTTAGTAGAACGCGCCATATTCTTAAGTGCAGAGTCAAACTTTAGTTTGTCCCGATCTTGATCTTGCAAACCGCAAGCTAAAGCTTGAACTCTAAACGCCTCCTTTCATTGCTTTAATCAGAGCTTCCATATGATCCAGATACCGCACGAGAGCCTTGCGGCCGGTGGCGGTAATCTTGTATTCGGTCAGCGGCATCCGGCCCCTGAACGATTTTTCAAATGTCACGTAGCCGGCCTCTTCCAATTTGCGCGTGTGGACGCTGATATTGCCGTCGGGCGTCGCGAGCAGATTCTTGAGCTCGGTAAAGCTCAGTTTTTCATTCGCCGCAAGCGCGCTGATGATGCCGAGCCGCAAACGCTCGTGGATAATCTTGTCCAGATCACCGGAAACTTTTCCTGCGGCTTTTTCGATCCGCAAACTCTGCGGATCGTCGTTTCTAATTGCTAAATTCTTTGCCATATTTCAGAAAACTTTCAACCGCGAAATAAGCGAAACATACGAAATCAATATTGAAGTAACCATCTTTCTTCTTTTCGTGTCTTTTCGCGTATTTCGCGGTTAACAATCTTACCCACCGTATCGCCGTGCGATTACCGCGCCAAAATCAATGTGCAGCCCGCCAAAGGCCGCCGCCATTAGGTAATTGCCGTAACCGGTCGGTAAAACGAATGCCAGCGTTCCCAGAGCTATAAAGCACCAGCCCATCAACCGGGACGACTCTGACGGAAAAAGCTCCGCTGCAAACGACAGCCGCTCCGTAGCAGAGCATCCAGACCGGGGCCATAATCTCGTAATGTTCGTAATGCCACAGTCCCAGAGTGATCGCAACGCCGCAAATGAGCGGTGGAGCAAAACCACGCGCGAATTTCATCGAGGGCGTTGAAACGAGCGGCGTGCCGGCTATCTTCGATTTTTGCCACATCGCCAACATGCCAATGGCAAATGCCAAAAATGCCTCGATCAGCCATGTCACGAGCCAGTCGCGCAAAGTCGGCTGGCTGTTTGCTATGTACGCCGCCACTAATGCCGTAACGCCCATCAACATTCCGCCGTAGCCGGAGACGGCCGTAAAATGCGTCGACCGCTCCGTCGTCTCGCGTATGAATTTGAGATTATCGATCGCCCTGTCGCCTAAGTGAACTGTCTCGCCTCGTTCCGGTTGCTGTTCGCGCATAGCACTCGTTTTCGCCATAGTACGATCAAATTACATCAAGTAGTATGGCATGTCAAGTACTTTTTATTACAAAGTGAATGTATTTTATAACTTTCTGGCTGATGGCAGCGTCTTATGTGTGTAAGTCACATTTTTATGAGGAGACGGATTGCCGCTTTTGTAAGTTTGGCACTGCTTTTTGGGGCAGGGATTTTGCGCGCTCAGGAAAGGCCTGCGGACGAACCGATAAAGGTCGAGACTAAATTGGTCAGCATCCCGACGATCGTCAGCGACCGCGACGGACGTTATATTCCAAATCTCACGGCGACGGATTTCACGGTATTACAGGATGGAGTGTCGCAAAAAATTGAGTTCTTTGCAGCTACCGAAGAGCCGATAACGGTTGCCCTGCTCATCGATACGAGCCAGAGCACGCGGCCTGTTTTGGGCGACATCAAGGATTCGGCCAAATCGTTTATCAAACTGCTTGGGCCGCGTGATCGGGCGATGGTCGTCAGTTTTGATTTCGACACGCATATTTTGAGCCCGCTCACCAACGATCAGGAACAGCTAAAAAGAGCGATAAAAAGCGCCGAAATACCGAAGCAGGAGCCGGGCACCACTCTGCGGGACGCGGTTTTTCAAACCGTAAACGAATTGTTTCGAGGACTGACCGGGCGAAAGGCGATCATATTGCTCACTGACGGCAAAGATTTTGGCAGCCGCATCCGGGGCCCCGAACTGCTCAGCAAACTAGAGGAATCTGACACGCTCATTTACACGATCTATTTCAAAACCGAGGAAGGGCGTCGTCGTGCTTTCGACAGATTTCCCGGCGGCGGACGGCGAAACGGCGGTGTTTTTGGTGGCGGCGGCCGGCGATTTCCTGGTGGAGGCGGTCAATTTCCACCTGCTTCACGGCCAAACAGCCGCAGCGACACGAGGCGCGAACGCGTTGATGAGCAAAATCGATTGGCCGAGGAATTTCTGCAAAAATTGTCCGATCTCACCGCCGGCCGGCTTTATCCGAGCAAAAACGGCAAGCTCAAAAACACTTTCACCTCGATCGTTGACGAGCTTCGCTTCCAATACCGTTTGGGCTTTTACCCGACCGAGGAAAGAGACGCAAAAACGCTGCACGAATTGAAAGTAAAAGTATCGCGACCCGACACCGTAGTCCGGTCGCGCGGCAGCTATCGCAATCGTACTAATTAACCGTTTTTCAATTTGCTTACGGCTTAACTTCCGCCCTCTCACCCATATTTTCGCCATCCAAATCGTGATCGTCGTCCATGACCTTACCCTTGAACGTGCGGAACAAGAACGTAAAATATCCGAGTACGATCAAGGTGCCGATCGTCCACCACACAAGCCCGACTTTCAAGCCGTAACTGCCCGCGGCCGCGTTTTGAATTGTCAGGCTGTACGCCGGATCGAGCGCCGGCAGCACATTTGGATATATTCCAAAAACCGCGCCTCCGAGCATTGCTGCCAGATAAACGGATGACGCGATAAAAGCCAGCTTATCCTGGCCTTTATCATTGAAATACTTGATCGCAACGAGCGAACCGAGCACGGCGGCAGGGATCAGCCACCCCCCGGGCATCGCGTAGTAATTGTCTATGATCGTCGGCCGCACATTCAGCACAGCGGCCAGACTCGCGGTCGTTACCAAAACGAGTGCGAACCATCCAAAGCTGACGACCTTTCGCGCCCGCACATTCAATTCACCCTCAGTTTTTAGGGCAAGCCAGTTCGCCCCGTGAACCGCCAGCGCGACAAAGGCGACAATACCGGACAGGACCGTAAACCAGTCAAGAATACCGGTCTCGCCAGTAACTCCGCCGTGTGTAAACAACGGCTCAAAGAAATAACCGGTTTGGTCGAGTGGAACGCCCCGGATGACGTTGCCGAGAGCGGCCCCGTAAAATATCGCGAGCAAAACGCTCGATCCACAAAAGACGAAATCCCAAAAGCTCGTCCACATATGGTTATCGAGCTGATGTCGCAACTCAATACCTGCCGCCCGCAATATCAGCAGCCACAAAACCATTATCAGCGGCAGATAAAATCCGCTGAACGCAGATGCATACAGCACCGGAAAGGCGAAATAAAGCGTACCGCCCGTCGCGAGCAGCCACACCTCGTTGCCGTCCCAAACCGGGCCGATCGCGCGGATCAATGTCGCACGTTCGCGGTCGCTGTGTCCGACGATGTAATGAACGATGCCCGCTCCGATGTCGAAACCATCGAGGACGACATATGCAACCAACATAAGCGCAACTATCATGAACCAAATTGTTTCCATATCGTCCTCCTTTTAATATCCGGCTTGACCTTGATTTTTACCGTCTATTCCCGTAGCCGCGACCGTCGCCGCATCGAGCTCGTCCGACCCCTGCTCGATCCGGCGAAGCATCAGGAAAATGTAAAGCAGCGTCAGCACCGTGTACATCCCGAAAAATCCGATCAGCGTAAAAAGCACATTTCCCGACGAGACCATCGGCGATGCACCGTGCTCAGTGCGAAATATTCCGTAAACCAGCCACGGCTGACGCCCGAGCTCGGCGACCATCCAGCCGACCGTATTTGCAATAAACGGCAGCGGAAAGCTGAGCATGATGATCCACATCAGCCAGTTTGCGTCGAACAGCCAGCCGCGCCACAGCCAAAACGCCGAGATGACCATGATCGCGATAAAGATCGTTCCCAAACCGACCATCATGTGAAAGCTGTAATAAAGCAGCGGGATGTTATCGGGATGCTGATCTTTTGGAAATTCGTTGAGGCCGCGAACCTGTGCGTCCCACCGCCGGTAGCTAATAACGCTCAGCATATTCGGGATGTGGATAGCGTTATCGAGCCGCTGCTTTTCCATATCCGGCTGACCGATCAGCACGAGCGGCGCGCCCTGGGCCGTGTCAAAAAGGCCCTCCATCGCCGCGAGCGTGACAGGTTGATTTTCGGCAATAAGTTGTCCCTGCAGATCACCCGACGGGTACAGCATCCAGATGCTGCCGATACAGGCCGCGATCACGCCAACCTTTAAAAACATCTTTCCGTATTCGATCTGCCTACGCGAAAGAACATAAAATGCACCCAGAGCGGCGACCACAAATGAGCCGGTGACAAACGCCCCGCCCATGTTGTGCATAAATTCGTAGGCAGTCCATTTATTCGCCACCAGCGACCAAAAGCTCGTCAGTTGGACCGAGCCGTCGGCTTTCGTTTCATAACCGACCGGATGCTGCATCCAGGCGTTGGTCGCGATGATGAACCAGCCGGACGCCCAAGTTCCAATAAATAAAAGAAACGCCGACAGCCAGTGAAGCCGCTGGCCGAGCCTCTTTTCGCCAAAAAGAAAGAGGCCAATGAAAGCCGATTCCAGAAAGAACGCAAAGACACCTTCCATCGCCAGCGTCTGCCCGATCACGCCGCCCGCAAACCGCGAAAAAGCCGCCCAGTTGGTCCCAAACTGAAACTCCATCGGTATGCCCGTCACCACGCCGAACAGAAACGTAATGCCTAAGATCTTGCCCCAGAACCGTGCCGCCTCGTTCCAACGCTCGTCCTTTTTCCAGATGGCGAGCGTCTTAAAGACGACGATCAACGGAGCCAATCCCATCGTCAATTGCGGAAATAAATAGTGATATGTGAGAGTAAAAGCGAATTGAATGCGGTCAAGCGTCGTGGCTTCCATCGTAACTCCCCAAGACAAGTTGTTGTGGAATAATGCTAACCGCCCTTGCTTGTATGTGAATGTCTTTCTCTATCTTGTTTTGTTTCGCTTCAAAGCGCAAACAAACACCGATGATAAGTCAGACAATTCCCGCCGCCGCTTACCGCGATTTGGATTTGTTTTCTTTCGTATTTACTATCTCGCCGAGATTTTCCGCGGGCGGGGCTTTTGGATCGGCGGTTAAAAATGTCAGGCGTTTCCCCTGTAGTTGAAAATTCTTGCCGTTCCACTTATATCTGGTTCGAGTAAAGTACGTCGGGCAGCAGAGCTGTTCGCGGTCGTTGGTGATCTTTCCGGTCTCGTTTGCCCCAAGCAAAAAGCGGTCCTGGCCATAGAGCTCGACGACAAGTTCACCGTTCTCAGCCCGAATATCCTTCAATCCGGCGTCGGCGCGGTCACCGGTGCGAAACGGCCAGATCAATTCGGGTTTGCCGTCCTTCCAGGTGAATACAAAAACGATCTGCGGTATCGCCGACCCGGCGGTTTCGATCTTTAACACGACCAAAGCCTCGTCCTCGCCGTCGCCGGTCACGTCAAAGTATTTTGTCGTCACATACGACAGCCCGATGCGTCGGCGGCCCTTGGCGTCCGCCTTATCATCAGGGCTCATCTCGTCGTTGGTTGCAACCGAAACCGGTGCGAGCCGTCCATTCACAAGCGTCGAGTCGCTGCCGTCGGGATTTTCCCAGCCATGCGGCAGCGGATAGCTGTAGTTTTTGAAATCAAAGTTTCCGATCGCTGACGCCGTAGTTTTATCGCGGGCGTCGAGAAGCTCGGATTGAAGATTCGGAATGAGAGGCGCCGGCACAGCCGTCGGTTGCGGCGGCGCGGCCGCGATCGTCGCCTCAGGCGCCGGCGGTGGAGTTTCGACGCGGTTTTGACAGGCTGAGAATTCCAGCCACACCAAAGTAAGGACAAATAGAAACAGTATTTGTTTAATCACAAATTCGTTTTAGCATAGCCACGCCGTTCACGGTGTGGGCAGCAGTACCAAATGGATATTCAGGGCGTTTCAACGCCCTTACAAATCAGTCAGAGGCGATCCGCTCCAGCCGCGCCTGAACCGAACCGATTCGATGGTGTTCCTTTTGATTCCGAACATAAGCTGTGACCCAGTCCAGATCTCTCGTACCGAAAGATACAACACCATAACCACTCTGCCATTGTAATTCCTTACCGAATTCATGCGAACTAGCTCCTTTCATCTCTCCAATCCATCGATCAATTTCGAACGGCGGATAAAACGAAGCCGCGAGATGAATGTGATCTGCGATGCCGCCGATAGCATGGAAATAGACGTTCTGCATGGTGACGATCCTATTCTTTATGAAAGCGTAAAGGTAAGGTTCTATCGTCGCGGTAATGAAAGGATGGTTCTCCTTAGTGTGCCAAGTAAAATGGAAGTTAATTTCTGAATATGCTCGATTCGACATCGTTGTATTTTGATAAGGGCGTTAAAACGCCCTGATAATTACTGGGGACTCTGTACCACGCCGTAAACGGCGTGGCTATGCGAAGCCGCTCAAGCCCTGGTCAAACTCCGATATTTAATTCGATGCGGCTGGTCAGCGTCGTGGCCGAGGCGGCGTTTGCGGTCCTCTTCGTACTCGCTGTAATTGCCATCGAAATATTCGACGTGGCTGTCGCCCTCGAACGCCAAAATATGCGTCGCGATGCGGTCCAGAAACCAGCGGTCATGACTAATTACGACTGCGCAGCCGGCAAAGTTTTCGAGAGCTTCCTCAAGTGCACGCATTGTGTTGACGTCAATGTCGTTGGTCGGCTCGTCGAGCAGCAGGACGTTTGCACCGGTCTTGAGCATTTTTGCGAGATGTACTCGGTTGCGTTCGCCGCCGGATAGATTGCCCACAAACTTTTGCTGATCGGCACCGGAGAAATTGAACTTTGAAACATAGGTGCGAGCATTCATCTCGCGCGTTCCGAGCGTTACAAAATCCAGGCCGTTGGCGATCTCGTCAAAGACAGTTTTCTCCGCATTAAGCGAGTCGCGCGACTGATCGACATACCCGAGCTTGACCGTTTCGCCGACCTTAAAACTGCCCGCGTCGGCCTCGTCCTGCCCGGTGATCAGACGAAATAGGGTCGTCTTACCCGCTCCGTTCGGTCCGATGACGCCGACAATACCACCCTTGGGCAGTGAAAATTCGAGCTTTTCGAATAAAACCGTATCGCCGTATCCTTTTGAAACGCCGTGGGCCTCGATGACGATATCGCCGAGACGCGGGCCGGGCGGGATGTATATTTCAAGGTCGTCGGCATGCTTTTCGGACTCGGTTGCGAGCAGGTCTTCATAGTCGTTAATGCGGGCCTTAGATTTGGCGTGGCGGCCTTTCGGCGACATGCGGATCCATTCCAGCTCACGTTCAAGCGTCTTTTGCAGCTTGTCCTCGCTGCGCGCCTCTTGTGCGAGACGCATGCTTTTTTGCTCAAGCCACGACGAGTAATTTCCCTGGTACGGGATGCCCTGCCCGCGGTCGAGTTCGAGTATCCAACCGGCAATATTGTCAAGGAAATAACGGTCGTGCGTGACCGCGATGATCGTACCCTCGTACTTTTGCAGATGCTGCTCAAGCCACGCCACCGACTCGGCGTCGAGGTGGTTGGTCGGCTCGTCGAGCAGCAGAATATCGGGCTTTTGCAGCAGCAAACGGCACAGAGCGACGCGGCGTTTTTCACCACCGCTCAAGGTGCTTATAACAGCATCGGGCGGCGGACATCGCAGAGCATCCATTGCCATTTCGAGGCGGCTGTCGAGATCCCACGCGTCGGCGTGATCCAGCTTTTCCTGCACCTCGCCCTGGCGTTCGATGACTTTGTTCATCTCATCGTCGTCCATCGGCTCGGCAAATTTGGCGTTGATCTCCTCAAATTCCTTAAGCAGATCAACCGTCGATTGGACAGCTTCCTCGACGATCTGCTGAACAGTTTTCGTCTCATCGAGCTTCGGTTCCTGCTCAAGATAGCCGACGGAATACCCCTTTGAAAAAACAACCTCGCCGTTGAAATCCTTGTCCGTACCGGCGATTATTCTTAACAAAGACGACTTACCCGCGCCGTTCAGCCCCAGCACTCCGATCTTCGCTCCGTAAAAGAACGAAAGGTAAATATCCTTGAGGACAGGCTTTTTGTCGTAAAACTTACTGACCTTGACCATCGAAAAGATGATCTTGTTTGGTTCTGGATTGCTCATAAAGATCTTGCCGCGTAGCGGTCGATGATTTTAGCCGTGGGTTGCACCCACGGAATATTGGCGCAAATATGATCCTCGCCGCGTAGCGGCGGATGACCAGCGCCTAATCCAACAAGTATTTTGGATCGTAATCGACCTCATGCAGTTTCATCAGCCTTTCATACTCATTCTCGAACGATTCTTTCTCATGATGCTGGCGCTGATTCTTAATATATTCGATGACCGCCGGGACATTTGACTTGCTTACTGAAAACGCACCATAGCCATCCTGCCAACCAAACGTTTTCATATGGTCGAATTCCTGGTGGATCCACTTCGAAGATTTCGCTTTTAGCCAAAGTGCGGTTTGGCTGGGCGAATGAATAGGTTTTGCCCGTAACAATGCGTGGATGTGTTCGTCAACGCCGCCGACCTGGAGGGCTTTCAGGTCGTGAGTTCGGGCTACACCGCCGATGTACGACCAAACGCGAGCCTCAATATCAGGTGTTATCCAGCGTTTGCGATGCTTGGTGCTGAAAACAATGTGCACAAATAGTGATGAATAGGTGTTGGCCATCTTTCATGCGCCGCTGACGCGGCGCTGTGTCAATTCGTATCCCCCGCTCCGTGGGTTTCACCCACGGCTAAATTCACAGACCGCTACGCGGCGAAATCCATCGAAAAGATGATCTTGTTTGGTTCTGATATTGCTCATATAAACACTAGATATTTAGGAAAGCTGCGTACGCAACGCATCGACTAAGCTTCTGCCAAAAGTTTAGCGTGTCCTCATCTACCTCGAAGCGCTCGAGCGGTTCGCTAGAATCGGCTCCCTTTCTGGCCCAATAAACAATCGCTCTGAAATCCGATCGGTATGTCCAATTGGCATGAGCAATTGCATTACGAAATGCTCTGACCGGATTGTCACTCAGAAACTTCGCGCACTTCCTAGCCGCCGACCCCGCCGGTGTGACCTTCGACAAAACCCTAAAACATGCTTCTGGCAAATAAACAAAGCAGATATAGTTTTGAGACAGCGCCTGAGCACGAGTTATTCGCGGATCCCCCTTGATTCCGCTAGCTAATTCCATCCAACCTTGAAACGAAATGAGTTCCGCAATCCGGTCTTCAACGGGTATAGGCGAAGCTTCTCTTATCTGATTCTTCTGATGGGCTGTTAGAAATCGAACATTGGCCGATATATGCGTGGCAAGTTTTGACGCAACATCAGCGGTCAGCCCCAGCTCGGACGTCAACCTAGGGGCATATTCACGCATTTGCTCGTCAATTGTTCGCCAACTTACCATTGTTCGCATTAATCAACCGATTTGAACTTCCCTTATTCTCAACTTCTCAACGCGATCCCGCCGAACTTCAAATCCTATCCCAGGCTGTTCTGGTGAGATGATCGTTCCCTGGGGCGTGACCTCGACCGCCGGTTCGATGATGTCTTCGTGCCAATATCTTTTTGAGGCCGAGACATCGCCGGGCAATGTAAAGCCCGCGAGCGTTGACATCGCGATGTTGTGCGCGCGGCCGATGCCGCTCTCCAACATGCCGCCGCACCAGACTGGAATTCCTGCTGTTCGGCAAACTTCCTCGATCTCTTTAGCCTGCGAATAGCCGCCGACGCGACCGAGCTTTACATTTATTATGCGGCCGGCTTTCAGTTCGATGGCTTTTCGGGCATCTTCGGGTGATTTGATCGATTCGTCGAGACAGATCGGTGTTGCAATCTGGGTCTGCAATTTGGCGTGATCGAGCATATCGTCGTGGGCGAGCGGCTGCTCAAACATCATTAGCTCGAACGCATCCATTCGCTTGAAAAGCTCGATG
>JAYVER010000088.1:0-15308 GCA_043748725.1 Chloracidobacterium sp. | reverse complement strand
TTCGGGAAAAACTGGAGCGCATTCTTGTCAGTCTTGGACGACGAACGCATCGCGACGGCCGAGGAATCGCTCAAAGAAATGCTCGAATGCGAGACCCTTGCCGGCAAGACATTTCTTGATATTGGTTCGGGCAGCGGCCTGTTTTCGCTGGCGGCGAGGCGGCTTGGCGCCCGCGTCCATTCATTCGATTTTGACAGTAATTCCTACGCCTGCACAAAAGAATTGCGGCGGCGGTATTTCGCCGACGACGACGGTTGGACGGTGGAGCAAGGCTCGGCGCTCGATAAAGATTATGTCGAGAGCCTTGGGCCTTTCGACATTGTATATTCCTGGGGCGTGCTGCATCACACCGGAAAAATGTGGGAAGCGTTGGCAAACGCCGCGATCCCGGTCGCGGATAACGGCAAGCTTTTTATCGCGATCTACAACGACACCGGCAGCCAGGCAAAACGCTGGCATTGGATCAAAAAAACCTATTGCCGATTGCCCCGACCATTAAAAACTCCATTCGCCATCGCCGCGATCCTGCCCGAAGAGGCAAAATCGCTCGTAAAATCTATCATTACGCTCAACCCGATGAGCTATCTCCACTCGTGGACAAAATACAAAAACGGCCGCGGCATGAACTGCTGGTATGACATCATCGACTGGGTCGGCGGCTATCCCTACGAAGTTGCGACGGTCGATGAGATTTTTGAGTTTTACAAATCGCGTGGCTTTTCACTCACAAAGGTAAAATCCGGCTGCGTTGGGCTGGGGTGTAACGAGTTTGTCTTTGAGCGGTTAGGCTAAGACTTCGTGAGGTACGTGAGCCGTTTCGTGAGTGATTTTTATATCTACGTTTGAACCAAATTCATTTAAGCGATTCCACCGCGAAGATCGGCGATGTTACACCAAACATTTTCTACGCCTACGAGCCGAACAGGCTCTTCCGTCTTTACGTGCTTAATAAGCGTTTCCTTCGTCTTCATTCCTAAGCCAGAAATCTGAGATTGATCAAGTTCTTGCGCCGCCTTAACAAACGCGCGCTTCGGAGACGCAGCATTTACCTGCGATATATAAGTTCCTCCCAAGTAATCCATTATGAGCGTGTATCGAGGCATAGTCCCGAAAAGCAAATTCTATTCAATACGTTACTCGCCGTTCTTACCCATCTTATCGATCAATTCCTACCAACGCGGATCGTTGCAATCATTTCACTCGATCCTCCCAATAACCCGGCTCGCGATTCAATTGTGTAACAGCGATGATCAGAATATACTCATCGATGATCTGGTAGATCAGTCCGTACGGAAAACGTGTTGTGAGGCATCGCCTGGTATCTTCAGACAATTCAGACCAGGCATGTGGAAACTGGGTAATTCGGTTGATCGACGAATATACTTCTCGCGAAAAATCCAAGCCGAGACCTGTCCGACATTCTTCGTAATATGCGATCGCTTCGAGAAATTCGATCCTCGCCGCTGTGTGAAACGAATAATTCATCCACCAAAGCGTTTTCGGACCTCTTCGAAAACCTCATCTCCCGGTATCGGGGTCACAGCACCCGAACGAACCTCTTCAACTCGACGTTGGGCTTCGATTTTCCATAGTTCGTCGATCTCTTTCTGATTCGGATACATACTGTCGAGGAGTTTCTCAACTAAGAGAGCCTTTACGTCGATCGGCAGAGATTCAACCATCGAAACTAACTCTAGCGTGCTCGTTGTCATATTTTTACCTCGCTTCAATTTTATCACGGCTTTGACCCATTACACCCGTACTTCACTTCCCGCGCTTTGGTCACGCTGACAAGGATACCCGGTCGCTACCGCTCGCGGTTCTGACATGCATCCCAGACGGCGGTCGGCGGCCCGTCGCGCGAGAGGCCGCAAACGCTATTCCCCGTTCCCCATCTTATCCAATAATTCCTGCCAACGCGGGTCGTTGCGAAGAGATTCGAGATTTGTGTCGCGTTCGAAGTGCGGTTTGTTTTCATTGCCGAGCCTAACGGCTTTACCGAGCCATTTGAAGGCCAGGTCTTTGTCATCCAGAAGAGCGTAGGTCGAGCCGACCCAGTAGGCCATGTCGTGGTCGGCACGTGACAGGGCTAGTGCGTCGTCGGTGAGTTGCGCGAGTGCATCGTCGCGGCGGCCGGCACCGGCGAGGTATTCGGCGTAGAGCGGTCGGATGCCGTCCATGCGAGGATTTTCTTTGAGTACCGAGGCGATCAGGCTGATCGCTTCGTCGTGTTTGCCCTGATAATAATAGACGCCCGAGCGGAATATCTTGAGCATCGGGTGGTTTGGCTCGACCTTGACGCCCTTGTCGAGTTCCACCAAGGCCGTGTCGAATTCGCGTTTGTAGATAAAGATGCGGGCACGATTGTAAGCGGCTACGGCACGCGCCGCCGGATCGAGCCGCGAGAGTTTTTCAAACGCCTTTAGCGATTCCTCGTACTCGCCGTCGAGACGGTGCATCACGCCTTTTACAAAATAAAGTGCGGCGTCATTTGGAAACTGTTTTTGCAGCAGTTCGATCTCCGACCGGGCTTTCTTTTTCTCCCCGCGAGCCATGTAGATCATCACCATAAGCACGCGGGCCTCGACAACGTTTTGGTCGTAGAAAAAGGCTTTGCTGAATGCGGCTTCGGCGTAAGTGTAATCTTCAGGCTCACCCAAACCCTTAAAGAGCCGGTTAGCGTAACAGGCCCCCAGACCGCTGTAAGCCAGCGCGAAATGCGGGTCGAGCTCGATAGCGCGTTTGAAATTTGCGATGGCGGCGTCGCAGTCTTCGGCGTCGATCGTGCGGAAGATAAATCGGCCGAAATTGTCACGGCCGCGCAGATACTCTTCCCAAGCGCCGGCGTTTTCGGTCGCTAATTTTCCAAGTTTTTCAGCCTCAAGATCGGTCAGCTCGAGCCGAAGTCCGTCGAGAATGCGTTGCGCGATGCCGTCCTGCAACGCCAGAATGTCGCTGCCCTCGGCGTCGATGCGGTCGCTCCATAAAATGTCGCCGGAGACTACGTCGAGCAACTGAGCGGTCACGCGTAGTTTTTCACCCGCACGCAAAAAACCGGCCGACAACACGGCGTGGACACGCAGCTCTTTTCCGGCTTCACGCGGATCGACCTCTTTGCCGTGATATTTGGCGATCACTGAGCTTGGCCGGACGATTATCGACCGAATCTGGGCGAGCTCGGTAATAACGGCGTCGGCAAGAGCGAATTCGTAAAAGTTTGATGCCTCATCACCGCCGAGATTTTTGAAAGGCAATATTGCGACGCTCTTTTTTTCCGTGCCGGTTGATGTCAGCGAAATGTCGGGCGTGAACGACTGCGAACTCGCAGAAGTTGGCGTTTGGTTTGTGGACGCCTCAGGAGCCGATTTTCCCGTGAACCAATTGAGCACGCGCTTCACGGTGTTGCCTTCGGCGTGTGCCGGAGCAAATGTGTCGGTCAGCATCACCTGAGCTCCGGCAACTTGCTGGAGCACCGCGCGAAGCTCATCGCGCATCACGGCGATCTTTTGATAGCGATCCTTCGGATCTTTTGCCAGAGCCTTGTCGATTATCTGCTGCAGTTGCGGCGGCAGCGGCTCTTTCCGCATATTGGCGAGCGGTTTCGGTATGCCGTAAAGAACTTGGTGACGAACGTCAATAACGGTCTTGCCCTGAAATGCCCAAATGCCTGTCAACATCTCATAAAGCAGAACGCCGGTTGAAAAAATGTCCGAACGAGCGTCGGCCCGTTCACCCTTGGCCTGTTCCGGTGCGGCATAAGTGGCTGTGCCGTAAGGGATTCCGAGCTCGGTTATCTCGTTACGGTCCTGGCCGTCATGCAGATCGGCTTGCTCGTCTTCGAGCAGTTTTGCCAGGCCAAAATCGAGAATTTTTACCTGACCCGATTCGCTGACCATAATATTTCCGGCTTTGATATCGCGGTGGATGATATTTTTCGAGTGCGCATAAGCGAGAGCATCGGTAACTTGAATGGCGATCGACAGAGAGCTCTTCAAATCCTGCGGCCGGCCCGCGACCATCTGCCGCACATTTTTGCCCTCGACATACTGCATCGCGATGTAAAAGACGCCGTCGGCACTGTGAAAGTCATAGATAGTGCAAATATTCGGATGGTCGAGCTGCGAGCAGAGCTGGGCTTCGCGTTCAAAGCGGCGGAAATTAGCGGTCTTTTGAGTTAACTCGGGTGGAAGGACCTTGATGACGGCGGTTCTGTTGAGCTTGGTATCGAGGGCCTTATAGACGGTTCCCTGTCCGCCCGAGCCTATCTTTTCGAGGACCTTGTACTGGTTAATCTGTGAACCAACCATAAGAAGTGCGGAGCGGCGGAATTTGGAGTGCGGAATGACCTGAGTTCAACCGCTAATCCGTCCGGCGAAAACGCAAGGAAAGATAATATATCGAAGACTGCAATTCCGCAATCCGCAATCCGCAATCCGCATTATTTTCTGTCCGGCAAACTGCCGGTCAATCCGGGTGGATCGTTCAGCCGCGGGGCGGGTCGCCCCACCCCGAACCCACGTACGCGCCGTTCTCTACGATGCACGGCACAGTCACGTCGCCGCCCGAAAACGCAAGCATTTCCCGCTGCCTGACCTTGTCATTCTGTGCATCGTATTCGGTAAACTTAATATTGTGCTCGTTGTAATGATCCTTTGCCTGCTGACAATACGGACACCCCGGTTTTACGTACAATACTAATGCCATTGTTCAAAATTACACCTTTTCGATAAGATAATCTAGCTTGCAGTAAGTCAGAACCACCTGCGTCAGTGGGTGGTTTGGACGTTTCAACAAATTGCTGCCCGCTAACACAGGCGGTTCTGACAAAAGCTTTATGACATTGCCGGAAATATTTCAACCATACGAAAAGCTGATCGAGATCGATATTCTCGGGTCAAAATATATGGTGCCGGAGAATAATTCGCTTCTCAGGTGTTTTCAGTTTTTGGCAATGGAAAATATTTCTTATGGTGATTTCTGCTGGAACGGCGAATGCATCAATTGTCAGGTCTGGCTCCAAAACGGCGACAAAGAAAAAGCCGTCATGGCTTGCCGAACCACTGTAACAGAAAATATGAAGATCGTTCGGATGGCCGACGGGATCGACTTAGAAATGGAACCCGGACGTCCCGCCGATTCTTAAAGCATCGGGCGAGCCGCCCGTGCTCCGACTATGGAAGCATTGCAAAACAAATTTTTAACATTAAAGGATATTCTTAAGCCCAAACTGAGCGAGGGTTTGATCGTAGCTTTTTCGGGCGGAGTTGACAGCGCGTTTTTGACGTGGGCGGCGGAACAGCAAAGGCAACAATCGGGCGGCGAATTGTTGGCTTTGACGACGTTGAGCGAGAGTTTTTCGCAGGCGGAAAGGCTAGATGCTGAGCGTTTTATAGGTGAGCACTGCGTCAACCATACTTGGTATGAAAGCAACGAGCTTTTGAATCCGGAATACGCGATTAACGATAACAACCGCTGTTTTCATTGCAAGACGGAGCTGTTCAATATTTGCCATGAAGCCGCAAGCAAGCGTGGTTTTAAGTGGATCGCCTACGGTTACAACGCCTCGGATCGCGGTGATACTAGGCCCGGACATAGGGCGGCCGTCGAAAACTCGATCTTGTCGCCGCTCGCTGAGGCGGAATTGACGAAGGGTGATATTCGCCTGTTGATGCGGCGGAATGGCTTGGAAATGGCCGATAAACCCGCAAGTCCTTGTTTGAGCTCGCGGCTGATGACCGGCGTTTTTATCACGCCGCGAAAGCTGAAGGATGTCGAGGATTTTGAAGCTATTTTGCGGGAAGGCGGTCTGCGAGTATTTCGCGTTCGGCTTCATGAGGAGGGCGAGACGAAATTTTTGCGGCTCGAAGTCGCTTTGGACGAAATGAATCTGGCTGCGCAGCTGCGGGAAAAACTCGTAACCGAAGCAATGGCACGCGGCTATAAATGGGTCATGCTGGATCTGGCGGGTTACCGAACCGGCGGGGGGAATTTAGTCGCAAAATGATAGAAACCGAACTTTTTCAGCTGCTGGTCAAGGTACAACGCGAGGAAATATCTATTGCAGATGCGCTCGGCATTTTGCAAAACGCGCCTTTTCGTACGACGCAGCTGCCGTTTGCCGAGCTTGACCACCATCGCAGTTTGCGGCAAGGGATCGGTGAGGTTGTCTATGGCGAATCGAAATCCGCCGAACAGATCATTTCTATCGCCGAACATCTTTCGCATGGCGAGCAGACGGTCTTGATAACACGGCTCGACGGCGAAAAGATCGCGGCGGTCGAAGCAAAGTTTCCTGACGGTAGAGCAAATGTCACTGCCCGCACCTTTATTATCAATGCCAAACCGGCCAAGGATTCATCGAGCGGCGAGCCTTTTGTCGCCGTACTGGCAGCGGGAACGAGCGACGCCTATGCGGCCGAAGAGGCGTGCGAGGTGTGTGTGGCTATGGACACGGCGTTTGAAAAATATTACGACGTTGGCGTCGCCGGGCTGCACCGGTTGCTGGATAAACGCGAGGCTTTGCAAAAGGCGTCGGCCCTCGTCGTTGTCGCCGGTATGGAAGGCGCTCTGCCGAGCGTTGTGGGCGGATTGTTTGGCAAGCCGTTATTTGCCGTGCCGACCAGCGTTGGCTACGGAGCGAGCTTTGGCGGCATCGCGGCCCTGCTCGCGATGTTGAATTCCTGTGCGGCGGGTGTTGCGGTCGTGAATATTGATAACGGGTTTTCGGCGGGCTATGCGGCTTGTCAGGTCGTCCGCGAAGTGAAGAGAAATTCGCATGGGTAAGGCACTATTTTTGGAAAGCGTCGCGGGGGTTGCGGGGGATATGTTCACCGCCGGCTTTGTCGACGCCGGACTGATTACGCATGAAGAATTGTCACGATTGGTTGAGCACCTTGGTCTCAATGGCGTGACCATCGAGGTCGAAAGCGTCATCAGAGCGACGATAAAAGCGACACACATCAGCGTAAGATGGCACGACGAAAGCTGGAAACGGAACTTTGGACACGAACACACGCACGATCAGCCTCATCATCACGAAAACACAAATCTTCTGCTTGCCGACGACACAAGAAAACATTGGCACACACATTACACGGACGTTGACTGTTTAATTGAAAAATCTTCGCTTGATGCGGCCACAAAAAATCTCTCGCGAAAGATTTTCCACGTTCTGGCGGAAGCTGAGGCCAGCGCCCACGGGATTGAAATTGACGAAGTTGCTTTCCACGAGGTCGGCACGATCGATTCGATCCTCGATGTCGTTATGGCGGCGTATTGCGTCAGCAAAACCGGTGCGGAACAGGTTTTTGCGACTCCGATAAAAGCCGGGCACGGGTTTGTGACGATGCAGCACGGCACGCATCCGATCCCGCCGCCCGCAAGCGCAAGGCTGTTGATCGGCTTGCCCGTTTCACAAACCCCGTCCGCGGTCATAAGGGAAAACGTCGAGCTTTCAACACCGACCGGCATCGCGATACTCAAATCGCTTGAGCCGCAATTCGTTAACCAACTTCCGTCTGGAATCCTGCTAAATCAAGGCTTGGGAGCCGGAACTATGGATTTAAGAAGTTATCCAAACGTCTTTCGCGTTACGTTGATCGAAACGGATGCGATACCGAACGAGCTTCCGTACGAAACCGACAGCGTCGTCGAGATCGTCTGCAACATCGACGACGACACGGGCGAACATATGGCCTGGATGACGGGAAAGCTGTTTGAACTGGGAGCTTTAGACGTATGGCAAACGCCGGCAATCGGAAAAAAGGGAAGGGTGTTGGTTAGCCTATCGGTGTTGGTTGAGGAAAACTCCTTTTCCAAGGTTGCAGATTGGATACTGCGAAATAGTACAACATTTGGGGTCAGATATAGGAAATGGGACCGTCTGAAGCTCACCCGAAAGTTTGAGGCACGCGAAACACCGAAAGGCCCTGTGCGATATAAAATTGGCTTAACCGTAGAGGAAGAAATTTTGAAAGAAAAGGCTGAATATGAAGATTTGATGAAGTGATCAATGTCATCTATTGATATCTAATGCCATAATGGTAATATAAGTGCGGAGGATTTAATATGTCCACAGCTACAATCAACATTTCGCTGCCTGACACGATGAAAAGCGATGTCGAAGAGATCATCGCCGCAGAAGGTTATGGGAATACGAGCGAGTTTTTTCGCGATCTTGTCAGGAACTATTTACGGGAACGGCAAGAGCGTAAATTAGAAGCCATGCTGATCGAGGGAATCGAAAGTGGCCCGACGACGCCTCTTACTCACGCCGATTTCGAAGATATTAAACGGCGAGGACTTGCACGATTGAAACGTTGAGGACGACAGATGGCGTTTAATGTTTCGAAACGACCGCAGGCTGACCGCGATATTGAGGAGTGCTTTGTCTTTATTGCGGAGGGTGATTTGGATGGGGCAGTGAAATTTCTTGTCGCAGTCGAAGACAGCCTTGACGAGTTGTCACGATTTCCGATGCTTGGTAGAGAAGGCAGACATCGTGATGGCCGCTTGCTAGGGTATAGAATTTGGAAAGTGCGCGGTTACGATAATTACCTTTTGTTTTACCAACTTAGAGCCGATACAGTAGAACTTTTTCGTGTATTGCAAAGTTCCCGAGATATTGAAAGTATTTTTGATTGATTGGCCGTAGTTAGTATTTCGGCACTTTCGGATCGACCTCGTTTGACCATGCGGTGATTCCGCCGGCGAGGTTTTTTAGGCTGCCCTTAAAACCAGACCGCTCAAGGGCCTCGATGGCTCGGGCGCTGCGGCCGCCCATTTTGCAATGAATGACCGTGTCGCGCGTCTCGTCGATCTCGCCCATTCGCGATATGATCTCGCCGAGCGGAATCAGCTTGGCGCCGTCAATTTTGGCGAACGCATATTCGTCAGGCTGGCGGACGTCAATCAGTTGAATATCGGCTCCGGCGTCGATTTGAGCTTTCAATTCGGATGCAGTTATTTCTCGCATAATATTGCTGTCAAAGTCTTTGTTAATCCAGTCATTTTATCACTACGCTGCCCGATTTTCACAATCGAAGATAATGTCTGGCAGCATAGAAACTACGTTTGTCGTATAATTCGTTTACAAAAATTTACATACGTATGTTCAGCCGATTCATGCGAAGTATCGTAGAATACAATACTTTAGAGAATCAATGTATGTGGAAAACACATCTTAAAACCCTCGTCTGCGCCGCTGCGATCTTCGCTCTGATCTCGTGCGGATCTACCGTATCGAACAACGGCAGCAGGAACAATTCGAACTCCGGTGAGAATCCGAACGCGCCGATCTCGATAACCATCGCGAAGAGTGAATCGCGTGATGTCGGCTCCGTCATACGGGCGACCGGCAGCCTGGTGGCAAACGAGACGTCGGACGTTGCTCCGAAGACCGCCGGAAAAGTCGCGAATATCTCGGTCAACGTCGGCCAATTTATTTCGGCGGGGGCCGTGATCGCTAAAATTGACGACCGCGACGCACGGCTGCATCTCGCCACCGCCCAAGCCGCAGTAAAACAGGCACAGGCCGGTGTCCAGCAAGCGGAAGCTCGGTTGGGTTTGCTTGGCGGTGGTAAATTCAACGCCGTGACCGTGCCGGAAGTTCGGGCTGCCGATGCAAATTACCAGCAGACGCTGGCTGAACAAAAACAGGCCGAGGCCAACGAAAAACGTTATCGCGAGCTTACGACAACCGGCGACGTCGCGATGATAACCTACGAAACGTACCGCACCGCCCGGGACACCGCCCGTGCCAAGGCAAACGCCGCAAAACAGCAACTCGACGCGGCCGTCAACACCGCAAAACAGAGCAATCAGGCAATTGTCAGTGCTCAGGCAAACGTCGAATCCGCAGGGACACAAGTCGCCGACGCCCAACAGGCGATCGCCGATACGGTGATAAAAGCTCCTTTTGCGGGTTTTGTCAGCGCCCGGCCGGTGGCCGTCGGCGAATACGTCTCTTCGGCGTCAATCGTAGCGACCATTCTGAGAACAAATCCGATAAAAGCGCAGATACAGGTTGCCGAGGCTGACGTGCCGCACGTTACGTTAGGTCGAGGTGTTTCACTCGAAGTGGACGCTTATAAGGATCGTAAATTTTCCGCAACAGTGTCGGCGGTCAACCCGGCTGTTGATCCAAATTCAAGGTCCGCAATAGTAGAGGCTTTGGTCGAAAATGGGGACAACTCTCTTAGAACCGGCATGTTTGCGACCGCCCAGATCAGTCGCGAGGGCGGAAGCAAGGCCGTTTTCGTGCCAAAGTCGGCCGTATCTAACGATCAAACGACGCTGGCATTTCGCGTTTTCGTAATTCAGGATAGTGTGGCTAAACTTCGCGTCGTTCAGTTGGGAACGGAAGAAGGCGAGTCAATGCAGATAATTACAGGTGTCGCGGCTGACGAGACGGTGGCTACAAGTAATTTGGATAAGTTGTACGAAGGAGCGAAAGTAACTCTTTAATAGATGCAGTGGCTAGTTGAAATTTGCGTTCATCGCCCGGTTTTTGCGACCGTGATCGTCATGTTTTTGACCGTCGTGGGCGGCTTTAGCTTTTTTACGCTGGGTGTCGACCGGTTTCCGAAGATTGATCTGCCCACGATCTCTGTTTCCACCAACAATTCAGGTGCGGCACCGGCTGAGATGGAATCCGAGGTCACCGATCCGATAGAGGGAGCCCTGAACACGGTACCGGGCATCGATGAGATGCGGTCGTCCTCGTCGCGGGGCGGCTCGAACATCACACTCACATTCAACCTCGAGAAAAATCCGGATCAGGCATTTCAGGAGGTTCAGCAAAAGCTCAGCACCGTTATCAATCGCCTGCCGCAGGACGCGGATCCGCCTGTCGCGCGAAAGAGCGATCCGGACTCGTCGCCCGTGCTGATGTATTCAATCAGCGCGCCGCGAAATGTGATCGAGCTTAGCGACCTCGTGACCACGCTTATCCAGGAAAAGATCCAGTCGGCTGACGGCGTCGGCGAGGTTGTCGTTTTCGGCGGGCGGACTAAGCAGATCAAGCTATATGTCAATCCGGACAGACTGCGGGCCTATAACCTCACTGTTTCACAGGTCACGAGCGCCGTCACCGCGCAGAACCAGGAGCTGCCCGGCGGCACGTTGGTCGAAGGTGCAAAAACGATCGGCTTGAGGACCATCAGCAAGCTAAGCAAGGTCGAGGACTTTAACAACATCGTCATTGCGACCAAAGACAACTTTTCGATCAAGTTCAAGGATATTGGGCGTGTTGAGGAGAGCGGGGCCGACCCGACGAATACGCTTTCGCTCGACGGTAGTCCCGCGGTAGCGTTAGGTGTTCGCAAGCAATCCGGCTCCAATACCGTTGCTCTCATCAAAAACGTCAAGGACCGGATGGCCCAGATCATTCCAACGCTGCCCCCGGATTTTAAGGTTGCCATTGTCCGTGACCAATCCGAATTTATTGAGAACTCGCTCCACGCCATCGAAGAACATCTTGTCCTGGGAGCTATATTTGCCGCCGTGGTCGTTTTTTTCTTTCTTTGGAATATTCGGTCGACGATCATCGCGGCCCTCGCTATCCCGACGTCTATCATTGCGGCCTTTGCGCTGATCGCGGCCTTCGGATACTCGCTGAATCAAATGACGATGCTCGCCTTGACGCTGATGGTCGGCATCGTCATCGACGACGCGATCGTCGTGCTGGAAAATATCTACCGGTTTGTCGAAGAAAAGGGAATGGACCCGTTCCAGGCGGCGGTCGAAGGTACCCGCGAGATCGGGCTGCCGGTGCTTGCAACAACATTGTCGCTGCTTGCGGTTTTCATTCCGGTCGGATTTATGACGGGCATCGTGGGACGATTTATGTCGTCTTTCGGACTAACTTCGGCGGCGGCGATCGCCGTCTCGCTGATCGTCTCATTTACGCTGACGCCGATGCTCGCCGCGCGCTGGATAAAGAGTCCAAAGTCCAAAGTCCAAAGTCCAATGCCGGACGAATCCGAGACTTTGGACATTGGACATGGGACTTTGGACTCGGACTCGAAGGCCGGCTGGTTTTACAGCAAAGTTGACGGAACGTATACTTGGCTTTTGCAATTGTCGATGCGGTATCGCTGGGCTGTGGTTTTGATATGCGTAGTAACCGTCGCCTCGATCGTGCCGCTTTATAAATTCGTCGGCATGGCGTTTTTGCCGGACGAAGACGAATCGATCTTTCAGATCAACGTCCGCGGCCCGCAGGGCACATCTCTTGCTGCGACTCAGTCGATCCTCGACCGCATCGCCCGAGACGTTCGCGAGAGGATGCCGGGACTTAGAAACACGATTGTAAATGCAGGCGGTTTCGGCGGTGGCAGCGGAGGAAACGCCGGCAATGTCAGCGTCAGTCTGTTGCCGGTGGCCGAGAGAAAACAGGGGCAAACCGAGCTCATCGCCATTGCCCGGCAGCTCGTCAAACCCTATTCCAATGCCGACTGGAAAATCAATGTTTCGGCGTCCTCATCAATTGCCCAGGGTATCGGCTTGGGACGCGGCGGCTCCGGGATCGGCTATTACATCGCCGGCCCGGATATGGAAAAGCTCAATGCATACGCCGATCAGTTGGTTGACCGTATGAAACAGGATCCTGTTTTCCGCGAACCGGATAATTCCGTTGACGTCGGGACACCCGAGGCGCGGTTTGTCATTGACCGGACAAAAGCCGCGGATCTGGGAGTGCAGGCGTCGGACATTTCTCGGGCGTTGAATATCGCAGCCGCCGGGCAGCGTGTTTCAACCTTTAGCGAAGGCACGCAGCAGTATGACGTTGTTGTGCAAGCCGACGAACCATTTCGACGTACACGGCAGAACTTGCAGTACTTCACAGTGGCCTCAGCAAAGGGCGTCCCGGTTGGCCTCGATCGGTTGGTGACGATAGTCGAGGCCCGCAGCCCGTCGTCAATCGCCCGTTACAATCGTCAGCGTGTCGTTACTATCTCATCAAGTTTGCCCCCAAACACATCTGAGGCGGATGCTCTCGTGAAACTGCAGGGCTATGTTCGCGATCTCAATCTACCGCCCGAATATTCGTCAGGCGTACAGGGACAGTCAAAGGAGCTGCAGCGGGCCTACATTTCATTTCTGCTTGCATTTTTGCTGTCGTTTGTATTTATGTATCTGATCCTGGCGGCTCAATTCGAATCGTTTATCCATCCGGTCACGATCTTGCTAACCCTGCCGCTGTCGATCCCGTTCGCACTGCTTTCGACGGCGATCGCCGGACAGACGCTGAACATATTTTCCGCGCTCGGCATCCTGCTTTTATTCGGTATCGTCAAGAAAAATGCAATATTGCAGATCGATCACACCAATACGCTGCGGGCAAGAGGCATGAGCCGATATGACGCCATTATCCAGGCAAATCGCGACCGGCTGCGGCCTATTCTGATGACGACGATCGCGCTGGTTGCCGGCATGATCCCGCTGGTCGTCGGCAGCGGAGCCGGAGCCGCGACAAACCGCTCGATCGGTATATTGGTAGTTGGCGGGCAGTCGATGTGTCTTTTGCTGACATTGCTCGCGGTGCCGGTTTTCTATTCGCTTTTCGACGATGCGCAGGAATCGAATGTCGGTCGAACTCTGGCTAACGGAGTCGGGCGCATATTTTCGGCACTAAAGCGTAAGAAGGTCGAACCTGGGACAGATCATGCAGGTGACGAGGAGATGGCGTAATCAGAGATGTATTTTGGGTTTGAAAAAGCAAGATTACGCCATGCCGCACGAATTGTTACTGCGGCTTTTGCCGGCGCGCTGTTTTCAGCCGCAGCCTCGTTTGGCCAAACACCGACTCCGACCCCGGACGATGCTCCGCCGGTGGCTCCGTCGTTTTCCACACCGCCGCGACCGTTGCCGGATGCGACTCGCGTAGGGGTTAATGCGGGCGATCAGTTGTCGCTGACGCTCGAACAGGCGATCGAGATGGCGCTCAAGAATAATAACGACATCGACGCTTCGCGCAACGATGGGCGGATCGCCGATTTTGGGTTAAAGGGTGCTCGCGGGATATACGATCCGCTGCTAAATTCCGAGACGTATTACGAGAGCCGCTCAACGCCAACGGCTTCGACAATCGGCGGAGCTGTTAACGGATCGGTTACTCAGCGACAGTTTTTCAACAACGTCGGCCTGTCGGGCTTTGTGCCGCGTTTTGGCGGTTCTTATGACGCGATTTTTACATCATCGCGAACCAATACTACCAACCGGAACGCCACGCTCAATCCGCAATATCCGACAAATATCATATTCACCTACACGCAGCCGTTGTGGCGGGGTCTGCGGTTTGACAACAACCGTCGTCAGATCGAGATCGCGAAGAAAAACATCAATCTCACTGACGCCCAGCTACGGCAAAAAGCGATGGATGTCGTGTCGAATGTTGAACAGGCGTATTGGGGCCTTACCTTCTCACTCCGCAATTTACAGGTTCAGACTGACACGCTCAAACAGGCAAGGGAACAGCTAGAAAGCAACAAACGGCTGGTTGCGAAAGGCGTTCTTGCTCCGATCGAGATCGTCGCCGCCAATGCTCAAATATCCACATTTGAACAGGCGATCTATCTTGCTCAGGAAAGCGTCACGCGTACCGAGAACACATTGAAGACGCTTGTTTTACCTGACCGTACCGCCGCCGAATGGTCGCGTCCGTTGACGCCGGTCACGCCGATTGGTTTAATGGTGCCGCGTATCGGCCTCGAAGTTGCCTTGACCGAGGCACTGAAAAATCGGCCCGAGATCGAGCAATTAGAGACAAATGCCGACATTAACCGGATCAACCAAAGGTACTATCGCGATCAAACAAAACCGCAGATCGATCTAGTCAGTTCATATACATCTGCTGGACTTGCCGGAACGCCCAATGGGACGGGCGGCGCCAATGTTCCGCCAAACTTGATCGGCGGCTATTTCGATTCGCTCGGCAATTTGCTGAAGCTCAATTATCCGACCTATCGTGCCGGCGTCCAAATATCGCTGCCGTTCGGACATCATGTTGCCAAGGCAAATCTGGGACTGACGCTGGTCGCGGCGGACAAGATCGCAAATCAGCGTGCACAGGAGCAACAACTTATCGAGGCCGAGGTGCGAAACGCTTTGCAGGCGCTCCGCTCCGCCGAATCGCGACTTGCCTCGGCCACCTACGCACGCACCGCCGCCGAGGAGCTTTATGCCAGCGAACAGCGGCAATTCCGCGGCGGCACGACGACGTTTTATTTGGTTCTACAACGCCAAACCGACCTCCTCGCCGCCCGAAGCCGCGAGCTTCAGGCCCAAACCGACCTCAACAAAGCCAT
>JAYVER010000087.1:0-5953 GCA_043748725.1 Chloracidobacterium sp. | reverse complement strand
GAGCCAAACGACGTGATCTTGTATTTCTCGATAATGTCCCAAAAACGCGAAGCCGAAAATTTTGGGCTGACGACGGTCGAGCCGCCCGCGTAAAGCGCGGTCATCGTCGTTACGGATACGGCGTTCATGTGAAACAGCGGCATTATCGTCAGCAGACGGTCATCCGGCCCAAAACCCATCCACTCGACGATCTGGCGGGCATTGGCGATCAGATTGCCGTGCGTCAGCAGACAGCCCTTTGGCTTGCCGGTTGTGCCGGACGTGTAAATAATTATCGCATCGTCATCGCTTGCGATCTCGACCGGCCCAAGCTCGTCGCTAAAATCTTTTACTGCTTCGTTTACATCGTCAAAGATGACGGTCGGCGGTATAGATCCCTCGCTCACGCTCAGGCTTCCGCTATTTATAAATTCCGACCCGATGAGCATCAGCTTCGACTCTGAATTGCCTGTGACCCATTCAATTTCTTCGGCCTTGAGCAGCGAATTCACTGGCCCGGCGACTGCTCCGATCTTCCAGCAAGCAAAATACGCGACGATGTACTCCGCCGAATTCGGCATGAGCAGACTGACGACATCGCCTTTCCCAATATCGTGTGAGCGGAGCATGTTGGCCGTCCGGTTCACAGCCAGATTCAGCTCGTTGTAGCTCCAAACTCGACCGTCTATCTCGGAATGAAGGAGCGGCTTATCGCCATAAGTCGCGGCACGGCGTTCAAGTAATTGGCGCAAATTCTCGATCAATTTCATCTCAATAAATATACGACAGATCGGGGGATTTCCGGCAACGGGACGGTGCCACGCGAAAGATTGCGGATCGTCGGTCGCTTTCGATTGTCTTTCGCGTGTGTTTTACTTATATTTTACGGCATTTAGAAATCGAAATTATGACTATTTATAAAAGTTTTATCGGCGGCAAATGGATCGACTCTGCTTCGGGCAAAACGATCCCGAACATTAATCCGGCCGACACCAATGACATCATCGGAACCGCCGAGCTTTGCACCCGTGACGAGGCTCGCGCGGCAGTCGAGGCAGCATACACCGCTTTCAAAGGCTGGAAAAAAACACCCGCACCGGCTCGCGGACGCATTATTGCCAAAATGGCGCGGCTGATGGAGGAACACAAGGAGGAGCTTGCCCAATTGCTTACCCGCGAAGAGGGCAAGACCATCAACGAATCGCGCGGCGAGGTGCAGCGGGCGATAAATGTCGTCGAATTTTGCGCCGGCGAATCGCGGCGAATGAATGGCGAGACTATACCGTCCGAGCTGCCTGCAAACTTTGCCTATACGATCAAGGAGCCGCACGGCGTCGTCGCGCTGATCACGCCGTGGAATTTCCCGGTTGCAATACCGGTATGGAAGCTCGCACCGGCGCTTGTCGCCGGAAATACGGTCGTTTTCAAACCCGCGTCGAACACGCCGTCAACCGCCGTAAGGCTGACGGAACTATTTATCGAGGCCGGAATTCCCGACGGCGTGCTCAATCTAGTGATCGGTACGGGAAGCGAAGCGGGCGATGAGATCGTCAATCACCCGGCTGTTCGCGCTATTTCATTCACGGGTTCGAGCGAGATTGGATTTAAGCTATATGAACAACTAGCGCGTCGCGGCATTCCGTTTCAGGCCGAGATGGGCGGCAAAAATCCGGTCGTCGTACTAGCGGATTGCGACATGGATCTGGCCGTCGAACACACGGCGCAAGGCGCGTTCGGTTCGACCGGGCAGCGGTGTACAGCGACTTCGCGAGCGGTTGTGATCGACACGATCGCCGATAAATTTGTCGAAAAGATCATCGCTCGTGCCAAGAGCTTTAAGCTCGGCGCCGGAGCCGATGCGGGCAACGACATCGGCCCGTCGGTTGATGAGAGCCAATTTAACACAGTTCTAAAATACATCGACATCGGCCGCGAAGACGGCGCAACGATGCTCTGCGGCGGCAAAAAAGCCGAGGGTGAAGGCCTCGAAAACGGCTATTTTGTCGAGCCGACCGTGTTCGATCACGTCACACCCGATATGCGCATCGCCCGCGAAGAGATCTTCGGCCCCGTGTTGTCGGTGCTGCGGGTAAAGGATTTTGACGAGGCAATGGCCGTCGCCAACGATTGCGAATACGGCCTTTCATCATCCGTTTTCTCAAACGACGCCAACGACATCTACCGCTTCATCGACGAGATCGAATCGGGCATGACACACGTCAACAGCCCAACCACCGGCGGCGAAGCCCACATTCCGTTTGGCGGTATCAAAGCCACCGGCATCGGCGCCCGCGAACAAGGCTCGACCTCGCTCGATTTTTACACAGAATTGAAGGTCGTTTACATCGATTACACCGGTCGCAAACGAGAAGGGAATCTTTATTGATCTTCTTGATTCTCGTAAAACAGGTAAAACCACTCGAGAGTTTCTACGTATAAGCAATATGAAAAAAATAACATTCTTTGCGTTAGTCGTCGTAATTTCCATTTTTTCTGCTTGTCAGCCTAAACCTGCGGCAAATCAGGCTGCGAATACCCAGCCGGTCGCCAAAGCCGATTGGGATGGCTACGTAGATAAGTTTCTAAAAGATTATTTTGACGCCAATCCGCAATTTGCGGTATATGCCGGCAAGCACGAATATGACGGCAAGCTCGCCGACTGGAGCGAGGACGGCCTGAAAAAAGAGATCACACGGTTAAAGGCCGAGCGTGAAAAAGCAGCTGCATTCAAGGACGCCGACCTCGACGAACGCCAGCGATTTGAGCGTGATTATCTGATCTCGCAGATCGACAAAGATCTTTTCTGGCAGGAAACGGTCGATTACCCACACACAAATCCAAATTATTATTCCGATGCTATCGACCCTGACGTTTATGTTTCGCGGGCATACGCACCGCTCGAAACGCGGATCAAATCATACACCGCTTATGCCAAAAATGTACCAACGGCATTGCAGCAGATCAAAACGGCTATGAAGCTGCCGTTGGCGAAAAATCTGGCCAAGATCGGTCGTCAGACCATCGGCGGCCTTGCGGATTTTTATGCGAAGGATGTTGCAAAGGTTTTTGAACCGGTCAAAGACGAGGCGTCGCAAAAGGATTTCAAAGAGGCTAACGACACCGCGATCAAGGCTATTAAAGATTTTGACGCATGGCTTGGGCTTCAGGAAAAGACGGGGAATGACAGCTTTGCGCTCGGCTCCGACAAATTCAAGGTTATGCTCAGGCAAACCGAGGGTGTCGATATTGACCTGGCGAAACTTGAAGAGATCGCGCAAAACGATTTAAAACGAAACACCGACGCTTTGAAAGTCGAATGCGATAAATGGGCGCCGGGCAAGACGCTCGCAGAATGTATGGCAAAAGCCTCCGCCGACAAGGCTCCGGGCAAGGACGTGGTCGAAGCGGCAACAAATCAGCTTGCCGATCTCCGTAAATTCATCATTGACAAAGACTTGATGACCATTCCAGGAACCGAGGAGGCCAAAGTCGCACAGGCTCCGCCGTATAAGGCTTGGAATTTCGCATACATCAATATTCCGGGACCGTACGAGACCAATTTGCCGTCAACTTACTACGTTTCTCCGCCTGATCCAAAATGGGACAAGAAGAAGCAGGACGCATACGTTCCCGGCAAGGGAAGCCTTTTATTCACTTCGGCACATGAGGTTTATCCGGGCCATTTCGTCCAGTTTTTGCATGCCAATCGCTCGAAATCAAAATTCGGCCAGGTCTTTGTCGGCTACGCCTTTGCCGAGGGCTGGGCACATTATTGCGAGGAAATGATGTACGACGCGGGACTTAGCAATAACGACAGCGAGATGCACATCGGCCAGTTGCAGGAAGCACTTCTCAGAAATGTCCGCTTCGTCTCGGCCATCGGTCTGCATACAAAAGGAATGACCGTTGCGGATGCAAAAAAAATGTTCATCGAACAGGGCTTTCAGGACGAAGCCAACGCCGAACAGCAGGCAAACCGCGGCACATTCGACCCGGCGTATCTCAACTACACGATGGGCAAGCTGATGATCAAAAAGCTCCGCGAAGACTGGTGCGCAACCCGCGGCGGCCGCACGGCGTGGAAGCAGTTTCACGACGCTTTCCTCTCGTACGGCGGCCCCCCGATCCCGATGGTGAGAAAAGCGATGATGGGGCCGGATGATAAAGGCTCATTGTTTTAGGCTAAAAATTTGCCTCGAAATAGGCAATGGAACGCGAAAGTAGAGTAAAATACATACTCAATTTTCGCGTTTTTCACGCAGTTCACGGTAATAAAAAATATGACACAAGCAGAACAAAAAACTTCTCTAAAAAGTGCTATCGAAAAGCACAAGGAATTTCTTTTTCCGGCCGTGGCGACCTATTACCAGGAGCCGTTGGCGATCGTCAAAGGCGAGGGCGAGTACGTCTGGGATGACGAGGGCAATCGTTATCTCGACTGCTTTGGCGGGGTGCTGACGGTAAGCGTCGGCCACGCGAATCCGCGTGTTAACGCCGCTTGGAAAGAGCAGGTCGATACGATCGCCCATACATCCACGCTTTACGCCAACGGGCCGCAGGGCGATCTGGCCGAAAAACTGGCTGAGATCTCGCCCGGGAAGCTAAAGAAATCATTTTTTACCAATAGCGGCACCGAGGCCGACGACACGGCAATTCTCGCCGCCAAGATTGCGACCGGCAATAACGAGATCGTCGTCCTGCGGCACAGCTACGCCGGACGTTCGGCGACGGCGCTATCGACGATCGGACATAAAACGTGGAAACCCATCGCATCGCAAGTCGCGGGCGTCGTTCATGCCGTTGCTCCGTATTGCTACCGATGCCCGTTCAAACTCGAATATCCGTCGTGCGGCGTCGCCTGCGCTGACGATGTCGAGGAATTGATCAACACGACAACGACCGGTAACATCGCAGCATTTATGGCCGAGACGATCCTCGGCGTCGGCGGCTTTATCGTGCCGCCTAAGGAATATTTTCCGCGTGTTGCCGAGATCGCACGCAGCCACGGCGGCCTGTTTATCTCCGACGAGGTACAGGCCGCATGGGGCCGCACGGGCGACAAATGGTTTGGTATCGAGCATTGGGGCGTCGAGCCGGACATTATTACTTCTGCCAAAGGAATGGGCAATGGCGCCCCGATCGGTTGGACGATCGCGACGCCCGAGGTTGCCGATGCTTTCCCTGGTCTGACATTCTCGACATTCGGTGGCAATCCGGTCTCGTCGGCGGTCGGTCTCGCGGTTATCAAGGTAATTGAGGAAGACGATCTTCGCACCAACGCCCGCGTCGTCGGAGATTATTTTCATAACGAACTGCTCAAGCTTAAAGAAAAGCATCGCTGCATCGGCGATGTCCGAGGCATGGGATTGATGCAGGGCCTCGAACTGGTCAAAGACCGCCAGACAAAGGAACCTGCACCCGACCTCGTCCTCCGCGTTTTCGAAGAGACAAAACGCCAGGGCGTCCTCGTCGGCAAAGGCGGCCTCTACGGCAACGTCATCCGCACCGGGCTGATGCTCAATTCGACGACGGACACGGTCGATAAATGCATCGCGGCACTCGATGCTGGCTTGGCCCTATGTTAGGACATGAAATTTTCGATCAATGATATTCTTGGGAATGAGTTGGTACTGGCCCAATTGAAAGATGCTTGGGTCGATTCGGTGCCGGGTATTTCAGGCGGACACGAAGAAGGCGGATTCCTTGTTAGTGAGGATTCCGTGATTTTGGATATGGTTAGGTGGAATAAAGGGGTACAAAATGAAATTATTTTGCCGTCGCACAAGAATTGCTTTATTGGCGGAAAGGACATAATTGCTTCATTTCATACTCATCCAAACACCGGGAAAGATTTTCAGCAAGAGCCGAGTTTAACGGATACTCGGGCAGTCCGTGATGATTTTGATTTGAAGGGCGAATTTTATCTTGGGGAATTAGTTATTTCGGAGCAAAATATATATCTGATCGAGCCTGC
>JAYVER010000086.1:0-2217 GCA_043748725.1 Chloracidobacterium sp. | reverse complement strand
ACAATGATCCGACCACCGGCCAATTTATCCAGATCAAACGCATGCATCGGTTGCCCAAGTTCGTGCATTACATAATTGGTAATGTCGGCGACATTATTGATCGAACGCTCCCCGATGGCTTCGAGACGGCCAACCAACCATTGCGGTGACGGGCCGATCTTTACATTTCGAATGATTCGGGCGGTAAAGCGACGGCAAAGGTCTGGTTCTTGGATAGTTACCAGATCACTGGCCGGGTTATGTTGTGTCTCAAAAGGCACACTCCCTACGGGTCGTGTTTCTGCCTTTGATATCGCTGCGAGTTCGCGGGCGACGCCCAGATGCGATAGGCAATCCGGCCGGTTCGACGTCAGGTCAATGTCCAAGACGCTATCGTCGCCGTGCGCGTGAATGCCCTCGACTGCAAGGCCGACACGGGTCAATTCTTCCGCAACCCTTTCAGCGGACAGATCGATATCGATCAGATCTTTTAGCCATTTGTAGCTAATATTCATAACTAACGCTTAAGAAGCTCAACGAGCATTGCAGCGACCATACTTCCCGAGAATCCTTCCAAGATATTGGTGAGCGATTGAACCATCGTACCAACGATTTGATATTTTGGCTTCGGTGACTGTAGCTGTGCCTCAAGACTTTGTACGTCCGCCTCAACCTCTAGACGTTCGTCCTCCGATCTAAATGGCAATTCATTTTTTCTATTGCGAAAGGTCTCGATAAATCGCTGTAGCTTTTCAATTTGGTCAGCGGCCAAAGAGTATTCCTGTGACCCGCCGGGCGATGCCTGCATGATCTGTGAATTATTCATGTTCTCGACGTAAATTATATTGAGCGGTAGAAAATGTTCGGTTGGTTGGGAAGGATCCGAAAGAGCCGCTTCCACCTCGAGAACACCGTGGTGAGTTATTGCTATTATCCTGCCCTCGTCGTCAAATAATTTGACTAGCCCCTCTTGTGAAAGATAATCTGCGGTCTTCAGAGCTTCAAGTCCGTCCAGACCCACATCTTGCCCGATATCGCTAAGCTTCAATAGCTGCAGGCCCGGTTGATCGGTCCGTTCATATAGCCGATTTAGTAATAGAAATCTGTCCTTTTTCTTTTCGTCGAGACTCTTCATCTAAACTGCTCCAAAAACCTCACGTCGTTATCGAACATCAACCGTATATCATCGAGCGAATACATTAACGAACACATTCGCTCCAGTCCAAAACCGAACGCGAAGCCCGAATATACCGCCGGATCGACGCCGACGGCTTTCAATACATTGGGATGAACCATGCCTGAGCCGCCGAGTTCGATCCAGCCGGAGCCTTTGCATGGCCGGCAGCGCACAGTAGGCAGTTGGCTGTCGGCAGTAGGCAGTAGGTCTTGGTTTTTACTGCCATCTGCCATCTGCCTTCCGCCTACTGTCCCGGTTCCGTGGCATTTGAAGCACGAGAAATCGAATTCCGCCGACGGTTCGGTGAATGGGAAGTACGACGGGCGAAACCGCGTGACCGTGTCTTCACCAAATAAACGCTTTAGCCATTCAGTGACGGTGCCTTTGAGATGGGCCATCGTGATGCCGCGATCAACGCAGAGCCCCTCGATCTGGTGAAACATCGGCACATGCGTCATGTCGGGCGTATCGCGGCGAAAAACCTTTCCCGGAGCAATGATGCGAATCGGCACACCGCGGCGTTCCATCGCACGGATCTGCACCGTCGAGGTCTGCGATCGCAACGCAAATCCGCCAGTCGTGTAAAACGTGTCCTGAGATTCGCGTGCCGGATGGCCCTCGGGAATATTCAAGGCGTCAAAGTTGTAATAATCGGTCTCGATCTCGCGGTCGTCCTCGATCGCGTAGCCCATCGATACAAAGATATCCTCGATCTTTTGCCGCAAAATGGTGATCAAATGCAGATGCCCCGTTCGCGGCCGCCGGCCGGGAAGCGTGACATCGAGACGCTCATGCTCGATCTTGACGTTTGAGATAAAATCAGTTAGCTGCGTTTCGACAGCTTCGAATTTCGACACAATCGATTTTTCAACTGACTGGACGACTTGGGCAAAAGCCGCACGTTCCTCGTGAGCAACGCCGCCTATCAGTTTCATCGCACCGGAAATGGCGGATTTTTTGCCCGTATGTTTGACCTTTAGCTCACCAAGCTCACGCAGCAAAGCCTCGGCATAGGTTAAAGTAACGCCATCCAAACGCAAATCAGCAAAGCGTCCGAACTC
>JAYVER010000085.1:0-15336 GCA_043748725.1 Chloracidobacterium sp. | reverse complement strand
CAGCCAAGACATTCGCGGCTCAGGTCGTCCAGGTACTTTTTCCATTCATTTTTTTCAATTTCTTGAGTCATAACATCTCTCCCTAATCAGATTAATATCGACAACAAAGTCGATGTCGTTGCCATTCATTGGTTACTTTGCAAGAGCTATTCCAAATCATTCGAGGCCACATATACCGCTATTGCGGCGTTTCATGTCAATTCGTCTAAATCGCCGCCGCGAAAGTTTACGCGCATTGATACTTATTACTGAGGATTCGCCCGCACCTGAGATATCATCCGGCCAATAAAATCAGGCAAATGTGAATGGCACGTACTTTGTGTTGGTAGTAACTTGTTAAACCACCGGCCAGAAGGAAAAATCGAAAAATGATGTGGAAGATCTATTTAATAACATGGACGCTGATAGCGGTCGTAGGAGCGGTTGTAATATTAAACGTTGAATTATCGGATCCTTCGGCTTTCATCTTTGGGATCATTTGGTTCGGATCGGTGCTCTTAGGCGTGACACATACTCTCAGATCTCGATCTATAAAGTCTGGGCAGGCAAATATTAAAAAAAACGAAAAAAGCACTAAGCCGCAGCGTGGCGAAAATATTGTGGGAACGGCTTATCGACGCCGTAAAGGATTTTTTCGATCCGGACGGGGTGGAAATCAGCAAACCCAAATTTCATTAATGCCAGAGGAGGAATGCAATTGTGATGGAGGTATCGGAACTATCAAATGACGAGATTTTAGAAATTCTTAAACGAGTCAATTATGGCCATCTCGCATGTTCGAGAAACGATGAGCCGTACGTCGTGCCCATACATTTTGTATCGGGCGAGGGTGAAATATTTATCTACACCACCGAGGGCAAGAAATCGGAAATAATTGACGCAAATCAACGAGTTTGCCTCCAGGCTGAGGAAGTCACCGACAATCAGCATTGGCAGAGCGTGATAGTCGACGGCGTCGCCGAACGTATCAACGAACCATTCGAGCGCGAACGCGTTATGAAGCTTATCGTTGCAGTCAATCCTACATTGACACCCGCCCTAAGCATCCACTGGATGGATAACTGGGTCCGCGAGAATATTGAGATCGTTTATCGGATAAAACCGACGATCACCAGCGGCCGCCGAGCCATAATGCGTGGCGACGCTTCGTAGCAGACTATGCCCTGCAACGGACATTTTTTGTTGACCTGGTGTAAGTTGCTGTTGGAGTTACGATGACGGCCGGGTAGCCGGCGGCTCCGAAAAGCATTCGATCGGTTGGACCGATGCCGCAATGCCCGACAACGGCGATGACGCCGGGAAGATGGCCCATTTCATGATCCGTCGGCGAATGCTTAACGGCGCCACCGGCGCAGGGGCGAGACCGTCAGTGTTACGATCCCGGGATAAATCAGAAAACACAACTTATAAGGAGGAACGCCGGTTGTGAGGGTTAACAACCGGCGTTTTTTTGATGGTGGGGGGCGAAGTGATCTCTGGCGTCTCCTACATTGCCGGATGCCTCGCCCCGATTTGGAATGCATGCCGAATGGGGTCGACATTCCAAATGTCATTGATATGCCGTCCGGCGGCGACTTGTTTCCACTTAGGATGGCGCGCCTTTCGGTACATGCCCTAAGTGCAATAGGTGTGCCAGAGCGGCCCTTATTTTTGCCTGACGTGAGCTAGCGCTCGGACAGGTATCCGCACTACCCCGTAATCTCAAACCAAGTCATTGAATTCGACTAAGGTCTTATCATTCGCTGTCGCGATAGTATTGACGAATCATATATTGATTTCGACCTTAAATAGGCAGGGATGCGAAAAAAGTCACCAGTATGCGAAATTTTCCGCAGTTCGGAATAGCATAGTTTCGGTCCTTGAAGCAGAGACCATCCACAGAAACAGCCGTTTAGAGATGGTCCCGCGTGACTCATCCCGTGGAATGAATTTTGCTATATGGATGGTTGGATGACGACTATGCTCATATCAAACCAACAAACTAACAAAATGAGCGAATTACACACTAAGCGCGAATGCTTGGGCTGCACTTGTCGCTCCGATAATTTTTTCTGCGACTTAGGGGAATCTGAGTTACGACTTTTTGAGTCGCACAAGATCACAAAGCTTTATCCGAAGGGGACGCTCCTTTTTATTGAAGGCCAGTCTGCGGCCGGAGTTTATATTCTGTGTAAGGGACGGGTCAAGCTTTCGACCTGCTCGCCGGACGGAAAGATCATTATTCTCGGTATTGCGGAGGCGGGCGATGTTTTGGGTCTTAGCGCTGTAATTTCCGACGTCGAATACGAAGCGACCGCGGAATTATTAGAGAGCTGTCAGGTGAACTTTGTGCCAAACAGCGATTTTCTTAAGCTCCTTCAAGAAAATCCGAAAGCCGGAATGAATGCTGCGAGACAACTGAGCCGCAGCTACAATGCGGCGCACAAAATGATCTGCTCTCTGGGCCATTCGGATTCGGTCATCGTCAAACTCTCGAAACTCTTTCTCAGTTGGAGCGCAAACGGGCAGGGGAACAACGGTTCCCTTAAATTGAAAAACTCATTTACTCATGAGGAGATCGGCGAAATGATCGGAACTACACGTGAGACGGTGACGCGCGCGCTCAGAAATATGCGAGAGCGCGGTTTGGTTACCTTGAAAGGCTCCGATCTCATCATCCATAACCAGGATCGGCTGCGGCTTGCAACAGGATTGCGGTTTGCAATGCAAGGTGTCGGAAATGGCGAATGTGATTTTGCTCACAGACGCATGCCCTTTTGAGATATGGGATTTAAGAGGGGGTAGATGCCATCGGACTTGCCTGCACTATCGGAGATACTATTATGGCTTCAACATTAAAAACTAAGATTGGGCTGCCTACGGTGATTTCGCTTCTTCGCCTCGTACGGGCTATATACGGAACTTTTTCGACTGTTCCAAGCGTGTCTGCCGGGCGTCTTCCCTGTTAAAGCGGCAAAACGGCAAAGGAAAGTTTGCACCCCGGCCTCGGGAAATGAGGCAAGAACGCAAGATTGAAACAAAACCAGAGCCAGTAAAACAGGACACTAGTGAAATAACAGCTAAAACAAAAACAACAACCCGGTTTTCAAAAAACATCGAAAATAGCTTTTACCACAATTAAAATCGGATATTTCAAAGGGCTCTATAAGTAAAAGCGAGGAAAAACATAATGAAAAACACAATCAAACTGATTATCTTATTTGCGGCTTCGGCGGTAGGTGTCTGGATGCTCCTGCTAAAAGATCCAATGCCAAGTTTTACGGCACATGCGATGCCCGCCTGGGCGCGCAAATACAACGCCGATTGCACTCTTTGTCATACGACCTACCCGCGCCTGAATCGCACGGGATATGAATTTAGGCGCCGCGGCTATCGCTTCGAATGGGAAACCGATAAATCTGCCGTCAAACCCGACACCTCAGATGTATCTTACACCCCCGCGTCTTACACACCCGCGTCCGTCTCGGATTCAAGCCGCGCAGGAGAATTGCTTTATAAGAAACTCGATTGTGCGTCCTGTCATACTATCAAAGGCCAAGGCGCAAGCGTCGGGCCCACAATGGATGGGGTCGGAGCGCGACGTACTCGACAGTTTTTGATTGATCACATGGCCGACCCGGAGAAACACGCCAAAAAACTGCCGATGGACCATCCGCAAGGCTCTTCCATGCCCGCGGTTAATGCTACCGCTGATGAACTTGCCAAACTTGCCGACTATATACTGACACTTCCCGCTATTCAGGGTGAAAGTCGCCGCAAAACCCGCGTTACCGATTATCTGGCTGTGTTGTATGGTCCGAATATCGAAATCGAACGCGAAGACGGAGCGACGAAACGGAAGACTGACGCACGCGGATTGGTTTTTTTCGCCGCCGGGCCAGTGGGGCGTAATTTCTCGTTTTTCGTTCAGCCAATTCCATTGAGCACTGAAAAGGGGATTCTTGGGAAATTTGAAATGGCTCAGGGCTTGCTCAATTTCGGTGGCAATAAAAATTTCGTCCAACTGCGCGGGGGTCAGCTCTACAACTTGAGAAATACGGGATTCGGTGGGACCGATCGCGGCTTGAGTGATTCGCTGCCGTTTATTTTTCAACCCGTTAACGGCTTTAATCCGTCAAGTACAGGGCGCGGCGGCTCGGTTGAGGTGGTTCTGAACCGAACGTCGAGCTTTAAACTTTTCGGCATATCGAACTCAGCCGTCGAAAGTGAAGCCGAAGGCACTGTTTTCGACCGCTCCAAAACGTACGGCTTCATTTATGAAAAGGTTCTGGGCAAAAAAAGCTTAAGCGGCGTTTCGTTTGAGTTTGCGGGAGGGCGGACGCCGTATTCGCTCGACGGCGTAAGACAAGAGTCGCTGCATTTTGAACGCTACTCTTTTTTCGCCAACAAGAGTTTTCTCGACAAGCATAACTTCGAGCGTGTCAACACTATGTTCGGCTTTTCGCTGATCCGCGACAACCGCTTTCTTGGACTGGCGGAAACGGTAAACAATGAAGTCACGCCTGGCAGCCGCGGCTATGGCTATTTTATCGAAACCAGTGTCGTTCCAGTTCCTAAACATCTTGCGGTTTTTGCTCGTTATGACCAACTTCGTCCAACAAATCTAGTGCTTAAAAACACACTTTTCGGTGCAACCGGCGGTATCATTTTTGACCCGGTGCGCTATGCCCGCGTTCTGTTTGAATATCAAAGACAGTACGGCGCAAGGCGGGTCGAAGATTTCCGAATCAGTTTGCAATTCAATTACTAAGGACCTCGAGAAAAAACTATGAAAAATTTAGTAAAAAACTTTTGGTTCAGCAACAATAATAATTGCCGGGTCTGGCGGCGCAAATCGCCAAACAAAATAAAGCGAACAAGAAATTTACGAGTTACACGGAATTACGATTGGAACATTGACTATCAGGACTTTGACTACAAAGACAGCCAGACACTGCTACAGAACTATCGGGCACATCTTCCCTTCACGTAGATACGGATCTATTTGGGAAAAGAGATTACGGACCGCTAAGCCGTGATCGCAGTTTCGGGGAGCAAAGCAGGAGAGGAATTAGGCTGGGGACAAATTTTGCGATTTTCGTCTTGTTTTTCGGTGTAGCTCTACTCGAAGCCTTTCAAACCGGCAACTGGATTAAAGCCGTATTCTGGGTTGCCATCGGGCTTGTCTTTCTGGTGGCTGACAATTTTAGCAGAAGAAAACAAATGTAACGTACACAGCTTTCGCGGGAAACGGTTCCTGGCTGCCGATTTTTATTGTATTATCGATTTAATTAGCCGACGAATCATATGAACATAGATCAACCTGCGAGTCCAGCGCGGCGAAAGTTTCTGGATTACCTCCTTGGGACGACCGCCTTCGCGACACTTGCTGCGATCGTTTACCCGATATTCAAATTCATGGTCCCGCCGACGGTCATCGAGGCGCAGCAGAACTCTGTCGTCGTCGGGAAAAACGCGGATATCGCAGTCAATTCGGGCAAGATCTTCAAATTCGGCAGCAAACCGGGAATTATCATACGAACGGAAACCGGGGACCTCAAGGCCTTTACCGCGATCTG
Organism: Chloracidobacterium sp.; assembly: GCA_043748725.1. Taxonomy (GTDB): domain Bacteria; phylum Acidobacteriota; class Blastocatellia; order Pyrinomonadales; family Pyrinomonadaceae; genus OLB17. The sequence continues at coordinate 9,778 of JAYVER010000085.1, read as the reverse complement.
CACGCACCTCGCGTGCATCGTTCAATACCGGCCCGATCTAAAGCACATTTGGTGCGCTTGTCATAACGGCCATTATGACCTGACCGGCAAGAACGTATCGGGGCCGCCGCCGCGGCCGTTGGAGGCATATACCGTAAATGTGAGGGGGGATGATATCACCGTTTCAAAAGCTTAGGTCCGCATTGACGTTTGAGTCCATCTGGCTTTGGCTTGACGAACGACTCGGGATCAATACTGTCGCCGCGATGGCGGCGAAGAAAGAAGTGCCGCAGCACCGACATTCGGTCTGGTATTATTTCGGCGGCATGACGCTGTTCCTTTTTTCGGTACAAGTCGCCACCGGTATCCTTCTTCTGCTCTATTATCGTCCCAGCTCAGAGGGTTCCTTTGAAAGCGTTCAGTTTATTATTACGGAAGTTTCGTTTGGCTGGCTGATACGTTCCGTCCACAGTTGGTCGGCCAATCTCATGATTTTGACGCTATTCATTCACATGTTTAGCGTGTATTTCATGAGCGGATACCGTGCTCCGCGCGAGATCACCTGGGTCAGCGGCGTATTACTGTTATTTCTCTGCATCGGTTTTGGATTCAGCGGGTATTTGTTGCCATGGAATAAGCTGGCTTTTTTCGCGACCAAAGTTGGCACGGAGATAGCGGGTGTGGTTCCTCTGATCGGTCCGCCAACACTCAGATTTCTTCGTGGAGGTGACGAAGTAACCGGAGCGACCCTTACTCGCTTCTACGGATTTCACGTTGCGGTTTTACCGGCGACCGCCACCGTACTTTTAGGTTTGCATTTATTGCTCGTCCAGATGCACGGCATGAGCGTGCCGCCGAGTATGGAAGGGAAACCGGTCAAAAAGATGAAGTTCATCCCGAACTTCGCCCTCCGTGACCTGATCGGCTGGATACTGGCTATCGGTGTTCTGGCGGCGCTTGCGGCTTTCTTTCCATGGGAGCTTGGCGAAAAGGCCGATGCCTTCGCCCCGGCGCCCGAGGGCATCAAGCCCGAATGGTATTTTCTCTTTATGTTTCAAACCCTCAAGTACATACCGGCAAAGATCCTGATGTTTGACGGCGAAATGATCGGCGTCCTGGCGTTCGGCCTCGGCGGATTGTTTTGGCTGATCGTTCCTTTTCTGAATCGATCGCCCGGCCATGGCACCAGAAAACGAGTCTTTACTGTTATCGGTATTATTATTGTCCTCTTTATTGTGGTGATGACCCTCGTCGGGTTTTTGACCTGAGCCAAAGTTATGGGCGCGAATCGAGAAAAAGAGTTCACCGAGCCAGGGCGGCCGAAAGCGTCTGGGGCCTTAACAGATTTCGGCTCTGGCGTTAGATCGCTTCGGTTCATTTACCTCAAATTGACGCTCTTGGCGGTTATGATCATTGCGTGTGCGGCGGCTTTTATTGGAACGAGGCCGACCTCTGCCCAAGAGACTACGTCGTCTTGTATCAAATGTCACAGCCAGCTCGAACAGAGCCTCTCCGATCCGGTTCACCTTTTTGACAACGACATCCACAAGTCCATAGGGCTTTCGTGCAGTGACTGTCACGGCGGCAATCCGAACAAGGACGACAAGGCTGGTGCCAAGGACCCGAATTGGGGCTATATCGCAAAACCGACCGCTCAACAGATCCCGGGATTTTGCGGCAAATGCCACAGCGACGCCTCGTTGATGAAGAAATTTAACCCGTCGCTGCGGGTTAACCAGGTGCAGGAATATTATACGAGCGTCCACGGGACGCGCTTGAAAAATGGGGACATAAATGTCGCAACCTGTGTCAGTTGTCATGGAAGCCACGGTATACGCCCGCCTGACGATCCGCAGTCGACAATATTTGCCATGAACGTTGCGGAAACGTGCGCGAAATGCCACGCCAACGCCGAGCGCATGAAGGATTATCCGATCCCGCACGATCAATACGATAAATATAAGTCCAGTGTGCATGCCAAGGCATTGTACGATAAGCACGACCTTTCCGCCCCGACCTGTAATGATTGTCACGGTAATCACGGTGCCGCGCCTCCCGGATTGACTTCGGTCGCAAATGTCTGTGGACAGTGCCATTCGCGCCAAGGCGAACTATTCCAAAACAGTCCGCATAAGGTGGCTTTTGACAATCTTAAAGTTGGGGAATGCATTAGATGTCACAGTAATCACGAGATCAAGCCGCCAACTGACGCCATGTCCGGCGTTGGAGAAGGTTCGGTATGTAGTTCTTGCCATAATAACGACAAGGGATTTGCGGCAGCTCAACGAATCGGTGGCGGGATAGAGACACTTCAGCGGAACATAACCGAAGCAACAGACAAACTCGATCGTGCCGAGCGAGCAGGAATGGAGGTCAGTAAACCGAAATTTGAATTGAGTGATGCATCCGGAGCTCTGACCCAAGCCCGCGTTCTCGTTCATTCTTCATCGCCGGATGAAGTCGAAAAAGCATTAGCTCCGGGGATGGAGATCGCAGCCAAGAGCCTGCAAACCGGTGACGATGCGTTCGCGGAACTACTCTATCGGAGAAAAGGCCTGATCGTGTCGCTCATCTTTATACTGTTTCTCGCTTCTCTGGTTTACCTCAAGGTACGACAGATCGAAGGTAAATCACCTTTCGCTAAAGTCTGACATTTCAATACTTTACTTTCTCATACGAGCCCGAATGGCAATCTGCACATTGGAACTTTGATAGGTCTCCGTGATTTAACGGATGTTTAAACGCCAGGTCGCCTTTGTGACAGGTCGCGCATAACCAGTTGCCTCTCGCTGAGATTTATCGGATGCTGGAATTTTCCATCCACCTGTGTAACGGGTTTTCCCGCAAAGGTTTGCGAGATCGTTGTGTGACAAATGTTGCACTCATTCCGGATCTGCTTGCCGTCGCTGCTGAAATGCTGTCCGTCATGACAACGAAAGCACCCCTGGGAATTGTAGTGGCCGATGTTGTTCGGATGAGATTGCCAATCGGTCTTCATCTCAGGAAAGAAATATGTTTGGTAGATCGATCCAGCACCGGGTAGGCAGCGATCTCGTCGTGGGTCAAGTGACGTCGGCGACGGCGTTCAAAAAGGACGCCGACGATAACGATAAATAGTCCGAACACAATGATGCTCGGGATCAAAATGAACGTGATTAAGTCGGTATATGGATTATCACTCGGAGTCGTAAATTCGATCAGCAGGAGCAATACGAAGGACGTCACACTTGCGGCAACAATTGCCTAACCAAAATAGCTGGCATAGTTTCTCAGCAAGCTCGGTCTTGGCGTGCCCCCGGCGGTTTCGTGGATCGAGTCGTAGCCTTTCACATTCTTTACTTCTTTTTCTTCGTTCATCGTTTTACCAACCATTTGACCGTAAGAGCCGTGACACAGATATGCCAAGGCCACCGGCTTCCGTTTCGTCTATCTTCTTAATCTGCGAACGAAAAATTGGCGGCCATGGCAAGAGCGACAATAGGCTTGAGATTAGGCTTTCAATTTGTCGCTGGCGGACACCGCAATGATTTCATATAGGCAGCCAGACCCTTTGCTTCGTCCTCGGTTATTCCTTTTGCTTCAAAACTCGGCATATATGGCGGCTTTTCGCCTTTCTTGCCTTTCAGGATCGTCTGCACCAATTCCGCTTCCGGTTTTGTAGGATCAAAAAACTTCGATGCATTAGGTGTGTGGCAGGCAAAGCATTTGTTGTCATGGAACATAGTCGCCGGATCGTCCGTGCTGATCGCAGATACCCTCATCGGCGTTACCTTAAGCATTGTCACCGCCAAAAGCGGGATCGCGAAAAACATGATGGCAAATAATTTAATTCGATTCGTTTTCATTTTTCTCTCCTAAACCCAAACTTTGGAACCTGCAAGACCTAATATCTTACGGGCTCGCCGCCATCATTTATTGCAAAGCTTGTGCCACAGGAGAAAATCCGTATTTGCCCATATTTATTGTTGATCTAACGTGTTTTTGCCATCCTCGTTACGGAAATCTTCGCAGTGACTGTGAAAAATTTCACAACTCGCGAATCAAAACTTAAAAGTCTTAGCTTGATGGCAACGCTTGCAATTCGAAAAGTCGTCAGGGCCGAATGCCTTTTTGCTGTTATGACAGCCACCACAACTTATACTTCCGGCCGGTGCAAAATGCATTGACCCAAGCGGAGCCGAGACCTGACGGCCGCGGGATGCACCGGACCGTATCGTGTGACAGTTGCTGCAACTCAGCGAAGCGCCGCGTACGTGCCGGGTATGACTAAAACTCAGCCTAAATGACTTTGCCCATTCAGACGTCCAACTCCGCCGGCCGGGTGTGTGGCAAACGTTGCATGATGACATAGTGTTCGGAGCAAAGGACGAATGGCACTGGAAACACGTCGAGTGTGCCGCGGCCCCGGCAGGAATTGAAAATGCGATTCCCTGTCGCGCGGTCTTATGGCAAACCGAACAATTTACCCGGACGTGCCGGCCATGGTCGAATCTGGCAGTAAAACTCTTGAGTCCCGGAAACTGTTTCATGCCCGTGCTTGTATGGCAGATCGTGCAGATCGGGCTTGTGTTGTCAGAAAACTGTAGTGCATGACACCCGGCGCACGGTAAGTGCGAGTTCTTGCCCGGAAAGCTTGTGCGGGGCGAATTGTCGTCACGGCGATGGCACACCAGGCAAGGCAGCCGCGAATGAAACGCATTGCCATGTTGAAATTTTGAATAGTCCTTATCCTGCGCCGCGATCGGCTCAGTTCCGGTACCCGGTTCCTCGGCTGCTTTTGGAAAGATCGTATATGCGTACCCGAACACAATACACGTCAGTATCAGCACCGCGGCCTCGAGCCGCCGCGTCGTGAATATAGGTCCGATCTTTTTTCCCGGTTCCGTTTTCATTTACCTGTTGCCGCCGCCAACGCCTTAACGTGCGAATCCGGGATCGGCAATTTCCCGAAGGTTATATGACACTTCGTACATTGAAATGCGGCGCTTTTCTTTCGAGCATCCATTTCGTAATTTAGGGCTCCACCATCGTCCGATGTCGGCGTTACGTGACACGTCGCACATGACGAGATGCTCACCTTTCTAGTTGTCGGATCCTCCGTTTTTATTGTCAAAACATTGTGACAGGTCGAGCAGCTAAGATCGGCGTGAGCAAAATGTTCGTGCGGAAACGTTCCCGCAGATTCTCGCCGTGCCCAAGTATCGCGGGTCACCTTGTCCGGGATCGCCATGGTTGCCGCGAGCTTCGCATCAAAATCGGCAGGCGGCATCGGCGGTTTTAAGGTATGGCACGCCGAACACGTCTGAGGTGCGGGCAATATTCCCGTGTCCGCACTGTGGCAAGCAAAACAAGTTGTATGTCCGATCGGAGCGGTTTTGAAAGTGCCTTTCTTTAACCAGAATGCTTCACCGAGCTTGGCCGGCGGCGGTGTCAGGTATTCATCCTTTGAATTGCCAAGCGGGTTTGCCGTCTTGTGGCAAACCGAGCAGCTCTCCTCAGCCGCAAGCCGTCGCCGTGACGTGAACGCGGCGTTGATGAACGGCCCCGCACCGTTGGAATGGCCCGAAACGATCTCAATATGTTTGTCGTGCGGAAATGCCACGACAAAATCCGATGTCGCCGCCTTACCCTTTGGCGACAGGTCAAATATCTCTCGCGGATTTGGAAAAGGGTGCCGCGAACTATCGCGTGGGCCGGGATTTGTGTGGCAGATCGAACAGATCGCGGGTTGAGCACCTTTAAAAAACTGCTGGCGATGACAGGTGAGGCACGATTCGTGATGCGGGTAATCGGTCTGGTCAGGAAATGCGTCTTTTTCAGGTCGTACCTTGTTCCAATTTGACGTAGGAAATTTATGACATGTTCCGCACTCCAGCCTGTGGGCCTTAGTACTGTGGGCAAACTCGGAATACCTGGATTTTTTTGGCGTTGGTTTTGGTTCAACTTCGAAACTGGCATTTGCTGACGACGGTTGAAGCCAAATCGTAACACCTATGATAGTGACGACGACGATAAAAAGCGACACGATTCTAAGTTGAGTTTTGCTTTCTACCTTTTCCATGACGCAAACCTACTTTGGCAAATTTTATGTAAAAAAAATGATTTAGGATGTGACGGTGGTCACATGAGCCGCACGCTCCCGTTAAACGTTTAAATTTTCGCGGAATTATTCGCAGTTCGAGCGGAAATAATCCGCAGGTAAACTGTCAGGAATGAATTAGGAAAATAAGTTAATTGACGGGAAACACAGTAAAAAGAGGCATTGGCTGACACTTTTAGCATGTTCAAGGTTGGGGCACGGAGATTGCCAATCACTTAACAAGCGAGAACTATCTTATGTCTACATTAGAGCAAACAATTATGAGCCCCGCGGGGGACACGTCCGCGAAACACTACAAAGGCGAATCGATCTTCGGGCGTTTCCTTAAACTATTATGCTCGGTTAGGCTCGGTGTCACACTGTTGGTCATGCTCGGCCTTGCGTGTCTGATCGGAATGCTTGTTATGCAGCAAAATGTCGCCGGTTTTGACCGATATTTTTCCGTGCTCACGCCGTCCCAACGGCTCGTTTACGGCAAACTCGGCATTTTCGATATCTACCATTCGTGGTACTTTAACGCGCTTTTGTGCATGGTTTCGATCAATATAATCCTCGCCTCGATCGACCGGTTCCCGAAAACATGGCGCTTTGTATCAAAGCCTAATCTTACAGTTCCGGTCCGTTGGCTCCGGGATCAAAAGCAGACCGCCGAGCTGCAGATCGGTGGAAGCTCGGAAGAAATTTCGACACGCATAACCGCAGCCATGAAAAAGATCGGCTGGCGAAACACCGACGTAACCGAAAAAGGCGGCCGCGTTTATGTATTTGGACAATCGGGATCTTGGAACCGTTTGGGTGCGTACGCGGTCCATGTCGGCCTTTTGACGATATTCACAGGCGGGTTTTTGACCGCTCAGATGGGGACAACCGGCCAGATGCCGCTCGCTCCCGGGCAAAAAACGGATCTCATTTTCGATACCGTGGTCAATCTCGACAAGACTAACGAGATCACAAAACGACTGCCGTTTGAGATAACCTGCACCGATATTCAGCAACGGCTGCTGAAGAAGGATGGCGGGCTTTCGGCCAGCAATACGATCGATTGGTTTACACGATTTACGATCAAGGACGAAACGGGAATGCACGACGCGATGGTGCAGATGAACCGCCCATTCGATTATCGCGGTTACCGCTTTTTTCAGGCGAGCTTTATTAACGTCGGCCGGGCACGAACTGTTACGCTCAAGCTAACCCCGGCGAGCGGTGCGGAACCGCAAGTCGTGACCATTCCGCGTGATGGCTCGACCGTGTTGGCGGATGGCACAAATGTAGCCTTCAGCGAGTTTCGGGGCAATTTCCGCATCGGCCAGGAAGATCCGAGCGAGGAAACGAGCGATTACCCAAATCCGGCGGCTGTTTTGAAGGTTACATCCCCCCTCTCGACGCCGGTGACAGCCTATGCTTTCGGCCCGCAAATGGCAAATATCCCGGTCGCCGGAAAGCCGGTGGCGGGCTATACATATCAACTTATCGATTTTGAAAAAGTCGCCGACCAGCACATTCTCTCGGTTCAACGCGATCCGGGGACGACAGTTGTTTATGTGGGATTCGTTATTTTATTTCTGACGCTCATGGCCGTATTTTTCTTTTCACATCAACGCGTGTGGGCCGCGATAGAAAAGACTGAAGACGATAAGTTTGATGTCGTCCTCGGTGGAAACACTAACAGAAGTATCAACGCTTTTGACGAAAAATTTAAGCGTCTTATTAATCAATTGGAGGCAAGCAAATCATGAGCCAGCAAATACTGAATCGTCCGTTACTAATTACCGAAGACAAACCGTCTGCAAAAACATCGGCCATCTCTTGGCAGGCATATATTCCCGTTGTAATGGCGAACGGCGGTGCTCTTGCCATGCTTTTGACGCGGATCAACGTCGGCAATGAGCGCTTCATCTCGGACGAAGCTCTGATGATGCTTGCGCTTGCGGCCTATTTGATCGCGGCGGTTTTTTACCTAACCAATCTCTACGCCCCGTTCCGCTTTGCCGAAAAATTGGGGTTGTGGTGCGCAACGCTCGGTGTTTTCTTTAATCTGTCAAGCTGGCTCATTCGTTGGGTCGCCGCGTACGATCGCGAGTTGAATATCTTTAATGCTCAAGGGGCGAGTGCGGCTGATATGCCGTGGGTATTTCGCTATGTGCCATTCGCTAATCTCTATGATCTGAGCCTGGCGTTTGCGTTCGGAGCCGGTGTCACGACTTTACTGGTGATGCGGCGGAAACATTTCCGCATCGTCGCGGCACTCTCGCTGCCGCTGGCGGCGATAATTTTGGTTTTGGCGCGATTTATCGGCAGCGATTTGATCGACCTGCCGCCGGTACTTGATTCCTACTGGCGTCCGATCCATGTCGGCATCGCAAGTATGAGCTACGGCATTGCGTTGGTCTGTTTTGCCGTCGCCGTCCTGTACTTGCTAAAAGATGGCCTGAAGGTCGAGAAAATGGCGATTTGGACGAGTCTTTTCGCTCTTGCAGTATTTGCGACGATCAGCAAATTCAGTGTCTTTGCACCCGCCACGTTTGGAACCTACACAGCGTCGATTTTTACGGGTACATCGCGAATGTCGCTCGCTCTGCGTGCGGACATCCCTTACGTTGGCTGGCTCATCGTTGCGGCTTCAACGTTGCTTTTTGCCGCGGTCACCAGCTATACATTTGATATTTCGAAACCGGAAGGCAATGTTCGCAACTGGGGAAATCGCTTTTTATACGCGGCTTTAGTGATGCAGGCAGCCGGTATCGCAACGCTCGTCTATCAGGTGAAAACCCTGCAAAACGTGGTCTCGTACATCAGTCCCCTGCAATATCCAAAGTTTGCGACGTGGATGATGCAACAGCAGGAGATTCCGCAGTCCCAGATAAACGCGATGGGCCAGCAGCAACTCTATGACATGGCGAACACGTGGATCACCCAAAACGGCTCGCAGCTCCACCTCAGCCTCAACGCAAATCCCGTCGAACTGGCTGCGTTGATCACCGCATTTACCGGAACGTTATTCGTCGTCCTTTTCGGGATTAAGACCGAGCGTATCCGTGCCATGCTCCCCAGCGCGGACACGCTTGACGGTTTGATGTACAAGCTTGCGGGGGTTACGTTTGCCGGGCTCGCCCTTCTCCTAATGACCGGTGCGATCTGGGCAAATGAATCCTGGGGCCGTTATTGGGGATGGGACTCGAAGGAGGTCGGAGCTCTCGTAGCGTGGATCACCTACGCGGGTTTCCTGCATTCGCGGATCGCATATGGATGGCGGGGCCGACGGTCGGCCTACTTTGCCGTCGTCGCATTTCTATTCGTTATTTTTACTTATCTCGGCGTTAGCTATCTGTTACCCGGGCTGCATTCTTACGCCTAAATTTATGAATAAAGACAATATTCTATATGGAATAGTTGGTTTATTAGCGGGACTGATCATTGGCTTCATGTTTGCCAATTCGATCAACAAACAGGGCATGGTACCGGTCGCGGCGGAGATGAAAACAAATTCAAATATGCCGCCCGGACATCCTGAGATTCCCGCGGGCGCAACGACGACCGGCGGGGTCATGCAGCCCGCAGTGCAGGCCGCTATTGAGGCAGCAAAGCAATACCCCAATGACTTCGACGCTCAACTCAAAGCCGCCGAGGCGTATTACCAGATCGAGAAGTATGATGAGGCGATCAACTACCTGAAAACGGCAAACCAGCTAAAGCCGGACG
>JAYVER010000084.1:0-5966 GCA_043748725.1 Chloracidobacterium sp. | reverse complement strand
CGAGTAGGAACGGCAGAAAATCAAGTTTGTATTCGCTCGCGAGATCTGGAAAAACCCGCGTGAAATCATGTTGATAGTCAGATCCCATAGTCGGCGGGGCGAGCATTCCACATAGCAGAATCTTCAGATTTTTGGCCTTTGCTTTGCGAATGATCTTTTCGAGATTTTCCTTCATTTTGGATACCGGCGCACCTCGAAGCAGGTCATTGGCACCGAGTTCCAGAATTAGGATCTTCGCGCTGTCCTGCTGCATAACCCAATCGGCCCGTTCGAGCCCTCCAAGACTTGTGTCACCCGAAACGCCCGCGTTTACGACCTCGTAATCATAGCCGTCGGCCTTCAATTTCTGCTGCAAAAGAAATGGGTAAGATTCCTTTTCCGAAAGACCGAAACCGGCGGTCAAACTGTCGCCAAAAGCAATGATCTTTGGCCGATTTGTCGCAACTTGCGGCGTCGCAAGCGGCCGGTTTATGGCCGAACCGTTGGCTGTCCTGTCTCCTGATCTGCTGCAAGATGCGAGGCCGAGCGCGAGAAATATGAAACTTACGACTACTGTTTTTCGCATAAAGTAACGCATCGAAAATGCGGGATGTCAGAAATTAGATGTTAGATGTTGGAAAGCGGATGTCAAAATGCGGCTCGTGCATTCGGTTCGATATCGAATAACAAGATTCCAAGTGGTATTTCTAACATCTGACATCTAAAATCTAACATCTACACATGATCGAATTAAGGAATGTAACCAAAACCGTCCGCTCCGGCACCGAAGACCTCACTATACTCAACGATGTTTCCGCGGAAATTCCCGACGGTCAGTTTGTCGCTGTGACCGGTGCTTCGGGCAGCGGCAAATCGACCTTGCTTGGCCTGATCGCGGGACTCGATGCACCGACTTCGGGCAGGATTTTGATCGACACGGACGAGATCACTAGCCTGGGCGAAGATGCCCTCGCCCGGATCAGGAGTGAAAAGATCGGCTTTGTCTTTCAGTCGTTTCACCTTATCCCGAGCCTGACCGCATACGAAAATATTCTAATCCCGATGGAAATACTCGGATTACCCAACGTGCAAGCGCGGGCATCCGCCTTGCTCGATCAGGTTGACCTGACCAATCGCGGCCACCATTACCCGGCCGAGCTTTCGGGCGGCGAGCAGCAGCGCGTCGCCATCGCCCGCGCGTTTGCCAATTCGCCTAAGATACTGCTTGCGGATGAGCCTACCGGCAATCTGGATACCAAAAACGGCCAGCATATTTTTGATCTAATGAAAGACCTGCACAAGCAAAACGACGTGACATTGATACTCGTGACGCACGATGCCACACTTGCCGGACAGGCGCAGCGGCGAATTGTCCTAACCGACGGCCGGGTTTCAAGCGATGACCTGCACCGCCGAGACGCGGAGACGCAGGAAGAGAATTAACAGGGATAAAGAAGATAAAAGGGATATTCAAAAGCGACTTTTATATCTCCTGTATCTCCTTCATCCCTGTAAAATATCCCCTTGATCGGCGGTAAAAAGTTATGCGGTTCATTTTCAACCTAACTCGTCGCGAGATACGCTCGTCATGGCGGCGATTGTTGTTTTTCTTTCTCTGCATCGCATTAGGCGTTGGGTCTGTTGTTGCGCTTCGTTCCTTGATACAAAATCTGACAAAAGTTGTTGGCAACGACGCTCGGGCTTTGATGACTGCTGATCTCGAGGTCACATCGACAAACGATTTTTCGCCAACTGATATTGGCAAGGTCGAAGAAACGATTGCCAAATTTCCGATAATTGAGGCCCGAAACGAGACGATCTCCACCGCCTCAATGGCGCGACCCGCCGATCGGACGAATGAGAGTCTCGAATTTGTCGAGCTAAAGGGCATCGAGCCATCGTTTCCGCTGGTCGGTAGTTTTACGCTCACAAGCGGAGAGCCGTTTGATTTCAAGCTGCTCGAAAACAACGGCACCGTGATCGCGAAAGTGCTGATCGAGCAACTGAAAGTTAAGATCGGCGACAACTTGCGCATCGGCGAAGGCGAATTTCAAATACGCGGGACAATTGACGAAGAACCTGGCGGCTCAAGCGGATTTCGGTTGGGCGCGAGGGTATTTGTCGAAAAAAAAGCCTTTGACGATGCGGGAATCACGCGCAACTCGAGTCGCGTCCGGCGGCGAATCTTATACCGCACATCCGAAAACCCGACCGGGCTTGTTAAGGCTCTTCGCGACGCTCTAAAGGGTACAACCGTTCAGGTAAATTCATATCGCGAACAGCAGGACAATCTCAACGAACAGTTCGTGCGGACAGAGAATTATCTTTCGCTGACGGGGCTGCTGATCCTCGTTTTAGGCGGCGTCGGTGTCTGGAACGTGGCTCGTGCATTCGTCGAGCAAAAGAGAAAAACGGTCGCTGTACTCAAATGTCTGGGGGCGAGCGGCACGAAGATTGTAACCGTCTATCTGTTGCAAATAGTAACACTTGGGCTGATCGGCAGCTTTTTTGGCGTCTTTCTCGCACAATGCGGGTTGGGGTTTGCTCGTTGGCGGTTTATCGACGCTTTGCCGGCAAAAATGAGTTACGCGGTCACGTTTTCAACCTCGTGGCAAGGCGTGGTTTTGGGCGTTTTGATCTCAGTGCTGTTTTCTGCGTTGCCGCTGCTGCAAATTCGCTCTATCAAGCCGAAGCTGCTGCTCCGCGATGAGAACAATGAAAATATAACAAAACTGGATTGGACGAAGTTTATCTTTGGCGCCGTTTACCTTGCTATTTTGCTTGGCCTCGCCGTTTGGCAGGCGGGGTCGCTCAAGGTAGGTGCTTTCTTTCTCGGCGGGCTGGCTGCAACTGGACTAGTTCTGTATGTATCGGCAGCCGTTTTGACTTGGCTCTTAAAGAAGATAAAGCGGTTAAGTTCGTTCTCCATACGTCAGGCGGTTAATTCGCTTTACCGGCCCGGTAATCAAACGCGAATTATTCTACTTGCGGTTGGTCTTGGGGCATTTGTCGTTATTGCGGTTCAGGCTATGCAGACAAATCTGGTGCGCGAGTTCGATTTCACCCGCAACGGGCGTCTGCCGAGCCTGATTTTTGTTGATATTCAAAAAAGCCAGATCGACGAGGTTATGCAGATCATCGAACAGCGGATCGGCGAAAAGGCCGAGGCCGTCCCAACTGTCCGGGCGCGGATCTCAGCCGTCAATGGCGAACCAGTGGATTATCAGCAAAAGGAGATCCGCCAGCAGCAAGGCCAGATCGGACGTGAATTTGCCATAACGTACCGTGCAAAAACGGAGGAAAACGAATCGGTCATTTCGGGCAGTTGGTGGTCTGCTGATGTGGCCGGGGATGTCCCGGAAGTGTCGGTCGAAGAAACAATGGCGGACACACTGAAAGTTACGGCCGGCGATTCGATGACGTTTGACATTTCAGGACGCAAGATCACTGCCCGCGTCGCGAGTATCAGGAGAATTGACGTTCGAAACGCCCGCACGGCGTTCGTTTTTGTCTTTCGTCCCGGAACGCTCGAAACTGCGCCTCAGAGTTATGCGGCGACGGTTCTAAAACATATCCCGGCGACGGACCGCCAGCGGCTTCAACGCGAGGTGCTCGATAAATTCCCGAATGTGCAGATATTCGACGTCGCCGATATCGTCGCCGCCGTTGACCGGCTAGTCAATAATTTCGTGATCGCCGTCTCGTTTGTCGGCAGCTTTGTGCTATTGAGCGGCATTCTGATACTTATAGGCTCGGTTGCTCTGACAAAATCGCAGCGAATTTACGAGAATGCGATACTTAAAACATTGGGAGCAAACAGACGCACATTGGCCACGATCCTGTTTTCAGAGTACGGCCTTTTGGGTCTGATCGCCGGACTGATCGCGACGACGTTTGCCGTCAGCTTGTCCTATGTCGTCTGCCGGTATTTAATGGAAATCGACTGGGAGTTCAATCCGATTCTGACGATTGCGGGTGTGCTGGTAACTGCTTTACTAGTGACAATCGTCGGCGTGGCCGCGAGCTTTGACGTGCTGTTCCGCAAACCGCTGGCTACGCTACGCTCGCAATGAAAAATTGACAATGCAAAATGCAAAATCAAGAATTGATCAGCGTTTCTTAATTGTGCATTTTGCATTCTTAATTTTCAGATTGAAATGGATGTTTTTCCAGGACGGCTCGCAGGTTGACCTGGCCAAACAGAGTTTCAAGATATGCGCCGAAACGGTGCAGGATTGGCACGAGGTCTTTATTTTGTTTTGTTACCAGGATTTCCTCGACAAAACGCTCGACCGTCTCGGTATCCTTGTAGAACAGAAAACGCACAGTTTCCTTCATAAATTTGCGGAGTTCGTCGCTAAGTTTTTGCACATTGCTCTCCATAGGGTCGTTTTCCGCAGACTGAACAAGTCGTGCAAGCGACCAAAGCTCCTGCCGCAAGACGAGAGACTGCTCAAATTTGATCTTGAATGTCGGAAACAGGTCGAGGTTGTTTACCTTCGGATCGATTAATCGTGCAAATCCGGCCAGAATCTGCTGAAATCCTTCGTTTAGAAGCGAGTATGCGGTCTCCATCCGGGCATAGATCGACGGTGTGGGTCGAAGACGTGCGAGGCCGGCGAGCTCCTGTGTGTAAACTTTTTTCAACTCGATCGAAGCGGTGTAAGATGCCGCGTCAAGCGAAGAAAACAGCTCCGCTTCCTCGTTCGGAAATCGTTCGAGCCGATTATTTATGTAACCGATTAGTTCGCGTATTTGCTCGTTCACGCTGGAAAAAATAAGTAACGCCGGTTTTAACGGCTCGTCTGCTGCGAGCATTTCGCCAACGACGCTCAGCCATTTGAGGATCTTTCCAAATCGGGGCAGGATGAGCGCTAACTCGGCGTGCTCTGCTGCGGCCGCATTGCCGCTGACTAATTTTTTTAAGTATTCCGGCAAACTCTGCTCGCCGCTGACTTCGGCGGATCGGATCAATTTGCGAAAAGCCGGAAGACACACCAAACGGTCGCAAAGCGAATTGCTCCACGCCTTCCATTCGGCCGGACCGAGTGAGCCGGAACGGATCATGCAGTCGCCGATCAGGATACAATCGCGAAATGCGATCGAGAGATCGCTTAGCTCACGGCCAGTTACCGCATCGGGCTGCTCTCGTCCGCTGCGCAGACTGAGCAGCTTTGAATTTAATCCCGCGCACCGCAAAAGCGTTGAATGTATAAGCCGAAACTCTTTGGTTGCGTCCGGTTGAACGCCATCCACGCCCGTAAACGAATAATGTCCCGCTGCCAAAAAGCTCTCGAGACCCGCGCACCATATACCAAGTTCAGTAATCACATCGGTATCATCAGCGACAGGCAAGCGCTCCTTGGACACGCGTCGTTCCGCATCGGTGTGCGGGTGGTCAACACGTACATCAACTTCGTTTTCGATCAATATTGCTGCCAAATCGAGAATTTCCTCACTGGAAAGGGTACAAAAAAAGGTAAGGGGCGGGGAAACCGCTACTTATTTTATACCTTTTTTGATACCTTAAAGGCAATAGAAAAGTCTATTTTTAGCTATATTTCGGTCGATAAATACGTGTCTTTCAAATTGAAAAAGCTGCTTGTCGCAACCAATAATCCCGGAAAACTTGCCGAGCTGCGTGATCTGCTCGCTGGTTTGCCTGTCGAACTGCACAGCCTTCAGGACTTTAAAACATTTGACGAGGTCGAGGAAACAGGTGTGACATTTGTGGAAAATGCACGGCTAAAAGCAGGCGGATATGCGACGCAAACCGGCATGATCGCTATTGCCGACGACTCGGGGCTAGAGGTCGTGGCATTGGGTGACCGGCCGGGCGTGCTGTCCGCACGGTACGGCGGAGCGGATACAAGTTTCGATGAAAAAATGGTAAAACTGTTAGGCGAGCTCGATAAAACCGGCGATACGAGCCGAAAAGCACGCTTTGTCTGCGCGATGGCGATCGCCGATCCATCCGGCAAAATCTT
>JAYVER010000083.1:0-5970 GCA_043748725.1 Chloracidobacterium sp. | reverse complement strand
TTCCCGCATCCAAAAACATAATTACGCTTTACGCGTATTACAGAGGATTTATTAAATTAAAAGGGTCCAACTATGAGGAAAACTTTTGCAAATTTACTTATTTCGTTATTTGCATTGTCCGCGAGCCTTACTACCTTTGGCCAGGTCAAGGTCGCTCCGCTTAACATCAAAGAGCGAAAGCTGGCGAATGGCCTGACCGTCGTCTCGCTGCAGGATAATTCGAGTCCGACGGTGGCTATTCATATGTGGTACAACGTAGGGTCGAAGAATGATCCGCCGGGTCGCAATGGTTTTGCTCATCTGTTTGAGCACATCATGTTCAAATCGACCAAGAATATGAAATCCGAGATGATGGATCGGCTGACCGAGGACGTTGGCGGCTTTAACAATGCTTCAACAAATGACGATTTTACAAATTATTACGAGGTCATTCCGTCAAATTATCTCGAAACGCTTGTTTGGGCCGAGGCAGACCGTCTCGCAAATCTAACCGTCGATGAGCCAAATTTCAAATCCGAACGAGCGGTTGTCGAGGAAGAGTACAGGCAAAGCGTGGCGGCGCAGCCATACGGAATGTTTAACGAGTATATTCAAAAACTATCCTACACGACGCATCCGTACAAGCGCACGACCATCGGCACGCTCGAAGACCTGGACACAGCCACCGTCAAAGACGTTCAGGATTTTCATTCGACGTATTACAGACCCGATAATGCATATTTGATCGTTGTTGGCGATTTTGACCAAAAGCAGTTTGACGAATGGACCGATAAATATTTTAGCCGAATTGCAAAGCCGACCACCAAGATTCCGCGTGTCACCGAGGTTGAGCCGACTCGCACAAAAGAGGAGCGTTTTGCCAAAACCGCTCCGAATGTCCCGTTTCCGGCGGTCGCTATCACATATTTAGGGCCAAAATCGACTGACCCGGATATTCCGGCGATCAGCGTCGCCGAAAAGATCCTGTCCGGCGGCGAAAGCTCGCGGCTCTATCAAAGCCTCGTTTATAAACAGCAGATTGCTCAGGAGGCGTCGTTTAATCTCGACAATCGCATCGAAGGCGGGTTGTTCTATTTCCTTGCGATAGCATCTGAGGGCAAGGCGGCACCGGAGCTCGAAAAGGCACTCCGGGCGGAACTCAAGCTGATCCAGGACCACGGCATAACGGCAAATGAGCTCGCAAAGGCGAAGAATCAACTTATCTCCGATGCCGTCCGCGGACGTGAGGACAATGACAGAAAAGCCATCGCTATTGAGCGGGCAATAGCCTATAAAGGCGATCCGAAAGCCGTCAATACGACGATTCAAGCACTCCAGGCGGTCACCGCGGCGGATGTTCAGCGTGTTATGAAGAAATATTTTAACGATAACAATCGTGTCGTTATCTACTACTCGACGGACGGAGGCGGAGCAAGTAAAAAGTAAAAAATAAAAAGGAAAAATTATGAGGAAGTTAACAAGTTCAGACCATCTCTTACGGCAGTCCATTTTTGCCTTTTTACTTTTTACTTTTGCCTTTTCGTTTGTGCTAGCACAAAGCGAAACTCCGCCCGCGCCTTCGGCTCCTAAAGCGGTGGTGGTTCCGGCGGTTCAGGAAAAGAAACTGCCGAACGGCTTGACCGTCGCCCTTGTTGAGAGAAAAAGCGTTCCGCTTGTGACAATCCAGTTGCTCGTAAAAAACGGTGCTTCAGCCGAAAACGCAGACAAGGCGGGTCTCGCCGACCTAACCGCATCGATGCTGACAAAGGGCACGACGACGCGGACTGCGACCCAGATCGCCGAGGCAATCGAGTTTCTTGGCGGTTCAATTAGCAGCGGTGCGAGCTGGAACAGCTCGTTTGTCTCGGTAACCGTCACATCGGACAAAGTCGATCAGGCACTGGCAATTCTCGCGGACGTCGTGCTCAATCCGAAGTTTGATCAAAAAGAGCTTGACCTGCTCAAATCGCAGACGCTCGACGGACTGACTTCCAATCTCAAACAGCCAGGGTTTCTGGCGAATTACGTCGCGAGCAAATACAGTTTTAGTGAGCATCCTGCCGGAGGAACTCCTGCGACCATTCAATCGATTTCAGCCGCGGATGTCTCGACGTTTCATGATAATTTTTATAGTTCAGATAATGCGGTTTTGATCTTTACAGGAGATATTAGTCCCGCGACGGCGATAACTGCAGCCCAAAAAGCGTTTGGAGCACTCAACAAATCGTTGCCACGAGGTATTAGCACAGGAATCGGACTTGGCCCCTCAAAGGAAACGACGGTCAGAAGGATATTAGTAGTTGATCTTCCAAATTCAGGACAAGCTGCTGTAAGTTACTATCAACCGATCGAGGCCGGACGAACTTCTGATAAGTTCTATCCCGCTACCGTTATGAACACAGTTTTGGGTGGTGGATATTCTGCTCGTCTAAACTATGAGATACGAATCAAGCGTGGCCTAAGCTACGGTGCGGGTAGCAGCCTCGCTTGGCGAAATACCAGGGCGAATTTCTCGACTCGAGCACAAACGAAGAACCAGTCGGCAGCAGAAGTTGCGGAATTAACACTGGCTGAGATCAAGAGACTAACGAATACACTGGTTTCGGCAGATGAGCTTGTGCCGCGCAAATCGACGCTAACAGGCGGTTTTGGCCTTAGTCTTGAAACCACCGGTGGTCTTGCGCGAGCAGTAAGCGATCTTTACACCTTCGGGATTCTTACAAGCGAACTCAATTCGTACGTTGCTAATGTCAATGGCGTGACCGACGCTAGGATCAAGGATTTTGCGGGTCAGAGCATATTAGGTGGTGATATTATCATCGTCGGCGACTATTCGGTCTTTAAGGACGATCTTGCAAAGCGATTTCCGAATATGAAGATCGATGTCATCGAGGCCGCCGACCTCGATCTGAGCAAGGACAATCTGCGAAAGTAGTTCAAATTGCCCACGAAACACACGAAACAGACGAAAAACTGATAGATTAATTCTTGATAGGTTTTCGTGTATTTCGTGTTTTTCGTGGGCTAAATCTTCATGCATAAGAATCTTCGCACCTATATCGAATCGCTTCGACGCGAGAACGAGATCGTCGAGATAAATGCCGAGGTCGATCCATATCTTGAGATCGCCGAGATACATCGTCGGGTTATCGACGCGCAGGGCAAGGCATTGCTTTTTCGCAATGTAAAAGGCTCGAGCTTTCCCGTAGTCACCAATCTTTTCGGCACCCGCAAACGAATCGACCTCGCCTTTGGCAAAAAGCCGCTCGATTTTGTCCGTCGCGCCGTCCATGCCGCCGAAAATTTGCTTCCGCCGAAATTCGGCAAGCTGTGGGAATATCGCGATCTGGCGTTTTCCGCAGCGAAATTCGGCACGAAAACAACCAGTAATGCTCCTGTGCTCGAATCGCGGCAACGCGATGTTGATCTTGAAAAAATCCCGCTGCTCCAACTCTGGCATGAAGACGGTGGGCATTTTGTCACGCTGCCGCTCGTCTATACTGAAAGCCCGACGACGGGCAAGCATAATCTAGGTATATATCGCATGCAGCGGTATGACAAGACTTCGACCGGTATGCATTGGCAGATAGGCAAAGGCGGCGGTTTTCATTATTTCGAGGCTGAACAGCGGAACGAAGCCTTGCCTGTGACGGTTTTTCTGGGCGGCGCCCCGGCGATTATACTAGCAGCGGTTGCTCCTTTGCCCGAGGATCTGCCCGAATTAATGCTCGCATCGTTGCTTGCTGACGGCAAGATCACGACCACCGCAAATCCGCTTGGTGCCGAACGGCATCGCCTCATCGCCGAGGCTGAATTTGCCATCTGCGGCAGTGTTGCTCCTCACGAACGAAAGCTGGAAGGCCCGTTTGGCGATCATTATGGCTACTACTCGTTACAGCACGATTACCCGGTGTTTCGCGCCGACGCCGTTTTTCATCGTAAAGACGCGATCTATCCGGCGACGGTTGTCGGCAAACCTCGTCAGGAAGATTTTTTTATCGGCGACTATTTGCAGGAACTTCTGTCACCACTTTTTCCGCTTGTCATGCCGGCGGTTCTGGACCTTTGGAGCTACGGCGAGACGGGATTTCATTCGCTTGCGGCAGCGGTTGTGCGCGAGCGACATGGTCGGGAGGCACTGTCCGCCGGATTCCGTATCCTCGGCGAGGGACAATTGACTCTTACGAAGTTTCTTTTGCTCACGGACAAACCACAGGATCTACACGATTTCAAATCGCTCTTCGAACATATTCTCGCCCGCGTCGAATGGCACCGTGACCTGTTCGTCTTTAGCCAAACCGCTTTCGATACGCTCGATTATGCCAGCGGCAAGATCAATCAGGGGAGCAAAGCGATCCTAATGGGCGTGGGTGATGCTAAAAGGGAACTGACACGTGAATTTTGTGGTCTACTCCCGTCTGGTGTTAAAAGAGCGGAGCCTTACTGCGGCGGCTGCCTCGTTGTCGAGGCCGAGTCTTACGACAACGACAAGGACGTGGCGGATCGCATTGCAAAATCTGGTAAATTCGACGATTGGCAGATGGTTGTTGTTCACGACAATGTCGAATTTGCGCGCTCGACCGAGAAATTCCTATGGGCAACATGGACGCGGTTCAATCCGGCGACTGACATCTTCGCTAAAAACATCGAGCTTAAAAACAACCATATCGGCTACACGGCTCCGATCGTCATCGACGCCCGAATGAAGCCCTGGTACCCGAAAGAGGTAGAGGCTCGTGACGATGTCGTAAAACTCGTTGATAGCCGTTGGGGCGAGTACTTTTCCGGGAACTAGCCACAGAGGCCACAAAGGGTACAAAGGAATGAACCGATTATCGTCAAAGTTTGCTCTTGGAATAATTCTGTTCTCGGCGGCGTTTGTTGCCTGCCTGGCTTACGCCTATTACATCGAACCTCATCGTCTCGTCGTGAATACGCAGGAGATCAGGATTAGAGGCTGGAATCCGGCGTTCGACGGCCTTAAGATCGTGCTGATCGGCGATATCCACGGCGGATCAAACGGGGTCGACGAAGACAAGCTTCGGATCATTGTCACGAAGACGAACGAGCAAAACCCCGATCTAGTGGTGCTGCTTGG
The DNA here is from genome assembly GCA_043748725.1 of Chloracidobacterium sp. GTDB lineage: Bacteria > Acidobacteriota > Blastocatellia > Pyrinomonadales > Pyrinomonadaceae > OLB17. The sequence continues at coordinate 893 of JAYVER010000083.1, read as the reverse complement.
CGATTACGTCTCTCAGGGAAGTGGAAATATGCCGATGAGCCAGCGTCCGCTGCGAATGCCTATTGAAACGATTGTCAACGATCTCAGCGGGATCAAGGCGACTTATGGAGTCTATGCCGTAATGGGTAATCATGACGGTTGGTTTGGCGACGACCATGTTGCGGCGGAATTTACGCGAGTCGGGTATAGTGTGTTACAAAACGAGGTCGCTATCATCGATAAAAACAGCCAACATTTGCGGCTTCTCGGGTTTAAGGATCATCTCAAGCTAAACGACAGATGGCAAAAGACGTCCGATGACACCAAAAAACTGCTTGAACCGACTGGTGACGGCGATATTATCGCTCTCGAACACAGCCCCGATATCCTGCCTATAATTACCGGTGAAATGTCGATTTCGCCCAGTCTCAAGCTGATCCTCGCCGCCCACACACATGGCGGACAAGTGTCGCTGCCGATAGTCGGCCCGCCGATCATACCGTCAATGTTCGGCCAAAAATTTGCCCGCGATCATATCAAAGAAAACGCCGTGGATATGTTCGTTACAAGCGGCGTGGGCGAGAGCCTGCTGCCGATCAGGTTTATGGTGCCTCCGGAGATCGTGGTTTTGACGATCCGGTCTGAGTAAAATTTCACCCCAGAGCACACAGAGAGCACGGAGTTTTTGTTAACAATGCTCAAAACTCTTAGTATCTCCGGCAAAAACCCTGACGGCAAAGCGTATAAGGGAACGCTGACTGGCATACAGAGCGGTGCGGGCTACACCTTTGATTGGGATGCAGGAACGGCGGTGTCAAGATTTGGCGTAAGCGCCGATCAGTATGTTGCTGTCGGGTTTGGCGGTAAGCAATGCTCATTTGTCGGGTATGATGTAAAGTCTGACGGCACTCTCG
>JAYVER010000082.1:0-6001 GCA_043748725.1 Chloracidobacterium sp. | reverse complement strand
ATTTAGCCGTGGGTTTAACCCCCGGGTAGGCAAAACAATAAACCTCGTCGCGTCAGCGACGACTGATGTTCGCCTTCGATTCAATTGCCGCTGACGCGGCAAGATCGTTTTTTCAATGCTCCGTGGGTTGAAACCCATGGCTAAAATCACCGCACCGCTACGCGGTGAGAATCCTACATCTTTGCATCCCCCGCCGTGAGATAATAAAATCCTTTCCGGGAGTGAGAGTATGAACAAAACGTATCGCAAGGGCGCGGTTGGGGCGATGATGGACGAGTATGAGCGGGCGACGGCGGAGTTTCGTGGTACGGTAGCCGGGCTGACGGAAGAGCAGTACGCGCGGATCATGGATGCGGAAACGGATGATGATTGCTGCCGTTCGGCGCAGACGATCATGTCGCATGTCGTCGCGGCGGGTTACGGCTACGCCGATTACATTCGCGAAGCGTTTTCGCTTGAGAAAGACTCGCCGGAGAGGCGGCTTCTTGAGCACGCGGAGTCGCTCGAGGAATTTAATTCGATGCTCGCCTACACCGTCGCGACTTTGGACGACAAGTGGGAGATGCCCGAAGACGAGATCACGGCAGTTTCCATGACCGTCCATTGGGGGCCGACATACGATCTCGAACAGCTCCTCGAACACGCCATCGTCCACATCCTCCGCCACCGCCGACAGATCGATAAATGGGTTCTGGCGGGCGACACTTCTTCATCGCGGGCCGAAAGAACCGCTAAAATTGCGGCCTATGCTGTTGAATTTGGCGTCACCGAATTCGACAAGGAGTTATAGGAAGGTTTTGAGGTATGAAAACACGCGTTGGAGTTATTTTTGGCGGCAGATCGGGTGAGCATGAGATCTCGATCCGCTCGGCAAAGACCGTTATTGAGAATATCGATAGCGATAAATATGATGTCGTTCCCATCGCCATTATGGATGACGGGCGTTGGCTCTCGCCGGCAGAATCGGTCAGGCAGTTTCCCGATCACACGCAAAAGGTTTTTCGCGACAGCCAGGGCGAGGCGTCAACAGAGCATATAGCGATCAGCGGTCAGCGGTCAGCCGGAGGTGAAAACACATTCGATGTCGTTTTCCCGGTTCTTCATGGGACGTTTGGCGAGGACGGTACGATTCAAGGGCTATTTGAGATGGCCGATATTCCGTATGTCGGGTGCGGCGTGCTGGCTTCGTCGTGCGGGATGGACAAGGCGTTTATGAAGACGCTTTTTCGCGACGCAGGACTGCCGATATGCAATTATGTCTGGTTTTTGCGTGACGAATGGCAGAATGCCCGCGAAACGGTGATCGCGCAGGTCGAGGCAAAACTCGGATTTCCGTGTTTTGTAAAACCCGCAAATCTTGGTTCTTCGGTTGGAGTTTCAAAAGCGACGGATACCGCAACGCTCGCCGAAGCTATCGTACTCGCCGCCGAATATGACGGCAAGATCATTGTCGAGGAGGGCCTCGAAATGCGCGAGATCGAGTGTGCCGTACTCGGCAACGACTCGCCACAGGCAAGTTTGCCGGGCGAATACCTGATCCGCGACGAAGCTAAGAAATTTCTCGATTATACCGAGAAATACTCTGGCACAGGTAATAACGAATTCGTCGTGCCCGCACCGGTTTCGGATGAGCTTTCGAACAAGATCAGGCAGATGGCTGTAACCGCATTCAAGGCTATCGACGGATCGGGGCTTGCCCGCGTCGATTTCTTTTTGCGAAACGATAACGGCGCTTTGCTGGTCAACGAGATCAATACAATGCCGGGGCTGACAGATGCGTCTGGTTTTCCCAAAATGTGGGCCGGAACAGGGAAGGCGTTTCCCGATGTAATCGATGAGCTTATTTCGTTGGCGATAGAGCGGCACGAGGATAAGAAAAAGAATAAGACGAGTTTTTAGGTGCGTGAGAAAAAAGAACCCCGGTCGCTACCGCTCGTGGTTCTGACTTTTCGGGGCGTTGTAGCCTTTTCGGGTGCGGATGGTTAGATTTGGCCTCGAGACACGCAGTTCAATCGCCCGCCATTTGCCATCTTTTTTTGTGTTCGCGGGTTGATAAGCAATTGTGTATTGAACGCCGAGTTCTTCGACAATTCGTTTGAAAGCGTCACGCATCGCTACGCCGCCGGGTGTCGAAACAAAACGTCCGCCCGTCTTTTCGGCAAAAATTTTCAGCACTCCCTGACTTTGCATTCGTTCCTGCGCATTCGTGTTAATGCCCGCCATATCCACCGTGTAAACACTCGCGTTTACGAGCAACGCGGCCCGGAGAGCTTTGTCGGTGGACGCCTTGCTCATCGTATCGGCGCCGTCGGATAATATTATGATGGCCCGGCGTTTTTCCGTCCGTTTGGACAGCACCTCAGCGGCTTTTAACACAGCGTCGTTCAAAACAGTCATGCCATTGGCTTTGAGCTCGAATACGCGGTCATTCATTGCCCGTGTATTCGAAAAATCCTGGACCATCTCGACCTTTGAATCGAAATTGTATATTGCCGCGAAATCTTCGCTGCGAAGACCGTCCAAAAACTGGATCGCGGCCCCCCGGGCGAGCGTCACGCGATCCTCCATACTACCGGACGTATCGAGCAGGATGACGGCTGCAAAAGGCGTGTCTTCGGCCTCAAATGATTTTATCTCCTGTTCCTGACCATCCTCGAAAACGTGAAAAAGCTTGCTGTTTAGACTCGTCACGGCCTTTCCTGCGGCATCGGTGACCGATGCATTCATAACGACGATGGACGAATCAACACTGATGACCTCGTCGTCATTTTTTTGGGCGGGTGAATAAATCGCGAAAGCGAAAAGGAGTATTGCCGAAAGAAATGAACCCAACCATCTGGACATATAGCAGAGTTGAAAATAAAAATTCTAGTGCCCGAACCTAAGAAACCGGGTGAGTTTGAGCACTGTATTCGAGCTGTTGATCGCCGCTGCCGAAATGGTAAAGCGGGACGTTTTCTTCAACTCATCAAAGAGTGTTACGGCTGAGGAGCGCAAAGTTCCGACGGCGTCGGCCAGAGAATGCGGGACAACATCCTTATCATCACCTTCCTGATCGTTGTCGTCGCGACCGCCAAGCTCATCGCGTATCTTTTTAACCAGCTTTTCCACCTTTGCCAGACGTGCAAGATCACTCTCAGAAAGCTTGCCGTTCTGCTCAAACGAATGCTGTAGCTCATCGGATATTTTTAGAGCTTCGTCACCGCGATCTATCATTTCGTTAAAGTCTTTTTTTTCTTTTTCAATACGCATCTTTTCGAGCGTTTCTTTGAATCCTTTCGGACCGTCGTCGGTATCCTGTTCGCCGGGCTTTGTAAACACTTCCTTTCCATTATTGACCGCCTGAGACCACACTCCGCCGCAGCAAGCGGCAATAATGAGTGTCAAAAAGAATATTCGATAGGGAAATGACATAGCTGTAAATTCAGCGGCTTTATCTGACTAATGACCGGTGTCCTGTGTTGGATCGGGCGACGTTCCGGTTACCGTCTCGATCAGCTTGGCAAGAAACTCGTCTTCTGCGATCCCTGAGCTGCGCACAGTTAACCACTCCGACAGCAGTCCATTATTGGCTCGACCCTCGACCTTTGCGTTGACGGAAACATTGTTCTGAATGCCGTCAATTGATTGAACTTCGATCGTCAATGTATATTGGGCACGCGTCCATGCGGAATCCGACGAGTCGAGTATCGCGTACCGATTAAGCTCGTTTTGTGTGATTACCGAGCCTTTTGCGAAAACAAACGGCTGTGTAACGATAATGCCGTCCTTCATCCTTGATGACGCATCATCGACGACTATTTTTTGCTCGCGCAATACGTCAATGATAGTTTGAAGCAGAACATCGCGTCGCGCATTAAGTTTTGTCGGATTAGGCAGCCGGTCGCGAACTTTTGTTTTACCTTTCCCCCAGTCGAATGAACGCGAAGCGTCATTCGAACGGGTAGTGACCTTGTTACTTTCGTCTTTTATCTTTTGCGTCTGCGAATCAACGCCTTTTTGCGCAAAGGCCGCAACGCAACATAACAGCAAAATTAGTAGGAATGGGATGAATCGAACCATATGAAACGCTCCTGACGCTATATAAATATAGCGCATTCGACAAATGAATTAAATATTTTGATGTCAAGTGGCAAACGATAGTTGCAATTTACACAATTCGTTCTAAATTAATACGATACCAGTCGAGTGTTTTTGCAAGACCAGCGTCGAGACCTGTCCCGGCTTTCCAGCCGACTGTCTCGAATATTTTATCGGCTGAAAGATATTGGGCGTCGATTTCGCGCTCGATTTTTTCTGTCAACAAAATATCCGGTGCGATCTCATTTTCCTTTCCGGCCAGACGAATCATTTTATTTACAAGAGCGAGCATGCCGACCGGCTCGTTGGTGCCGAAATTAAACGCTTCGCCCGTTGTTTTTTCGATCTCTTCGGCAAGCCGTAAATAGCCGCTCACGACATCATCAATATAGACAAACTCGCGTATCGGCGTGCCGTCACTTCTGATTACCGGACTTTCACTCCGCAATATAGATACAATCGTGCCGGGAATAATACGCGACATATTGAGGTCGCCTGGCCCGTATATATTTGCGGAACGCGAGATCGAAACCGGCAAATCGTAGGTGCGTGCAAACGATTGAGCCAGCAGATCAGAGCAGGTCTTGGACACATCGTAAGGAAAGGATGCGTTGAGCGGAAAATCTTCGCGATACGGCAGCGTCTGGTGCGTGCCGTATGCCTTATCGCTCGACGCGATCACTATGCGGCTTACATTTTCCGCTCGCCGACAAGCTTCCAAGACCATATATGTTCCGCGAATATTCGTCTCAAATGTTGAAAGCGGGGACCGATTTGCGGCACCAACCAGGGCCTGCGCCGCCAAATGGAAAACCGAGTCAATCTCATATTCATTTAGAATACGCTCGATCAGCGGAAGGTCCTCGATCGATCCGGAAACCACAGTTACCGAATCCCGCAATCCAAAAATATCGAGGGAATTAGGCTGGACACTATCACGTTCAAGACAAATCACGGACGCACCAAGTTTAACCAGTCCGGCAACAATATTTGCCCCAACAAAACCGCTTCCTCCGGTGACGAATGTTTTCCGATCATGCCAAAATGAACTCATATAGCTATTTTACAGATTGCCACGGCGCTCCTTGTTCCCAAAGCTGGTTAAACTCTATGCTGTCCTTGTATGTATCCATGCATTTCCAAAATCCGTCGTGTTGGTATGCCATCAATTCGCCCTTTGCCGCTAATCGCATGAGAGGTTCACCCTCAAGGACGGAATTATCGTCTAAATAATCGAATATGGCTCGATTGAAAACAAAAAAGCCACCGTTCACCCATTCTTTCAATACGGGTTTTTCGCGAAAATCAGCGACTCGACCGGTTTCATCGAGATCGAGCATCCCGAAATTCGAGACCGGGTGAACAGCAGTCAAGGTTGCGATTTTCCCGTGCGATTTGTGAAAAGCGAGTAACTTCTCAAGATCAACATCGGCTAACCCGTCGCCGTATGTAACGCAAAATGTTTCGTCGTCAGCTAAAAACCTCTGAATTTGCTTGATCCGGCCGCCGGTGTTTGTGTCCAATCCGGTATCGACCAACTCTATCCGCCATCCGCCCAGCATTACTAACTCATTTCCATGAGCTTGTGTAAACTCAGTATCCGCAGCGTTTATACCCCGTTTCTTAAAGTAATTTCTGATTTCCTCAGCCAAAAATCCCAGACATATCACAAAGTCATTAAGGCCGGCGTGAGAATAGAGTTTTAAGAGATGCCAAATTATCGGGTCGTCTCCGATGCGTACAAGAGCTTTCGGAACAAATGTTCCGTGTTCACCCAAACGCGTTCCTCGTCCGCCGCAAAGAATTACAGTCTTCATCTATGTAATAGAGTCCTTTGAATAACCGGAATCTTTTCACGGTTTGGAAGGAATCGCGATTTTTTTGAAAAGTTGGGGGTTATTTGTTTGAGACTTTGGTGATT
>JAYVER010000081.1:0-6011 GCA_043748725.1 Chloracidobacterium sp. | reverse complement strand
CGCCGCCGGCAGCTACAGCCTGCACACCATTCCCGGCAAAGACGAGTGGACGATTGTCTTTAACGGCACGGATAACCAGTGGGGCAGCTTCAGTTACGACGCGGCAAAAGACACGCTCCGCGTCAAAGCAAAGGCGCAATGGATGACCGACAGCCAGGAAACGATGGCGTTCAGCTTTGACTCTGTTAACGACAATTCGGCAATGGTTAATATCCGTTGGGAGAAGTTGCGCGTTCCCTTCACCGTCGAGGTTAAGGACGTAGCAGCAACAACGCTCACTCACGCTCGCATAGCGGTTGCCGCCGCTAAACCCGAAGACTGGCGCACGCCTTATAATGCGGGTCAATATGCAATGGCTAACAAAGACTCGGACGAAGCTATGCTTTGGTTCGCGTCGTCGTTAAAGATTCTCGACGCGTCCATCGCCAATAAGGAAACATTCCAAAACCTCGCCGGCAAAACCAGCGTATTGCTCGCCGCCGGTCGTAAAGCCGACGCCTTGGCAGTCGCCGATAAGGCGATAGCCCGCGGGAAAGCCGACAAAGTCGACACCGCCGCCTTCGAAAAACGCATCGCGGATATCAAGGCGGGTAGGTAGGACTTTTTTGCCACGAATTGCACGAATAACACGAATTGGGTTCGATCTCATTCGTGACATTCGTGCAATTCGTGGCTAACTTTTCTTTTTCTTTCCTGAAGCGAGAGTATACGACCGGCGTATCAAGTCGGAGAGAGCGTCGCGGGAGACGTTTTTGAGGTTGACCAACACATACTCATAATTCAAATAATGGTCGGTGATGAAATAAACGTTCGGGTCGGTGGCCATTAGCTCCTCACGCTCTTCGAATGTAGTTTTTAATACGATCGCGTTCAGATATTCTCTCCACCGCACGAACAAATGCTTGCCGCCCACCTTCAACGCCGGAACGCCGTACGACAAGCCGTCTTCCACATTCGGCAGAGCAAGAGCGATCTCGCGGACGGTTTCGTAATCGATCTTTGTCATGCGTCCCAAGGGTTGAAAACACTAACCGCCGAGTCGCGAAAATTTCTTTCGTTCCGTGTCACTAATATCAAATTACGATGAAGTGCGGTCGCCTCGATCAGCGAATCAAATGATGGACGCACAATTCCCTTTGGCTTAAATCCGGCAAGCATTTTCGCCCAGGCTGTGATCAATTGTTCATCGATTTCGATAATTCGATCTTGAAAGGTAGGGAGCAAATCGTCAAGCAGCCACGTCTCCAATTGCAGCCGTCGCTTTCCGGCAGGCAATTGATAGATGCCTTTTTGAATTTCTCCCCACGTCACAACACTCAGATATAGTGTCGATTCCGGTTGATGTTCAAACCAATCGAGAACATTTTGATTCGGATGGACAGCAACCATCTCAGAGATCGCACAAGTGTCCAGCAAATAAGCCATCTCCTATTCTCCAAGATCGATCTCGCGCGGCAGATCGTCTTGCCGTGAAAAATCAAGATCGAGTCCTACAAGCGGACTATTACGCAAGACCTCGACGAGGGTCGCTCGCTTGCCCTTTGAGCGTTTCCAATCATTTATCGAGACAACAACCGCAACCTCAGTATCATGCCGCTTAATTATCTGCGGTTTCCCACTTTCAGCAAGCCGTATGATCTCGCTCAAATTATCTTTTGCGTCTTTTACAGAATGTGTCATTTCCATTTCTACCTATATAGCCCTTGTATAGCCATATCGCCATACTAATGAAAATATTGTCATAAAGCAAGAGTGATCTCACGGACTGTTTCGAAGGTAATTATTTTCGTCATTGGAAATCTCTGGAGTGCGGGTTGCGTTCGAAAAGGGATCAGTTATTTGGTATTGGCCCCAAAATCGATTGATTCCAATCTTTGCCTATCAAAACCTCGCCAGCCGGTTGATCTAGCTGTCCATCCTTCCTTTTGTACGACTTTCCACCGCCTGCTTTGTATGATTTTCCGTCATTTCTAACTGTGATAAATTCGGGATCAACGCCACCTCCTGTAAGTAGGTAAGCAAAATCTCGCCAACCATTGTGACTTGTATTCAGTATTATTATCGGCGTCCATGTCATTTCTGTCTCGAATAATTTGCGATAGTTTCCCTTGAAGTGTTCCAAGACCCAGAGTTCTCCACCGCTTGTGCCTGCCCAACTCGATTCCCAGACGATCTTTTCATTTTTCTTGTCACCCTTCAGATCAACTTCCTTCACTGTCACTTCAAACCCATCCATTGAAACTGTATCTTCACGGTAGGCAGGAGGGATTATGACATCGCATATGTTCTTATCGTCTGCGTCTCTTGATTCCGCACATTTAATCTTTTTGACTTGCGAGGTATTGACCGGCGAATCGTAGTTCCACCTATCCCAAACACCCTTCGCGATCTTCGCGATCACGGCTTCGCGGGTTTTCTTGTCTGCGGGTGAATCCGAGACGAAAACGGCGATCGCGATATGTTTGCCGTTTGGCAGAGTGATAATACCGATGTCGTTTGTCGCGGCAGTGATTCCGTTTTGCGTGCCGGAGGTGCTGGTTTTATGTGCGACGGCGGTTCCGGGGGGCAGGAGGCCTTTCAGACGCTTTGGCCCGGTGGTCGAATCGGTCATGAATTTCAGAAGCAGCTCTCGATGTTCGGGTGAGATGCCGTTGCCCTGTTGCAGATCGCGGAGCAGGGCGACGGCGGTGTTAGGTGTCGTCCAGTTATCGTATTGAGTCTGCCAATTTTGGCCGAGCTCTTTTTCGGAGTTGACTACGACCAATTGCTTGCCGACACCGATCGCCGCTAGGTAATTTTGCACGGCATCGGCGCCGCCCGCCAGTCGCAACAGGACGTCGCTGCCGGTTCCGTCGCTTTCGCAGATCGTATATTGGATCAGTTCGCGTACGGTCAGCACCGCGCCATTCGGGTTTTTGTCGCGGATCGGCGAATACTGGCCTTCGCGAACAAAATCCAATTTGGTCACGCCGATCTGCTCGTCAAGGGTCAGCTTTTCGTCGTCAACTTCGTGCAAAACGGCCATCGCGATCGGCAATTTGTAAACGCTCTGCATCGGGAAATGCTGGTCGGCGTTTAACGAGACGCTGTCACCTGTTTCGAGCACGATCGCCGCAACGCCTACTTTGCCTTTCGCTTGCGTAGCAATTGCCGCGATCTGTTTTTCAAGTTCGGCGTCAGGTTTCAGCTCAAGATTTGCAAGCTGTTTGGTTGGAGTCGTCGTCTCGGGCGTTGGCGTTGGAAATCCGTTCGTAAGTTTTTCGAACCGGTCGCAGGCAAACGTAAAAGCCGCGACAAGCATCAGTACAAATGTCAATTTATTTTTCATCGCGTTCGTCTTACGACCATCTTAGTTAAATACGCCCATTTGGGGCAAGGAGTTTCGCTGGACTCGTCCTAGTCCATTCTGCTAAAATTACGGCCATGAAAACAATATTTGCTCGCTTTGTCGCTTTTCTTCTGGTATTTGTTTTTGTTTCAACACCCGTCTGGGCAACCTGCGGCGGCGGAGGCGGCGGCGGAGGAGGCGGCACGTCGGGCACCGGCACCGGCGGTTCCGATCCGGTCGTTTATCATGTCCCGTGGAAAACTGCGGTGACCGAAAAAGACATGTCCGCGAGCGCCGGGATGACGCTGTATTGGTTCCCCTCATCGATGGACGAGATCAAAAAGTCCAGTTTGCGCGAATCGCGCGACCTGTCGCTCTACGCCGGGCAATGCGTGTCGATGTATCTCGCCGACACCCGAACACCGAATGCTGAGAAACTTATCGGCGACTCTAAACTGCCGATCGCCGTCCTTGCCAAATCAGACGGCACGCCGATAAATAAGGTCGAGAACAAAGACGGCAAGCTAAAGGTGACCGACGTCGAAAAACTGGTCGGCGGCGAGATCAAAACCCGCGAGTCCGCTCTCGACATGAGCCTGAAAGACGCCAAGGCCAAAGCCGACGCGGGCGACAAGGCCACTGCTGTCAAGCTTTACCAATCGGTGCTCGGCGAAAAATGTATGTTCCCGAAAAAGGCTAAAGAAGCCGCCTCGGCGCTCAAAAAACTCGGAGCGGAAAACATCGGCAGCATTCCGGCGTCACCGATTTTCGATGCCGATATTAGCGCGCAGATCGTGCGAACGATGAAGCGCGGGTTGGTCGCCGAAAACGACGCAAAATACGTGCTGGCCGACAGGTTTTACACACAGGCTCACAATATGGACCCGGCCGACCCGACGCCGATCCGCTATCTTGCCGAGCTACATCGGCACGACACGGGCGACTGGCGAAATGCTAAAATCGAATTTCACCAGATTCTCGACATGCCGTCCGATCCGCTGTCGCGTGCCGTCGCTATGCACGGTTTAGGTAAGATCACGATCCACGAAGGCGAGTTCAAAAAAGGCCTGCACTTGATGGAAGATTCCGTGGCGACATATCCGCTCCCGCTCGCCTACCGCAATCTGGCCGTCTATTGGAATTCCGAAGGCGACCTCAAACAGGGCAATTTCTACACGCAAAAAGCCCTCGCAATGGACCCCCAAGACCCCTATAATGTGGTTTTCGCCGCCGTTTTCATGGCCGCTTCGGGGCAAAAGGACGAGGCTCTGAAAATAGCGTTGGCCAACATTGATCTGCTGCCTGCGTCATACAATCTGGCTGCGATATTCGCCCAAAATGGTCAAAAAGATAAAGCCCTCGCTATGCTAAAACGTCATTTTTACCAGTACGAGCGTTACCAGGAGGTCCGCACAAAAGAGATGATGGAGGCCCGTGTGGACTTTATGTTCAACTCGATCAGGCAGGATGCAGATTTCCTCGCCCTGACCAAATTCGCCGACGGCCGCCTGCCAATGGTCATGTCGCCAAAGCAAGCCGCCGATCAGATGAAGATGAATCAGTAAGTAGAGATAGACGAAAAACCTGAAGATATTTTGCCACAGATAAACACAGATCGACACGGATTTCTAAAAGCCTAACCCGTTACAAACTTGGCTTTTATCTGTGTTTATCCGTGTCCATCTGTGGCTAATTTTCTTTCGTATTACTTGGTTACAACAACGTACCCTCGATCCCGCATGGGACGGAATAGACGCTGTCGCTGGTTGCGACGATCATCTCGCCGGCTCGTGTAAAGCACAATCCGACGACGTTATTTCCGGCGACGAAGTGCTCGGCGGAGGCTCCGTCTGGTGAAATCTTCACAATACCATGTCGTCCTTGGTAGCATCCGGCGACGTACAGATTTCCGTCTTTGCCAAACGCCAGACCCTGCGGACGGCCGAGGCCGCGGAAGAATTTCTCGTCAAAGCCTTCCTTATCGATGACATGTACTGCGTCGTGGCTCGCGAGCCCTGGCGAGGTCAGAAACAGCCTGCCGTCCGGTGCAAACGCCATGTGATACGCCGCGACCGACGGCTCCATGACGGTAAAAGTCTCGACCTCGGCAAAATCTCGAACGCGAAAGATCGTCCCCGAACGGTCGCCGACATACATCAGCCCTTCGGCGTCAAACGCAATGCCGCTCGCAATGCCCAAACCCGTCGCATAGACCGAGCTCGTGCCTTCCCTGCCCACAGCATAGACCTCGCCCTGTGCGCGGTTGGTCACAAACATCTGCCCTTCGCGGTCAAATGCAATGCCAGTCGGATTGAGTATCGCGTCCGGCAGTTCGTCGAGATAGCCATCCGGTTCGAGCCGAAAAAGCGTCACCGGCAGATGCTGACCCCGCGACCCCGACCGCGTCAAAATAAGCGCGTCGTCCGACGGATCGACCGCCGGATTGGCGACAATATGCATGTCCCCCACGAGCAGTTTGCCAACGACGATCGGAAAAAGCTCGCTCTTTTTGCCTCCGGTTTCCAGATGGATTTGCGTATGCCCGCCGTCACCGGGCGGTACGATAGCCAACACGCGACTCGCCGAAGCCGCCACGATCCGGCACCGTTCATCCCCAATAAAAACAGCGCTGTCCGCCCCGTGCCCGGCCCGAAACCCTTCGCATGTCACGACGATCTCCCCG
>JAYVER010000080.1:0-6015 GCA_043748725.1 Chloracidobacterium sp. | reverse complement strand
GATTTATCGCGTATGACTAACGCGATAAATCGCGCACTCTGAACAAATTTGGTATCTTTATTCAATTCATTCTGGCAAGACACAAGGAGCCGGCGGTTCTAAATCGTCTTAGATCATAAATGTTCGCTTTAATTTATTTATTCATAATGTTCCTGCTCGGTGATGCGATTTGCCGGCGATTGTTTTCATTTATTTCGATACAACACAGACTGGCAGTCGCATTTCTCTCGGGACTCCTGCTCAGTACCTGGATCACTTATGCCGCAGCGCTTGTCTTCGCACACACAGCGCTGACACTTTTGTGGGCAAATTTAATATTCCTCGTGATCGCCGTTGGTTTTATTCTCTGGCTGCGGCGGGATGTGACGGGGGAACAACCGGGTGATGGCTCACTTAGAAAACTAATCAAAAAAATTGTAGCCGCTACCTCCGTTCGTGCCGAAAACGCCGATCAAGCAGAAGCAGCCACGCAAGACCCTGAGGTTCCCATTCGGATTGATGCTGACCGCCGTCCTATAGGAAATGCTAAGTGGGACTGGGCGTGCCTAATTATTTGTCTTATTTTTACGGGTTGGCTGATGTTTGCGACGTTGAATTTCTCTGACGGAAACTTTCATTTCGGCTTGAAAGGCTGGAGCGATTTTGGAGCAAATCTTTCACTTTCGCAAAGCATGGCGGTCGGACATAATTTCCCCACCGAGCATCCTTTTCTGCCGGGTGAGTTTATCCGGTATCACTTTCTTTTTTGGTTTCTAGCCGCCAATCTCTCGTTTCTCGGTTTAAATCTTGTCTGGAGCATAAATTTACTCAGCGTCATGTCGCTCATGTCACTGGTGGTTTTGATCATGACATTTGCAGAGTTGTTGTTTAGCTCGCGTGCCGTTGCCCGGATCTCGGCGATATTTTTCTTTTTCTCCTCCAGTTCGCTTTCCTACATTCCTTTTTTATGGGCGCAAACCGGTCTTAGCGGAATGTTGAGTTCGGTTGTGAACTTAAAAGAGTTCCTGAACTCGGGCTATCCGTTTCGGGGCGAGGGCTGGGGAGCCCTGTCAGTCGCTGTTTTTGGCAACCAACGCCATCTTATCAGCGGCGTCGGCATCCTTTTCATTGTTTTGGTTTTTTTGATCGATCTCTACCGCCGCAAAGGTATTATTGTCGATCTTGAACAAAAGCCAGCTGCCAGTTCCGGAGATGACAATCAGACCGCTATGGAATCTGACGACAAAAGCATTGGAGAGGAAACTGAGAGCGTAACTGAACATGTTGAGCCGCAGCCCGATCCTCCGCGGCCGAAAATTTCCCGAAGCGACATTACAGCTCTAATTTTCTGCGGCCTTTTGACCGGAGCTCTGCCATATTGGAACAGTGCCGTTTTTGTGTCTGCGGCGATCATAATAGGCAGTTTGTTAGTCTTTTTTCCTTATCGGCGCTATCTGATAATTTTGATCGGGACGGCGATCTTGTTTGGTTTACCGCAGCTGCTTATGCTGCAGACGGGAAATTTCGATCGGACAAGCCAGACGCTGTTTCATTGGGGCTATACCATAATAAACCCGACAGTGCCGTTGGTTTTGGAATATCTTGGCTGGACCTTTGGTCTAAAGTGGATATTACTTATCGTCGCTCTTTGGTTTCTACCCGGTGCTCACCGGCGGCTATTTCTTGTTTTTTCAATGTTGATACCCGTGGTCTTTCTGCTCCAACTCAGCGTGGATGTATTTAATAATCACAAACTGCTGAACGTCTGGAATATCGCCGCCTGTATTTACGTCGCTTACGCTCTTTGGATCATTGGCAAGGCGAGTGTCGGACGTGCCGTGTTAGCGGCTGCGCTGGGATTGGCGATGGCTTTCGGGGCAATTATCGATCTTTTTCCTGTTCACAACGATTTCACAATGAATGTCCCTTACGAAAACGATCGTTTGACGACCTGGTTATTTGAAAATACTCAGCCTACTGATCTGTTCCTGACGGACAGGCTGCTTTCGCATCAGATACTGTTTACCGGCCGCAAGATCTTTTTGGGTAACCCCTTGTTTCCATGGGCGGTGGGCTATGACATCTCGGCACGTGAAAATACATACCGAAGGATGTTTCAGGAACGCGACCCGGGCGAGCTCGTCCGTCTCCTCAATGAGAATAAAATTGCCTACGTAGCGATCGAGGATGGGTTGCGCGGGAGCGATTTTGTCAGGAACATTAACGAATCGGTCTATAAACAGAATTTCGAAAAAGTCTTTGACGACACCGAACACAAATACGCTAATCTGGCGATTTACAAGGTGCCCACTGAGTTTTCCAGCTCGGTTCCCGATCGACAGCAAAAAGCCATTGAGAGGAATATCGGCCGGGAAGTTCCGGCCGTTTCGGCTTTCGCAAGTGGTCAGGGGAACGGGCCCGGGCAGTTTTCAAGTCCCCGCGGAATTGCCGTGGACACGGCCGGTAATTTTTATGTTGCTGACACGATGAACACCCGCGTGCAGAAATTTTCGCCTGAAGGGAATTTTTTTGCGGCAATTGGACAAGCCGGAAGCGCCGAAGGCCAATTGCGTGAGCCGAATGGAATTGCGGTTGATTCCGCTGGAAATATTTATGTTGCGGACGCCTTAAATCATCGGCTTCTCAAATTCAAACCTGATGGAACCTTTGTCAAAGAATGGACAGGCCCTGCACCGGGATTTTTCGGGCCTCGATCTGTCGTCATTGGACCGGATAAACGTCTATACATTCTGGATCAGGGCAATTCACGCGTCGTTGCACTTGATCCTGACAGCGACAAAATTTTTGCATGGGGTACGCAAGGGGCTGGTGAAGGTGAGTTTGCCGAACCAACCGGTCTCGAAGTCGGCGGCGACCGCGTTTACGTTGCTGACGCCGGAAACCTTCGGATTCAGATTTTCGATCTGAATGGCAAATTTATCACACAATGGGCGGTCCCGGAATGGACGACATATCCCTGGCGTTACCCGGCTGCCGCGTTCGACCCTCAAGACAAAAAACTCTATGTGACAAATCCACAGTCAAAGGAAATACTTGTGTTTGACATTGACGGAAACCGTCTTGAACCCCTAAGACCAAACGAGCCAAACGCTCTGGACAATCCGTCCGCACTCGTTTTGACGAATACCAAAGCCGGTAAACGGTTGTACGTGGTCAATACGGGAAAATCAAACGTTTATAAATTTGAATTAGGAATTACAGCGAACAGTGATAAGTTCACAAACAACCGCAAAACAAAATAATGGCCGACGCTATGAGCTAGTAAGTGCTTTTATCTGCTAACTGAAAAGAGAGGGAACATCGCTGTTACGCATCAGCGATTCAAGTCCAAAATGTTCGTAGGCAAGGCGTGTCGCCATGCGGCCGCGGGGAGTTCGGTTTAGGAAGCCGATCTGGAGCAGATATGGCTCAATGATCTCCTCAATAGAGTCTTTTTCCTCATGGATCGCGGCTGAGATCGTACCCAAACCGACCGGGCCGCCGTCAAATTTTTGGATTATCGTCTTCAGCAGCTTTGCGTCCATGTCGTCGAGACCGAAGCTATCCACTTCCATCCGGTCAAGCGCGTCGCAGGCGACATGTTCGTTGATATGGCCTTCGTGATCGACCTCGGCAAAGTCTCGGACACGACGCAAAAGGCGGTTAACGATACGAGGCGTCCCGCGCCCGCGTTTGGCGATCTCATGCGAACCTTGCTCGTCGATCTCGACGTTGAGAATGCTCGATGAACGCTTGCAGATAGTCTGCAGATCGGTGACGTTGTAAAAATCAAGATTAAAAATAATACCGAAACGCCCTCGAAGCGGAGCCGTCAGGAGGCCGGGACGCGTTGTGGCCGCTATAAGCGTAAATTTGGGCAATTCGAGCTTGATCGACCGAGCCGCCGTGCCCTGGCCGATCATTATGTCGAGATTAAAATCTTCCATCGCCGGGTAAAGAATTTCCTCGATGGCCGGATTGAGGCGGTGGATCTCGTCGATGAAAAGTACATCGCCCTCTTCCAGATTACTGAGGATCGCAGCCAGGTCGCCGGCCTTTTCGATCACGGGACCGGCGGTGGATTTAAGCGACGCACCCATCTCGTTGGCGACGATGTTCGAAAGCGTCGTTTTGCCGACGCCCGGCGGGCCGGTGAGCAGAATGTGGTCGAGAGCTTCGCGCCGTTTGAGCGCGGCCTTCATAAAGACACGCAGGTTTTCCTTGACCTTTGTCTGGCCGATGTATTCAGAAAACTGAGTCGGACGCAGAGTGACGTCAAGCTGCGCCTCATCGTCCGTAAGACCGTCATTCCGAATGTCTATTGCCGCAACGTTACTCATAATTTCTTCACCGCAGACTGGTGACGATGCCGAGAAAGAGAATAAACAGGGATAAAACGGATGAAAGGATAAATTTATGTTTGAGACCTACAACATTTTCTTATCCTGTTTATCGCCTTCATCCCTGTTAATTTTTTTTTTCGTCTCTGCGGTTATTTTAGCCAGCTAAAATAATAGCCCCTTATTGTATAAAGCCAAAATATCCATTGAAAACGCAACGGTGCAATGGAGTACGAGGCCGAGCCAGATCGTCCCCTTTTTGTAGCTGATCCAGCCGAGAAAAATACCGGCAAAGATCGCCGCGAACGCTTCCGGCATTGGCTTTTGGAAGTGGATCATTGTGTACGGCACTGTCATCACGAGTATCGAATACGCGCCGAGCGACGGTTTCAGGCTGTGCAGCAAAAAACCGCGAAAGAAAAACTCGAGGCCGAAAAACTGAAAGAAATAAATCAGTTCCCAGATGAGCAGCGTTGTGCTGAAATACGGATCGCCGTTATAGACCTTGAGGAAAGGGTATTTGGCCGAAAAGCCCGCCGTCAGCGACATCAGATAAACGATCGGCTGCATTATTACGACACACTGCAACAGGAGCTTTACAAAGCCTTTTTCGATCTTGAACGCCAGCCCGATCTCACTCAACGGCCGTTTTTGCACAAACTTTACAAAGATCGCAGGCACGACAAAATAAAACGTCACCGACACGAATACCCACCAGATCAGGCCGTAGAGATTATTGTTGACCGGATGTGCGGCAATCTCGCCGATCGCGGCGAAGCGTGTGTTTCGTAGGATAAGATCGAGATAATCCGGATTCTTGAAATACGTGATGCAGGTCAGCCCAACGGCGGTGTAAACGAGCGCGAAGACCGTGCGGCGGTCGAGTTTGGCGAATTCGCCGCGAATTTGTATTGCAAGATCTAGCATTAATTTGCGGAGGCCCGCGCGTAAGCAAGGGCGCAATAACCAACGCTGAATGTTACGCCCTTGCTTACGCGCGGGCTTGCGGCATTATTTTGCAAGCACCTGCAGGGCACGGCGGAGCAGTTTTTGAACGGACATTTCAGTGCCTTCCTGTGCGGCTTGTTTGACGGCTTTTTCGGCGGCGACGCGTTGGTAACCGAGATTAACAAGTGCTGAGAGTGCATCTTCGAACACTGCATCGGCGGGCAGCGTGGCCCTCGTCGCATCCAGGGGTGATGATCCGCTTGTAGCGAGTTCGCCTACCTTGTCACGAAGCTCGATCACCAGTCGCTCGGCTGTCTTTCGTCCAACACCCGGGATTGAAGTCAGACGAGCAAGATCATCCGTGCGGATTGCCATTATTATCTCATCCGCGCTCATTCCCGACAGCATCGTAATGCCGGATTTGGCCCCGATGCCTTGCACTGACAACAAACGAAGATACAGATCGCGTTCGCGATTCGTTTTAAAACCGAACAGCTGTATCGCGTCTTCGCGGACATGCGTGTAGATTCGCAAACTCACATGCGAGCCGACTTCGCCCAACTCGTAGAAAGTCGAGAGCGGTATCGACACTTCGTAGCCGACACCGCCGACATCGAGTATCACGGTATTGGCCTGTTTCTCAAGAAGTTTGCCGGAAAGATAGGCGATCATTGATTGAGTAAGCCAGACTTTGCAAGCAGTCTGGTAGATATTTCCTTAGCTTGAGAACTAATCTCCAGTCGTTTTG
>JAYVER010000079.1:0-6028 GCA_043748725.1 Chloracidobacterium sp. | reverse complement strand
CGAAAGAACCAAAAACAAGATCGCCGCCGGCACACCGATCAGGCGGCTATGCCAGTGCCACCGCCATCGGGTGCATTTCATTACTGAGTGTTTCATCAACTTCCTCCTTAATAGTCTAATCCGTTCGGCTAACATCTTTGTAGGTGTTCGCGGCCCGGCCTGACAAAGTTATGTGGTGATAGTTTAATTACGTATATTTAACTCCATTTTCGCAATAGATTCAAGATGAACTTCGTCGGGGCCGTCTGCTAAGCGTAAGGATCGGGCGTAGATCCAGAATTGCGCGAGCGGAAAATCCTGCGAAACGCCTCCGCCGCCGTGAACCTGTATCGCTCGGTCGATCACTTGTAAAGCCATTTGGGGAATAACAGCCTTGATCATGGCGATCTCGCGACGTGCGGCTTTGGCGCTAGCGGTGTCCATCATCCAGGCGGTTTTTAGGACGAGCAGGCGTGCCTGGTCAATGGCAAGACGCGACTCGGCAATCCATTGGCGAACGACACCCTGGTCGGCAATCGGCTTGCCGAATGCAATCCGGGCCTTTGCACGCGAGCACATTAATTCCAGAGAACGTTCGGCGATACCAATGAGCCGCATGCAATGATGAACGCGGCCCGGGCCAAGCCGCCCTTGTGCGATCTCAAAACCACGGCCCTCGCCGAGAAGCAGGTTTTCTTTCGGTACGCGGACATTTATGAACGATATTTGCGAATGCCCGTTCGGTGCGTCGTCATACCCGAAAACGTCGAGCTGCCGCTGAACGATGACTCCGGGTGTATCCATTGGGACAAGGATCATTGATTGCTGCAAATGTCTAGGTGCCGACTCGTCGGTCTTGCCCATAAAGATCGACAATTTACACCGGGCGTCGCCGCCGCCGGTCGACCACCATTTTTCTCCGTTGAGAATGTATTCGTCGCCGTCACGAACGACCGACGCCTGAATATTGGTAGCGTCCGACGAAGCCACATCCGGCTCGGTCATCGAAAAACAAGAGCGGATCTCGCCTGCGAACAGCGGCTTTAGCCATTTTTCTTTTTGCTCCGGCGAGCCGTAGAGATGCAGCACCTCCATATTTCCCGTGTCGGGCGCCGAACAATTAAAGACCTCAGACGCCCACGTGACGCGGCCCATGATCTCAGCGAGCGGAGCGTATTCGAGATTGGTGAGGCCCGAAAGATCAGGTAGAAAGAGGTTCCACAATCCGGCAGCTTTCGCCTTGGCTTTCAATGTTTCGATCAGCTTGGACGGCTCCCATCGGTCGCCGGAGTTTATCTCGTCCGCGTATGCTCGTTCATTTGGGTAAATAAACTCGTCCATAAACGCGACAAGCCGTTTTTGCAGTTCGACTGATTTTGCTGAATAATCGAAGTTCATAAGGTTAAAAATTAGCCACAGATTACCACAGATAAACGCGGATAAGAATATACGGGTGCAGTAATCGTTTGCGATCTATATGCGAGAAACCAGTCAAGTTCGAGCAGGCGAGGAGATCGATGACGAACGTCTCGGGGCCTATCTTCGCGACACTCTTGATTTGCAAATCAACGATGTTGTGATCGAGCAATTCCCTGCCGGAAGCTCGAATCTGACATATCTCGTACGTGTCGGCGATGTCGAATACGTGCTTCGACGCCCGCCGTTCGGCAATACGGTCAAGACCGCGCACGATATGAGCCGCGAGTTTAACGTACTGTCAAAACTTTCTGCTATATATGCGCCCGCACCAAAGCCGCTGCTCTTTTGCAAAGACACATCAGTGATCGGTTCGGAATTTTATCTGATGGAGAGGCGAAAAGGGCTGATTATTCGTGGTCGAATACGCGATGCAGAAGCCCGCACGTTAGTAAGGGCGAGACACGACCTTGAAAATTCTCAAGACTTTCGTCTAAGGGTTAGTGAAAGTTTCATCCAAAACCTCGCCGATCTCCACGCGCTCGATTACAAATCCGCCGGACTCGGTGACCTCGGCCACCCCGACGGCTATGCCCGCCGCCAGGTCGAAGGCTGGACGAAACGATATTTTGCCGCCAAAACCGACGAATGGCCCGAACTCGAAAAGGCGATCGCGTGGCTGGGGTATAACATTCCCGCCGATTCCGGTGCCGCACTCGTCCATAACGATTATAAATTCGACAACATAATGCTCGATCCGCATGATCTGACGCGGATCACAGCCGTGCTCGATTGGGAAATGGTCACGGTCGGCGATCCGCTGATGGACCTCGGCACAACGCTGGGCTACTGGATGGCAAAGGACGCCGGCGACGAAATGCTCAATATGCCATTCAACCCGCGTGTTCTAATGGAAAATATATCGCGTCGGGAACTCGCAGATATGTACGCCGCCGCATCGGGCCGAGACGTTTCCAATATCTTGTTCTATTACGTTTTCGGGACATTCAAGATCGCCGCTATTTGCCAGCAGATCTATGCGAGGTACGTGAAAGGTTTTACAAAAGACGAGCGCTTTGCGAACTTTGACCAATTTGTCGGGACACTCGGAGGCTTGGCGTTCGCCGCGATCGGGCGAAGGTCGATCTAACCAACTATTCTTCAATTGCCGAAGTGTTTTCAGAAACTATACAAAACTCTAGAAATATTCAAATATTTGGATGTTCTGCCGAGATCGTGAAATATATAATAAGTGTAATTACTGATAACTCACGGGTTAGACCCTTCGGGAGATCAATATCTGCGTGGCACGCCAATTGACTTAGTTAAATTAAATTAGTTTTTCTGCTTAAATGGGTATTGACCCAATGAAAGCAACATCAGACAAAAATTAGAAAAGGGTAAAACTTGAGGTGAAATAAAATTATGAATAAAATCAACATTAAATACTTTTTGTTCATGGTTGTGACGCTTTTGGCTTTTTCAAGCATCACATTCGGACAACAGGATACTGGACAGCTTAACGGCACCGTGAGAGACCAGAACGATGCCGTGGTGGCCGGTGCGTCAGTGAAGATCACAAACGCAAAAACCGGTGCTGAAAAGACAACGACCACAAATTCGGATGGATATTACCTGATTACGAGCGTATATCCCGGCGAGTATAACGTCACGGTTTCATCTAAAGGATTTAGTGATACCAAGGCAAAATCAAACGTAGCCGTAGGTGGTACTACTACCGTTAACATAACAGTTGGGGTCGCGGCCCTTATTAATGTTGTTGACGTCCCCGGTACCGGCGGTCTCGCCGAGATCAATACCACCGATCAGACTCAGTCCACCGTTGTGACAAAGAGGCAGATCGAGAGTTTGCCTATTTTGAACAACAACACTTATGGCTTGGTTATACTTTCGGGCAATATTTCGACATCTGATCCATCGGGCCGCGGTGCCGGCGTTGCTATTAACGGACAGCGTGCAGCGAGTACCGAACTCCTGCTTGACGGCGTGGAGAATTCCGCAACCTTTACAGCTACGCCTTCACAATCGGTGCCGCAGGATTCGATTAGCGAATTTCGCGTCATCACGAGCAACTTTTCCGCCGAGTACGGTCGTGCCTCAGGCGGCGTCGTCAATATCGTGACCAGGGGCGGAGGCAATCAGTTTGCTGGCAGCGTGTATGAGACGAACCGCAACTCGATCCTTTCGTCAAACGGTTATGACAATAACGCCCAGGGAAATCCGCGGCCGCATTATAACCGGAATCAGTTTGGCGGCGGGTTTACCGGCCCCATCAAGAAAAACAAGGCATTCTTCTCGAACTTCTTTGCGGCGACCCGCGTCCGCAGCAGTGCGAGCGTCCTTGCCTGGGTGCCGACATCTGCCTATCTGGCATTGGCGGCTGCCAATACTCAGACCTTCTTTACGACCTTCGGCACATTGGCCGCGACGCCTACAGGGCAACTTAGTACTGACGCTAATCTTCCCGTTCTCGCCGGGGGAGCGAAACGTTTTCGCTTGGTCCGGTACACCGCTCCCGTCGATGCCGGCGGCGGAACGCCGCAGAACTCTTGGAACAATGTGGCTCGTGTAGATTGGAATTTGAGCGACAAGACGAGCATGTTTTTCAGCTACAAGGTCGAGAAGGACAATTTTTTCCTGGGCACGAGTGCCAATAGCCCGTGGAAAGGTTACGACGAGGGTGGTACGGCATTTAATCAAAACTTCCTGGTCTCAGGTACGCACAGCTTTAGCTCAAATCTGCTTTTTGACGGCAAGATCGCGTATCGCCGTGCAAGAGGCGGAGTAACGCTGGGCGGCGCAAGCCCGAACACTCCGACGCTTTATTGGTTTGACCAGGCCACGCCCAGAATCGAGGGCCATTGTATTGCGTTCCCCGGATACCTACCATGCAGCCCTGGCGCCGGATTGAATGCTCCTGAACTGGAACAGCTTTGGGACGTCAAGCCGAATATGACGTGGATCTCGGGGAACCATAACGTGCGTTTTGGCGCGCAATATGTTCATCTGAACGACGACACGATATTTGGCGCCTATCAGAATGCTTCTGAGGGGCTTGCAGGCTCCAGTGCCACATCGGCAAGCGCCGCCTTCCTCGCGGGCACTGTCATCCGGCATCAGGTTGCTGTTGACCCTCAGGGCCAGTTCCCCGGCGGCCTCGTTACTCTTCCGGCAAAAGCTCCTAACTTCCAGCGTACAAATATCTATAACGAATGGGCGTTCTATGCGACTGATTCGTGGCGTGTAAGGCCGACCTTTACGGTGAATTATGGTCTCCGTTACGAGTTATACGGCACGCAGAAATCGAAGCAGGGCCTTGATTCCAATTTCTATTTTGGAACCGGAGCTACTATTTTTGACAGAATTCGCAACGGAACAGCGGCGAAAGCCACTACAAAAGGCGGATTGTGGGCTGTTGACAAGAACAACTTTGCTCCGCGTATAGGGTTTGCCTGGGACATCACAGGCAATGGCAAAAACAGCCTTCGTGGCGGTTATGGTATCGGTTTCGAGCGTAATTTTGGTAACGTGACCTTTAACGTTATTCAAAATCCACCGTTCTATGCGGTGTTGTCCGTGCCCGGCGTCGTCACTACCGACAATTTCGGCCCGCTTGGGGGCACAGGTGCTCCGCGTACGTTGCCGCGTTCCAGCCTGCGTGCGGTCGATCCGAACATCAAAAGTGCTTATGCCCATCAGTGGGGTGTATCGTTCGAGCATCAGATCGACCGGAACACGGTGGCCAAGATCGACTATTCGGGCTCTGCCGGTCGAAAATTGTATTCCATCTCGAATATTAACCGGTTTGGAACAGGTACCCGTTACCTGGGCAGCCCGGCTGTCTCAGGTGTGAATTGTCCTGCGACCCTTACCACGACGGACCGTCTGAATTGTAATTGGGGAAACATCAACTTCCGTGGAAGCGATGGCACCAGCAATTACTATTCGTTCACGCCTTCGATCGAGAGCTCAAACTTCATGGGGACGGGCATGATCCTGACGGCGCGTTATTCGTACGCGGTCGCTAAGGACAACCTGAGCTCGACATTCAGCGAATCCGCGAACAACTTCAATCTCGGATACCTAGATCCTTTCAATCCAATGCTAGATTACGGTTATGCCGATTTTGACGTTCGCCACCGGTTCATCGCATCGGTGATCTATCCGATCCCGTTCAACAAGCTGGAAAATCGCATCGCAAGGTCGATATTTGGCAATTGGACCATATCCAGTGTTATGAACATAGAGAGCGGTACGCCTTTCTCCATCTTTGATGTGACCAACTGTAACATCACGACGTGCTGGAGAATGCCGAATGGAGGACGGATCACTTATAACCGGACGACGGTAGACAGCGGCAACCCGAACTTGTTTAGCTACATAAGCATAACTGGGGCTCCGGTGAATACAGGCGATCCTAATGGCAATAACGAAACGGGTCCGTACCCGAGCAATATGTCCAGGCGTAACGCTTTCCGGGGCCCGGGCAACTGGAATGCGGATGTGAGCGTGTTTAAGAGCATTCCGGTTACGGAACGCTATAAACTACAGGTTCGCATGGATGTCTTCAACGTGTTTAACCATGCCAATACCTTTATCGACGGGGGAAACT
>JAYVER010000078.1:0-6033 GCA_043748725.1 Chloracidobacterium sp. | reverse complement strand
TAACTCTTTGATGTCACCATCAAAAAGCGAAGATGCTGTTGCAGCTTACCCTTTAACGGCAACCCCAAGAGTTGCACTTACTAATTGAATTCAAGGTTTATTTAAAATCATATTTCGACGGTTTGTTTTTGGCGGTCTGATTTTCGGGCGGCATCGAGCACTCGCTGCACCTTTACGCCGTCCGCGAATGTCGCGGCGTGTTCTATCTCGTTACGGCCTTCGCGGATAGCGTTGACAAGCACGGGAGCGAACGCCAGAAACCCGCGGGCAAATCCAGTATCGGGAATACCCTCGATCGATTTGCCGAGATCAACTTTAACTTCTGTCCAATCAATTTCGCCGGATTTGGCAATAAAAACTTCGCCCAGATGATCGACCCGGATTGTGCCGCCGGTGCCGTAAAACTCCATGCGGTTCATGTATTTTGGCCCCGTCGTCATCGAAACCGAGACCAGTCCGGTTGCGTCCTCGGTCAGCACGCTGTCGGCAAATCGGAGCAGCATATTCGATTCGTCATCGCTGGTCACGGCACGAATATCGCCCGACGAGTCGCGACGCTGCTTTATCTGCGTCTGTAATTGGCATGAGATGCTCGAAATATCGGTGCCGAGAAACCAGTTGAGCGAGTCGATGATGTGCGAAGCGATGGCTCCCAGCGCTCCGCCACCCACAGCCGCGTCCGACCACCAATTCCACGGCAGATTCGGATCGCAGCGATATGGTGCCTGAAAGATCGAGTTGACATGCCGGATATTCCCGATAGCTCCGTCGCGAAGCATACCGTACGCAACCCTGCGGCCGGGCTGAAAGCGCAATTCGTGATCGATCAGAGCAAGCAAAGGCTTGTCCCTGGCGGCTCGTTCCATTTCCTCGGCCTCCACGACATTCATCGCCATCGGCTTTTCGCACAGGACGTGCTTTCCGTGTTCGATCGCAAACAGCGTCATTTCGCGATGAAATATCGGCGGCGTTGTGATGCAAACGAGATCGACTTGCGGGTGTGCAGCCGTTTCGCGCCAGTCGTCGGTAGAGTGACCGGCTCCACATTCGATAGAGGCGTCCCGTGCGTTTTCGATCTTGCCGCTCGCAACCGACACGATCTCTACGTTTTCACATGCAAGAAATGCCGGTATCTGCACCTTACGCCCAAATCCGGTTCCGATCATTCCTATCCCTATTTTTTCTTTCATTACTGTTCAGAGTGCGCGATTTATCGCGTTCTTCTGTCTACATTCTAAACCTACACGCGATAAATAGGACATTCTGAACGGTGAAAAAAGAACGCGATAAATCGCTCACTCTGAACTTAGGACGACAAAAAAAGCGTAAGGAATGTTCCCTACACTTTTCGTTCTTTTTGCGACTGATTTGTACGCCTAATCGATTCCCAATTCGAGGCTTGCGGCCCCGTTTTTTGTCCGGCGGCTGCCGTTACGAAGAAATGTCTCGTACATTTCTTTGTCGATCCCGGAAAGCTCAAGAATATGAGCGCCCACCAAAAATCTTTCCGTGGATATGTGCAGCCCGACTTTTTCGTACCTGCGGCCCATCACCCGCATAAAAACTTTACCTGTGGGCAGATCGATCTCGACATTCAAATTTCGTTCATGACCGACGAGATATTTTTCTTTAACGCGGATCGAGGGAACCACAAAACCAATGCCCGTCCGGCTGATGTCCAGGGTTTCGCCAAATACGCAGGCGTTGCGGGCGGCTTCGCGTGCCCGTTCCGTATTCATATCGGGGTCAAACCATATTTTTATCGGCGCTTTATGATGTCTGCGTGACGAGACCATTCGCTCGGACAAAGAGCGGTTAAATCTGGTTATCATCTCACGTATCATTTTTGTTGATCCTGAATAAAAAGAAGTGGGAATTAAAGTTATAAACCTATTTTCGAAAAAAATCAATACCTACCGATTTATTATTTTACATTTTGTTCACTTCCTCATGGGCTTTCCGCCATTGTCTTTGCTCGTTACATGCGACAGGCCTTTTGCGTCGAGCTGCAGCAGGAACGAAAGTTTGCCGCTCTTGCCGTATTCAGCAGGCGTCGCGGTGGCGAAATATTGCTTTTTGCCCGGCATAACGGTTACCGCAAAATTGTATCCGGTGGATTCGCTTGTAAGAACATCGTCGGGCAGCAATCCCAAGTCAATCAAGGTTTGCGGATCTGCACAGACGCCGCCGTTTTGTAAGCTGTACGCGAGTTCCGCTTTGGAAATACGCTCGAGCATTTTCCTTGCTTCTTCTTCATGTGTCTCGATCCGCAAGTTGTAAAAATACTGCTTGCCCTCGGCCTTGATGCGTTTTTCGGCGGCGTCATCAACGGTCAGTATGACCCAAACGCCTTTTTCTTTCCGAAGATTAATTTTCTGGATCTCGTTTTTATCCGTATCGCTGCTTGGCAGATTGGCCGTTACCGTGGCCAGATCGCCGGTAATGATCTCGCCGTTTATCTCGACCTCGGCCGGAACCTGTCCGGCAATCGCAGCGAAATCGACCGAGAAATCTTTGAGCTCGTTCTCGGTCAGGCCTTCGATTGCCGGGCGTAAATTGGTCAAAAATATGGCTTCGCGAAATTTTTTGTCACGGAGGTTTTTGTAAAACACGCGAACGGTATCAGCCGGACCGCCACTGTCGATCGTTATCAACGCGCCCTTGGTCGCGGCCGAATTGGTTGTTTCTGTCTTGTTGATAGAGGTTTTTGCGTTGACCGCAGCTACATCTTTTGGCTCGGCTACCGAACATCCGCTCGCCAACGCGAATGAGACCAACAGACAAATCAATCGGCAAAGGTCTCGAAATCGAAAGATGAACATCGACAAAACTATCATTTGAAAGAAAGCTAACCTATTTGAAAAAAGTGGAAAACACGGAAGAAAATAAAAAAGCGACACGCCAAATCTCATTATAGCGTGTCGCTTACAAAAATGTAAAACATTATTTTACCACCGTTTCAGTTTTCAGCCAGTCTTCTTTTTTCCGGCCAACAGCCACTCGCGACCGACAAAGTAAAGAATTACCGCCAGGACAAGAAACGGGATCAGGCCGAGCACATTTTCGTAATTGCCAGCGACAAAGGGGTTGTGAAGTTTGGACCAGGCATCGAAAATATCTATGGTCCCGACACCCTCATCAGCTTTCGAGAAATCGATACCGGCTCCGAGAAAATCGTTTAGCCAGATCGAAGACGCAAGAGACAGTTTCCAAACGGCGAACCCCGCAATTAGAATGCCCGCGATCGCACCTCCGGCGATGTATCCCGAAGCCATTAAAACGCCATTTGATTTATCCGTTTCAGCGACGATCTGCTCCGGGGTCAGATTTTCCTTAGCGAGCTTGCGTTTGAGATAAATATCGACCAAATAACGCACTATGCCGCCCAGGAAAATCGGCGATGACGTCGAGATCGGCAGATAAATTCCAACCGCGAACGCCAAAGACGGAACTCCCGCGAGTTCAAGTACGACCGCGATCATGGCACCCAGGATAACCAATCCCCACGGCAGATTTTGCCCGAGCACGCCTTTAATGATGTAGCTCATCAGAGTTGCTTTCGGGGCGTCAAAGCGCTCCAGCTTTTTGCCGTCCTCGTCTTTTTTGATGATCCCGTTGATACCGGGATCGACAAAATAAACAGGATTTCGTGACGCATCGACGAGGTATTTGCCGACCTGTCCGGCCGCCGGGTCGGTGTTTTGCCAAACTTGATATGTTGCGGTATCCGATTCGGCATAATTCCCGCCGGCCTTTTCGGACTTGATCTGGCCGTTCTCCCGGAATAGTTGACCCTCAGTAACTGTGACTTTTGCCTCGACGGAAGCCGGATCGACCTTTTGATAATACGTTCGCGAATTGTTCAAAAAGATAAGCAGCGAACCGAGCACTAATGCCGACGCAAGAGCGCCGACCAAGATCGCGACCTGCTGCCGCCACGGTGTGCTGCCGACCCAAAAGCCGGTTTTGAGATCCTGCGAGGTCGTGCCGCCGTTTGAAGCCGCGATACAGACGATGCCCCCGATCGAGAGCGCCGTAACAAAATATGGATCAGGTGATGTCCACCCCAGAGCAAGGAATACCAAGCATGTGATCAGAAGCGTTGCGACCGTCATGCCCGATATCGGATTTGACGACGAGCCCACCTCGCCAGTCAGCCGCGAAGAAACGGTGACAAACAAAAATCCGAGAATAATGATCAATATCGCCCCGAAAAACGAGACGAGCGGGCTCACGAAAACGCTCAAGCCGAGTTGCGGAAAGAGCATGATCGCCCCGATCAGAGCTATAACCCCGACGACGACCCACTTCATTGAGAGGTCCTGATCCGTGCGCGGCAGATTTGCCGTCGCTTCAGCCGATCCGCCGCGGAAATCGGCAAGCCCGCCCTTAAGACCGTGCCAGATAGTCGGCAAACTGCGGGCGAGCGAGATCATTCCAGCCATCGCCACCGCACCGGCGCCGATGTAGAGAATGTAGGCACTGCGGACCTGTCCGGGATTCATTACGGAGATCGTTTTGCTCAATTCCGGGGCGACCGGACTGGTGACCGCGTCACCGAAAAACTTAATTATCGGGATCAGAACGAGATACGATAAGACGCCGCCGCCCATCATCAAGCCGGCGATCTTCGGGCCGATGATATATCCGACGCCGAGCAGGGTCGGGTCGTTATCCATATTGATCGAACCGCCCTTGAGCAATTTGTCCGGCATCTCTTTTCCGGGGGATTCCTTCCAAAAAAACAGCACTTTCATCAGCGCGTTGAAAACAAAACCGATAGCAAATCCGATCGAGATTATCTTGCCGCCCTGTAGAGCGGCGTCGTGGTCGCCCGATGTATCGACCTCGTCCGAGGCTTCGCGGGATTCCTTTGACGCCCCAGCTTTGAGAACTTCGGCACAAGCCGTACCCTCGGGATATTTTAGATAGCCGTGCTGCTCCTTAATAAGCGCGCGGCGTAGCGGGATCATCATCAAAATCCCCAGCAAACCGCCCATGATGGCGACGAGCATGACGCGGGTAATATCGAGGTCAAACCCGAGGATCATGATCGCGGGCATCGTCACGCCGATGCCAAACGCGATAGATTCGCCCGCCGATCCGGCGGTCTGCATCACGTTTGCTTCCAAAATCGTTGCGTCGCGCATGCCGATCTTTGAAAGTAGCCGGAAAACGGTTATAGCGATCACCGCCACGGGTATCGAAGCCGAAACGGTCAACCCCGTTTTCAGCACCAAATAGAGCGACGAGGCGCCAAATATAATGCCCAGCAATGTGCCTATGATCAGCGGCAGCGGGGTCAACTCGCGTAAGCGCGCCGAATCGGGAATATAAGGTTTGAAATTTTCGAGAAATGGATTTTTCATCCCGTTTGGTCTCCTTGTTGTCTCTGTGTCAGTAGCCCCCCTTGTTAACAAGGGCTTCTCCGTCGGGGAAAGGTTTTGAAACTTGCGTTAATTTACATCGCATTTGCTTTGTGTGCAAGTTTTTAAGGCAGGTTCACCTCAGGGACGCCGCAGACGACGAAGAACGAATCAATTAATGCATAAGCATAACCTGTGCTAAATTACTAGCATCCGAGTATCGAGGTACTACAACAAAAGATGAATTTGAAAAAAACTTTTCTTAACTCAGCGTCTTTGTGTCTCTGCGGTTTAATTTTTCTACTGTCGTTTGCTGTAACCGCACAGGTACCGCAGCCAAAAGATATTATCGGCTTCACGCCCGGCGATGACCGAAAACTCGCGAGCTGGGCGAAGATCATCGAATATTTTCAAAAACTCGATGCGGCCAGTGACCGCGTAAAATTTGAGGAGATAGGCAAATCTACGATGGGTGCTCCGTTCGTTTACGCGACGATCTCGAGTCCGGAAAATTTAAGAAATCTCGAAAAATACAAGCAGATCAACGCCAAGCTAGCCGATCCGCGAACTATCGGAACGCGGACACTCCTGTCCGCACGCGGCGAAAGCCGCGAAACTGCCGAGCAACTAATCAAACAAGGCAAAACCATCGTGCTGATCACCTGTG